>JBIOWA010000035.1:0-40513 GCA_044868045.1 Candidatus Limnocylindrales bacterium
TGATGGTCAGCTATACGCGAGCCCGGTCCGAGGGGCTCGGCTTCACGAGCGGTGCCGGCATGGCGGCGATCGGGATCATGCCGCGCGAGGTCCGGCTGGCGGTGCTCAGCGTGGGCCTGATCCTCGCCGGGCTCCTCGGAACTCGCCCGTACTTCGTCGACGGATCGAGCGGGGCCGGCGGCATGGCCGTGCCGATCGGCGCTAGCGTCCTCTTCCTGGCCCTCGGCATCATCGCCGGCGGCGCGACCCTCACGACAATCCAGCGGATCCTCCACGTCCGCAGCCAAGCCAACCAGCCGGCCACCGGCCGACCCACCGAACAGGAGCACCCGTGAGCAAGAACGGCAAGAACGGCAACGGCAAGGGCGGCACCACCCCTTCCAACACCTGGGCGGGCGCCGGACGACGCGGCGATGGCAAGGTGCGCGTCGCGATCGTCGGCGTGGGCAACTGCGCGAGCAGCCTCGTGCAAGGCCGCTACTACTACGAGAACGCGAACGCCGACGACTTCGTGCCCGGCCTGATGCACGTCAACCTCGGCGGCTACCACGTCGGCGACATCGACTTCGTCGCCGCGTTCGACATCGACAAGAACAAGGTCGGCAAGGACCTCGGCGAGGCGATCTACACCAAGCCGAACAACACGTACGTCTTCCAGCAGGTCGGCAAGCTCGGCGTCCCCGTCGAGCGCGGGATGGTCCACGACGGCCTCGGCAAGTACCTCAGCCAGGTGATCGAGAAGGCGCCGGGCGAGACCGCCGACATCGTCGGCATCCTGCGCGAACGCGAGGTCGACGTGATGGTCTCCTACCTGCCGGTCGGCAGCGAGGAGGCGACCAAGTGGTTTGCCGAGCAGGCGCTGCGGGCCGGCGTCGCCTTCGTCAACGCGATCCCGGTGTTCATCGGCCGAGAGCCGTACTGGCAGCGCCGCTTCGCCGAGGAGGGCCTGCCGGTCATCGGCGACGACATCAAGAGCCAGGTCGGGGCGACGATCAGCCATCGCGTGCTGACGCGGCTGTTCATGGACCGCGGTGTCCGGCTGGATCGGACGTACCAGCTCAACTTCGGCGGCAACACTGACTTCCTGAACATGCTCGAGCGCGAACGCCTCGAGTCCAAGAAGATCTCGAAGACCAACGCGGTCACGAGCATGCTCGATTACGACCTCGACCCCGACGACGTCCACGTCGGACCGTCCGACCATGTTCCGTGGCTGCTCGACCGCAAGTGGTGCTACATCCGGATGGAGGGCACGACCTACGGGGACGTCCCTCTCAACGCCGAGCTTAAGCTCGAGGTCTGGGACTCGCCGAACTCGGCCGGCGTCATCACCGACGCCATCCGCTGCCTCAAGCTCGGGCTGGACCGCGGGCTCAAGGGCACGCTCGTGGCGCCGTCCGCCTATTTCATGAAGAGTCCCCCGCGCCAGATCCCGGACGACGTCGGACGCGAGCGCGTCGAGGCGTTCATCCGCGGCGATGACTCGGAGACGCTGGTCGGCACCGAGAAGCCGGCCGTCCGCACGCTGCGCAAGCTCGCCGGCTCGAAGGCCCGGGTCGCCGCCGCCCAGTGACGGCGGGCGACCAGCCTCGGACCACATCGAGGGCCGCCGAGCGACGCCTCGAGGCACCGCATCGGCGCGGCGGTGCGAGCCCACGCGTCGTCGAACGACTCGCGGTGCTCGGGTACCGCACGACGGCGTGGCTGCTGGCGGTGCTGCCACCTGGCCCGGCGGCGGCGGTCATCGGTCGCCTCGCGCAGCTGTCGTACCTCACCTGGCCGACGAAGCGGCGCTGGTCGAACCGCAACTTCGGCCATGTCCTGGGGCTACCGCCCGACCATCCCCGCGTCCGCGATGCCGCCCTGCGCGCCTACCGCGGGTACGGGACGTACCTCGTCGAGCTGATGCGACTGCCGTCGCGACCGCGCGGGGAGCTCGTCTCCCGTGTCGAAGAGCTCGATCTCGAGGCGATCGAGCGGATCTGGCAGGGAGCACCTGGCGGTGGTGGCCTGATCCTGACCGTCGGCCATGTAGGCAGCAACGAGGCCGTCGCCGCGGCGATCGCCCACCACGGCTTGCCGATCAGCGTGGTCGCCGACGACTCGTCATTCCCGGAGGTGTACGAGATCCTTCGCAAGCATCGCGAGTCGTGGGGCGTGAAGCTCATCGCCTGGCGGAACTTGCGCGAGATCTTCGGCGTGCTGCGGCGACGCGAGATGCTGGGCCTGTTGATCGACTGGGGCTACCGGTCCGACGGGATCCCGGTGCGTTTCTTCGGAGCGTGGACGGCACTCCCGGCTGGCCCAGCGACGCTCGCTGCGAAGACCGGCTCGCGGATCCTGCCGATCACGATCCGCCGGCAGCCCAACGACACATTCCATGTCTCGTGGTCGGAGCCGATCGACGTCGCTACGTCCGATCCCGCGGAGCTGCAGCGGGCGACCCAGGCCATGACCGACGCGCTGGCCGCGACGATCGCGGCCGCCCCGGATCAGTGGTACAGCTTCAAGCCGATCTGGCCGGCGACCGACGAGGAGGCGGCCGATCTCGAGCGTCGGGCCGCGCAGATGCAGGCTGGGCTCCCGGATCCCGGTCCGGCGCCGCAATTCGCCTGACGGTGGGCCGGTGACGGGCGGTCGGCGCGGGGGCAGCGTGCGCGCCCGGACCCTCGGCGCCGTCTCGTGGCTGGCCTGCCACCTGCCGGAGCGGCCGCTCGTCGGCGCGGCGGAACTCGCGGGCGACCTGTGGTATCGCGCCACGCCCGGGCGCGCGGCCCGTGCCCGACGCAACCTGCGGCGCGTGGCGACGTGGCTGGCAAACCACGACCGGGGCACGCCGCTCGCCCGCGCTGCCGCCCGCGATTCGCGAGCCCTCGAACGGCTCGTTCGCCACGCATATCGCCACGCCGCGCGCTATTACCTCGAAGTAGCACGGACACCTGCGCTCACCCCGACCGACCTCGAGGAACTGATCCACGTCGAGACGCCGGAGGGCGTGGCCGACGCCTTCACCCCCGGTCGCCCATCGATCTTCGTCGGCCTGCACTTCGGGGCGATCGAGCTGCCGGCGTTGTTCCTCGCCGTCCGCGTCGGCGGAGCAGTCGCCCCGATGGAGACGCTGACCGACCCGGATCTGCAGGACTGGTTCGTCCGAACGCGCGGCGCGGTTGGCGTCCGGATCGTCGGGTTGCGCGAAGCGCGCCGCGAGCTGACGGCCGCCCTGCGCGACGGAACGAGCGTCGGGCTCGTCGGCGACCGCGACCTGACCGGCGGTGGCACGTTGACCGAGCTGTTCGGTGCGCCTGCCAGGCTGCCGCTCGGCCCGGCCTTGCTGGCGGTCGAGACCGGCGCGCCGATCTTCGTTGCGGCCGTGCGCCGCGTCCCGGGTGGCCGCTATATCGGCGGCGTGCAGCGCGTCGACGTGCCGGCCGAGGGTTCGCGCCGGGAGCGAGCGACGGCGACGACCGAACGCATCGCCCGCGCCTTCGAACGAGTCATCGAGCACGCGCCGGAGCAGTGGTGGGCGGTCTTCTTCCCGATCTGGCCGGATCTCGATGACGCGACGGGCGGCAGGAGCGCCGGAGCCGGACGATGACGGACCGCCAGAGTCGAGCCGATCTCCACATCCACACCACGGCCTCCGACGGCGTCGACGACGTCGTGGCGATCGTCGAGCATGCCGCCGGTCGCGATGACCTCGACGTCATCGCGATCACCGACCACGAACGGATCGATGCCGCGCTTGCCGGACGGTCGATCGCCCGCGATCGAGGGCTCGCGATCGACGTCGTCGTCGGCGAGGAGGTCACCACGCTCGGTGGCCACCTGCTGGCGCTATTCATCGAGCGACCGATCCGCCCGTACCGATCCCTCCGCCGCACGATCGCCGACGTCCACGAAGCCGGCGGCCTGGCCATCCCGGCCCACCCGCTCGTGCCCTACCCGCTGTGCGCCCAGGGCTGGATGCTGCGTCGCCTGCTCGAGGATCCCGATACGGCCGTTCGACCCGACGCGCTCGAGACGTTCAACCCCACGGCGCTCGGTCGACCGTGGCACGATCGTGTCGTGCGTTTCGCCGACGAGCAGCACCTCGCCCACATCGGGAACAGTGACGCCCACGCGCTCGAGGCCGTGGGGATCGGCTGGACCACGTTCCCCGGCCGCACGGCCGATGATCTGCGCGCGGCGATCGCCGCCGGGACCACGGATCACGGGGGTTCGTTCCACGGGGCGACCGGCCAGGTAGGGATCTTCGGGCGACAGCTGCGCAAGCGCGCGCGCGACCTGCGCGACGAGGTGGCGGGCCGCGTCCGACGAGATGGCACGGGACGCGACCACGGTTATCCCGGTGGTCGTGCACGACCCCCGCGGTTCGATCCGGCCGCCGAGCAGGGCGAGCGGGCCGAGCGGCGGCCGTGAAGATCGGGCTCGTCTGCCCGTACATCTACCCGGCCAGCGGCGGGGTCGCCCAGCACGTCCAATTCCTCTACCAGGGCCTGCGCCAGCGCGGCCACGACGTTCGGATCCTCACCGCCAGCCACGGACCCCAGCGGGCGTCGGAAGGCGACATCATCCGCCTCGGCGTCGGCGTGTCGGTGCCGATCAATGCGTCCGTCGGCACACTCACGTTCTCGCCCCGCTATCTCAGCCAGATCGGGACGATGCTCGAGCGGGAACGATTCGACATCCTCCACTTCCACGAGCCGTTCGTGCCGTTCTTGTCGCTCTTCCTGCTGCGCGAGTCGACCAGCGTCAACATCGCCACCTTCCACGCCTATGCCGGCTTCTCGCCGTCGTACGAGTTCGGCAGCCGGACGCTGCGCGGGTACGCGACGCGGTTGCACGGCCGGATCGCAGTCAGCGCAGCCGCCCGCCATTTCATCGACCGCTTCTTCCCGGGCGATTACAAGGTCATCCCCAACGGCGTCGACGTGCAGCGCTTCGCCAACGCGGTCCCGATCGCCCGCTGGCAGGACGGCACGCCCAACGTGCTGTTCGTGGGTCGCCACGAGCCACGCAAGGGCCTCCTGGACCTGCTCAAGGCCCATCGGATCATGCGCAAGACCGGAACGGGCTCCCGCCTTCTGATCGTGGGCAGCGGTCCGCAGGAGCGCGAGGCGCGCCGCTACGTCGCGACCCGCGGCCTCCAGGAGGTCGAGTTCCTCGGCCGCGTGTCGGATACCGAGAAGGCCCAGCTCTTCCGGACCGTGGACGTGTTCGCATCGCCGGCGACCGGCGGCGAGTCGTTCGGCATCGTGCTGCTCGAGGCGATGGCCGCAGGGACCCCGATCGTGTGCTCCGACATCCACGGCTACAAGGGCGTGGTCCGCCGCGGCCGTGAGGCCCTGCTCGTTCCGCCCCGCGAGCCGCGCGAGCTGGCAATCGCGATCGATCGCCTCCTGCGCGACCCGGCCCTCCGCGAGCAGATGGGTGCCGCCGGACAGGCGCGCGCGGAGGAGTTCAGCTGGCCGCGCGTCACGGCCAAGGTCGAGGACTATTACGGGTTCGTGATCCGCCGGCTCGCGGCCAGCGGTTCGCTGCCGGAAGGGTTCCGCGCCGAAATGCCTCAGCCGCCCCCGCCACTCCGCGCAAGGCCGCCGGCAGATTCGTCGGAGCCGGACGGTTCGTCGGAGCCGGGCCCGCCCCCGGAACCGGCGCTCGCCCTGGATTCGGCCAGTGCCAGCCGCCAGGTCGAGGCCGAGTAGCTCACGATCAGGCAGGTCACCACGATCGCCACGGTCAGGGCGACAAAGATCGGGCTGGCCAGCGATGTCGTCGGTCGGGCCGTGGTGTTGACAGGGAACTGGAAGGCGTAAAGGTAGGTCGGGATCAGGCCCTGGTACGCGTTCACCACCGTCGAGGGGAGGGGTAGCGCCGAGATGTTCGGATACCAGACGACGAACCACGCGGCGGCCGCGACCCCGAGCCCGACCACGAATCGCCGCGCGTCGCGCGCGGCAAGGACCTGCGCGGCGAGGTAGGCGAGCGGCAGGAGGGCGAGCAGCGCGATCGGCTCCACCGGGATCCGCGGCCACGCCAGGATCCTCGAATCGGGCAGGAGCGAGGCGCCGGCGAAGGCCAGTCCGACGGCGACGCCGGTGATCACCAGGGAGCGGATGCTGGCCGCCCAGGCGGGCACTCCCACGCCGTCCCCCGGCCGCCCGAGGTTCCATACGCCGCGACCGAGCGTCAACGCGGCGATCGCGACCACGCCGAGTAACGCAGCGGTCCGCACCGTCAGGACGAACTCCGGGATGACGGCCGGGCAGGCCTGCGAGCCCGGGTTCACGATCGTGACCCCGACCAGGCCGCAGAGCGGCCTCGAGAACAACCACAACAGGGCGGGTGCCACGACCGCGACCGCGCCGACGATCCGCGCCAGCGCCCACGTCCGTCGTGACGCGCCGTGCCAGAGTTCGGCCGCGAGGTAGGCGAGCGCCAGGACCACGAACGGCAGCGCCGTGTAGTAGTGATACTGGAACGCGGCGCGGTCGATCCGTGCCCACGGGACCCATTGCGCGGCGAACCCGACCGCGATCAGCGCAAGACCGAGGCTGCGCCGGCGGAACGCCATGATCGACGCGAAGACCACCCCGGCGATCCCGAACCACCAGATCACGAGGTTCCCCGCGTCGTAGGCCGCGGCACTCGTGGCGCCGGCGAAGCCGTCTTGGTAGAACCACACCGGCTTGAGGTCGAACGGCCACGCCCACCAGGGTGAGGAGGCCGGGTGTGGCGACGTGAGCCCGTTGTGGTAGTTGTACATCGCGCCGGTGAGGTCGAGGAGCGTCTGGCCCGTGTGTCCGGCTGGATACCCGGCCCATAGGCGATGGTTCTCGATCGCCGCCCAGGGGAGATAGCTCGCGACGTAGATGACGACCGGGATCGCGATCAGGCTGGCCGCCACCCACACGATGGGGAGCCCGAGCAGCCAGCCGGGTCGCAGCCAGCCCTCCGGTGCCGGGGCCGGCGGCTCGAGCAGGCGATCGGGTCCGGCGGCCGGCGGCGCGGCCATCGGGCCGTAGCCGAGCGCCGCCCCGATCCGGAACGCGGCGTAGACCGCGACCGAGCCGAGCGCCGCCGCGATCGCGGCCAGGAGCGGCGTGACCGAGACCGGTCCGAGCACGACCGTCGTGCTGAGGCGACCGATGGCCAGCGCCCCGAAGAAGATGACGGTGCCGACGGCGGTCGGGGCGATGAGCGCGAGCCAGGTCTCCTCGTCGGTCCAGGCGATCGGATGGAAGACGGCCGTGACGATCGCCAGCAGTGTGAGCCCGATCATGATCGCCAGGAACGGCATGTTGCCGGCGCCCTGGCCCGGTGCCACCGCGATGGCGATGAACCCGAAGACCGCCGTGATCCCGATGAGCCCGAGGATCGCGACGACGCGCCCGAGGGCGCTCCGGACGAGGAGCAGGAGGAGGAGGGCTCCGATCGCGTACGCCGCCACCCATTTCGAGGCGAGACCCAGGCCGAGCAGGGCGCCGACGATCGGTATGCCGACCCAGAACGCGGCGCGACCGCGCCACCAGCCGGTCCAGATCGCGGCAAAGAGCGTATACGCGGCGACGATGAAGACCCCCACGTAGGCGTCGTTCATGCCGATCCGCGACTGCACGAACGCCATCCCATCGAGCAGCATGAAGGCCCCGGCCGCGACGGCGACGCTCCGGCGGTGGAACAGGATTCGCGCGAGCAGGTAGACGCACGCCGCCATGACGACGCCCGCCAGGACGCCCGGCAGTCGCCAGGCGAAGGGGTGCGACCCGACCGCGATCGCGGCGGTCTGGCCGTCGTCACCGAAGACCAGCAGCTGCTCGCGGTCCTCGCTCTGGTACTCGGACTCGACGTCCATCGCCCAGGCGACCGGGTCCATGGTGGGTGGGAGCGCCGCGTCGGCGTAGACCGCATTGGCGTGCGGCTCGATGACGTAGACCGTCCAACCGTTCCCGTCCGGTCGCTGACCAAGAGCATGGACCTGCTGGGTCGCCGCGTCGTACGCGATGCGCGTGGCCGGGGCCGGCAGCGGGTTGCTGCCCTTGTCGAGCGGCCCGTTGGCAGCATCGTCGCCGGCCACCTGGATGATCGCGTAGGCCGGAGCGTCGTCCGTGCCCGTCGTGACGTACAGCTTGGTGTCGTCGATCCCGGTCACGAGCGTCATGCCGTGGGCGCCGCCTTCCAGCATCGTCGTGCTGGATTCACCGGCCGTCGACGGATCGATGAACGTGACCCCGTCCTTCGTCGCGACCGCAGCCCGTGGCAGGTCGACGATCTCGACGCCGGCGAGCCGCCCGTCGGCGATCGCGGCCTCGACATCCTTTCGGGTTTCGCCGCTCCCCGGGCTGCCGAGCACGACCGTGCCACCCGGCGTTCCCAGGGAGAGGCGCGACTCGTAGTCGATCGCCTCGCCGCCGATGAGCTCGGCCAGGGTCGATGCGAGCGCCGCCGGGTCGTCGATCGCCGCAGGATCAGCTTGCAGCACCGGTCCGCTGCCCGCATTCGAGAGGTCGACGGCCTCGAGCTCGGCCGACCCGCGGTGTTGCCCCGAATCGGCGTCGATCGCCGTGACGAGGCCGTCGCCGGACGAGGCCAGGATCGTCGATCCGTCCTCGGTGACCAGGAGGTGCGTGACCGAGGCGCCGACCGACCCGAGGGCGATCGGCTCGGGGCTGGCGTCGGGGCCGCCGAGCCCGATCAGATCGAGATCGAGCGCATCGATCGAGCCGTCCTCGCGGCCGATGATGAGCCGCGACCCCACAGAATCGACTGTCAGGGCGGTGACGCCCGGTGCCGGGATCCTCGCCACGGTCGCACGGGTCCGCAGGTCGAGCGTATGGATGCCGTCCGGCGTCGCGAGGTGGACCCGCTCCCCAGCACGCCCGCCGGTCCCCTCGTCGATCCAACGGTGTTCGATCGCCGCGTCGCGCACCCCCTCCCCGAGTTCGCTGGTCGCCGCGACATCGTCCTCGCCCCACAGCACGATCCCGCCGGCCATGGCGTACTTCGCGAGGTGTGGGTGCGTCCACTCATAGATGTCGTGCGAGATGCCGTACCGCCAGTCCTGCAGGAACTCGGTCCCCGTCCGGGCGTGGTAGACCTCGTCGAACTGCATCTGGTAGGGCTCGGCGAGCCTGAACAGCCGCAAGCCGAACGTGGCGAGGATGAGCACCACGAGCAGCCAGAGGTCGAGGCGGTCGAGCCGACCGCCCCGCTCCGAGGCCAGCAGGAGGCTCCGATCCGCGCGATAGGGCGTGTCCCGGATCCGGTCGACCACCCACCCCGTCAGGCCGGCGACGTCCATGGATCGACGCTCCGACCAGGTCGGCATCACGAGCGCCGGAGCAGCGCCTTCCGGGATCCGCGTCGTTTCCGGCGCACCCGGCGCCCGTTCCGGCTCCCGACGTCGGGAAACGGGGGCGGCCGGTTCGGCCTCCGAGGCCAGGTCGGCCTCCGACGCGAGCCTGGTCCGCGCCCCCGCCCGAAGCTGCAGCCAGGCCCAACCAGCGGCCGCGGAATGGAGGACGGCGACGACGGTCACGCCGAGCTGCGATCGGATGAGCTCGCCGATACCCAACCAGTCGCGCACCGGGTTCGTCGACGGATCGTCCGGAGGGTAGAGCGTCGTGAGGACGACGTACATGTTGGCGAACGTCGCGATCGTCAGGACGACGTACGCGACCCGCCAGCGGGGCGAGATCGCGAGCAAGATCGCGCCGAGCGCGAAGAACGGGAAGCCGTAGCGCTCGTGCACGCGGGTCGGGGCGGCGAAGAACGCCAGCGCGACGATGGCGACGCCGACGAGGATCGTGAGGCGATCCGGCCGTCGCCAGATCGTCCAGAGGACGGTCGCGATGACGACGAGCAGCAATGCGGCGCCGAGCGTGACGGCCGGCACGGCTCCGAACTGCGTGAAGCCGGCACCGCACCGATCTGGATCCGCGTTGACGACGTCGCAGACCCACTGGCCGCTGGTGGCGAGACTGTTCCCGAGATCGCTCGGGACGAGGGCCCAGGCGTTGTAGGCGTTGACGGTCAGGAAGGGATATCCGCCACCGGCCTTGACGATCTGGTCGAGGAGGCCGGAGACGAAGAATGGAGCGCGACTGGTGAACTCGAACACGCCCAGCCCGAACGGCAGACAGAGCGCCACCGCGGTCAGGAACCCTGCGAGGCCGGTCGTGAGGATGCGAACCGGCGAATCCGTGCGCCGCTCCCACGCTCGCAACCGGTCCAGCAATCCGGCTCCCGTCGCTGCAGCGGCGTCCGCGTCGCTGCCATCGTCCGACCCTGCCCGCATCGAGACGGCGGGCTCCGGCGGCCACAACGCCCGGCGGATCGTCAGGACCGCGACGATCGGGACCAGGATCCCCAGCTGGGGCTTGATGACCGCGGCGATCACCGTGAAGATCGCGGCTCGTTCGGGTCGATCGCGCCACAGCTCGCGTAGCCCCAGGAGCAGGAAGACCAGGCCGAACGAGTCGACCTGGCCCCAGACGACGTTGTCGAACCAGAAGATCGGGCCGGCCATGACCACGGCAGCGCCGAGCAGCGCGAGCCGCTCCCGGGCACCTAGCTCGCGGATCATCGACCAAACGAGGTAGCCGACTGCGAGGTCGGCCAGGACCGGCGGGATCTTGATCAGGTCGCCGATCCCGCCGAGGGCGCGCCCGATGACCCCGACCAGCCACAGAACGTACAGGTAGCCGGGCGTGTAGTCGTGGAAGAAGTCGCGTTCGTAGAAGCCGTAGAGGCCCTGGTCCGCGAGATTTCCGGCCCAATACCGGAACGAGGTCAGGTCCGCGCCGAACCCTGAGCCCGGGAGCAGGTATAAAAGGAAGAGCCGGAGGGCGAGTCCGAGGGCGAGGACGATCAGGATCGCGCCGACGGCCCCCTGCGTCCCGGTCGACCGAGGTGGCGCTCCCGTGCCTCGCTCGTCTGCGCCGGGATCGGGGCCAGTCACCGAGGAGAACGGCTCCTGCACGAGCGTGGAAGGTGGACCGGAGCGTAGCACAGGGTAGCGTCACCGAGCCCGCAGACGAGGACGACGCTCGCGCGACCACGCGCATGGCGTGGTTCACGGTCGCGGTCGGCGTCGCGCTGGCGATCGTCGCCTTCGCGATCTACCAGGTCACGCGGATCGACCGCTATTACGACCACTTCGTGTGGCAGGCGGCCGCGTTCCTCGAGGGTCAGGCGGCCATCCGCTACCCCGTCCCATCGAGCGCTGACGGCATTGGCAACTGGATCTTCCAGGACGTCCTGCCGGTGGCGCCGGCAGGTGGTGCGGAGCGCGGCCTCATCCCGTTCCCGCCATTGCCGGCGCTCGTGCTCCTGCCGTTCGTCGCGGCCTATGGGCTGCGGGCGGACGACCAGGCGGTCTTCACGGCCCTGGCGGCGATCGATGTCGCGATCTGCTGGTGGATGATCGGCCGGCTGAGGGTCGGCCCGATCGCCCGGTTGGGCACGACGACCTTCTTCGCCTTCGGGACGGTGTTCTGGTACTCGGCGCAGAACACCACGACCTGGTACCAGGCCCACATCGTCGCGATCTGCCTGACGATGCTCGCCGTCGGCCTGGCGGCCGGCTGGGACGACGCGGCCACGACACCCCGGCCATTCCCCTCGGTCGATCATCGGGCGTTTGCGGTCGGGCTGCTGTTCGGGCTCGCGACGACGGCCCGCCTGACCCTGATCCTGGCGGCCCCGTTCTTCGCGCTCGTCGGGCCGGGCGGGGGGTGGCGGCGGCGGAGCTGGTCGGCTGGTTTGGGCGCGGCCATCCCCGTCGGCCTTCTGCTCGCCTACAACGTGCTGACGACCGGCCATCTCTTCCACCCGGCTTACGATCATCTCTATCAACTCGAGGCGCGGGCGTACGTGGGGCTCGGTTACCACCCGGACTGGGCGGCGGAGGACCCGCGGTACGTGCCCCAGAACCTGGGCATCATGCTGTTCACGGGCCCGGAGATCCTGCCCGACCGCATGCGCGATACGCTCGGCACGATGGACAGGCCACTGTGCGCCGAGCCGGGGGCGAGCCACGGCGTCTTCGACGTCAGGTGCCCCCTGGCCCTTCCACGCGACATCGGGATGAGCGTCCTGCTCACGAGCCCCGCCTATCTGCTGGCCCTGCCCGCGTTTCGAGCGAGCCGCCGGCGGCGCATCGTGATTGCGGCCGCAACGGCGGTCCTGCTCGTCTCGATCGTCAACCTCATGCACTTCAGCCAAGGCTGGGTCCAGTTCGGATACCGGTTTAGCAATGACGTCGCCCCGTTCGCCCTGGTCCTTGTCGCGCTGGGCATCGATAGGCTCGCGGCGCCGCACGCCGACGACGGAAGCTTTGGAGCCAGGCGCCGCTGGGCGATGCCGATTGCGATGGGCCTGATCGTCGCCTCGATCGCCATCAACGCCTGGGGGGTGTGGTGGGGCCGGATCCTCGGGTGGTGAGCCGGGCGGCGGGCCGCGCGCTCGACGGCCCCCTCCTGCCGGTCATGGTGGGCGTCGCCGCCTTCATCGCCACGCGTCTCGCGATGCTGCCGGGCGTGGGGTTCTGGGACACGGCCGAGCTCCAGACCGTGGCGCCCCTCCTGGGCACGGCCCACCCGACCGGCTATCCCACGTACGTCATCCTCGGCTGGCTCGCGAACCTCGTCCTCGCTCCCTTCGGGGAGCCGGCGCTTCGCCTGAACCTGTTCGCCGGCATCTGCGTGGCGGTCGCGGCGGCTGTGACCGTGGACCTGGTCCGGGCGCTCACGCGATCGGCGGTCCTCGGCGTGGCAGCCGGGCTCGGCCTGGCCTTCACGACCGTCGTGTGGAGGATCGGGCTACAAGCCGAAGCCCATGCCCTGCACCTGGCCCTCACGGCGATCCTGTTCCGGCTGCTCGTCGCCTGGGAGCATGAACGGCGGGATGGCACGCTGATCGCAGCCGCCATCGTGTTCGGCCTGGCGGTGGGAAACCATTCGCTGAGCCTCCTGCTGGTTCCGCCGGTCGGCCTCTACGTCCTCGCCGTCGAGCCCGGTATCGTCCACAGGCCGCGCCTGATCGCCGGCGCGGCCCTGGTCCTGCTCGTGACCGTGGTCCTCGTCTTCCTCGAGCTCCCACTGCGGGGCGGCGGCCGCTTCGCCGCGCCCGAGCCGCTGGTCTACGGGCACCCCGACACGTGGGACGGCTTCTGGTACGTCGCCCTGGCCGAACAGTTCCGCGGCAGCCTCGTGGATCCGTTGGGCGACGTCGCGGGCAAGGCCGCGGCGCTGGTGGAGCGGACCGTCGCGGCGTTCGGCCCGATGGCGCCGCTGATCCCGATCGGCTACGGCACGACCGTCGCCCTGCGTCCGCGCTACGCGCTCCTGAGCGGCAGCGCCGCCCTCATCACGATCTTCTTCGCCGCGTCGTACGTCAACGCCGACATCGACCGCTACTACATCGTCCCGGCGTTCCTTGCCTGGACCTGGCTGGCGATCCTCGCGGCGGGCGTCGCCACGCTCATCGGCCGCAACCTCGGGGAGGGGCACGGGCCCGAGCCGATCATGGCGGCGGCGCTGGCGGTCGTGCTCCTCGTGCCGACGGCGGCCGACATCCCCGTCCGCTTCCGGGCCATCGACCGCAGCCACGACCGCGGCGCACCGGCCTGGGTCGATCGCGCGCTCAACCTGATGGCGCCGCACGCCGTCCTCGTCAGCTGGTGGAGCTACTCGACGCCGTTGTGGTACGCGCAGTTCGCCCAGGATCGACGCGGCGACATCGATATCATCGACGACCGGACCCGGCTCGACCTGAACCTGGGAGACGTCACCGACGTGATCGACGCCAACCTGCCCACGCGACCCGTCTACGTGATCCGCGTCGACCAGACCGAGATCGCCAGGCTCGAGCAGCGCTATTCGCTGGTGTACCTGGACGGATCGAATGCCATGGGCCTGACCCAGGTCCTTCCGCGCGAGCCGGGCTCGTGACGGAGGTCCAAGCCGCGCCCACCGCGCGGGTCGCTCGCCTCTCCTACTTCTTCCCTGCCCACAACGAGGAAGCGAACCTCCAGGGGTTAGTCGAAGAAGCGCTCGACAGCCTGCCGGCCATCGCCGAGACGTTCGAGATCATCGCCGTGAACGACGGCTCGCGCGACCGCACCCGGGCGATCGCCGACGAGCTCACCGCGAACCATCCGGGAGTCGTCCGCGCCGTCCACCACAAGACCAACATGGGGTACGGCGCCGCGCTGCGGAGCGGCTTCGGCGCCGCCCGCTACGAGCTCGTGGCGTTCACCGACGGCGATCGCCAGTTCCGGGTCGAGGACATCGGCCGCCTGACGGAACGGCTCAGCGCGGCCGACGCTCCCGATGTCGTCGCCGGCTACCGGATCCGCCGTGCCGACCCGATCCTGCGCACGGTGTATGCCCGCGCCTATCGGCTCGCGAACCGTCTCTTCTTCGACCTCCGGGTCACTGACGTCGACTGCGCGTGCAAGCTCTTCCGTCGGGAACGGCTCGACGAGATCCGTGTCGAGTCGGAGGGGGCGTTCTTCTCGGCGGAGCTGTTGATCAAGTTGCAGGCCGCGGGGCGGAACGTGGTGGAGGTCGGCGTTCCCCACTACCCACGGCTTGCCGGGTCACCGACCGGCGCGAAGCCACAGGTCATCGTCCGGGCGATCCGCGACTTCTGGCGATTGCGCATCGCGATGTGGCTGGACCGGGAGCGGGCGCTGCTTCGGGGCCGCCCGATCGTCGATGCGCCTCCACCGGCGGCGCCGCCGAGCGCGCCTCCGCCGACCGACTAGCTCTGGCGGCCCTCGGTATCGGGATCGACATCGAGCGAATTCACGAATTCGCGGAAGACGTCGAGTCGCGGGTCGACGATTCGCTCGCCGGTCGATTCGAGCATCTCGCCTTCCTCGCCTTCGCCCAGCCCGCCGTCGGCGCCGAGTCCGGCCTGGTCGAGAACGGACGGCACCGCGAAGATCGGGGCACCGACGCGAACCGCCAGCGCGAGCGCGTCCGACGGTCGTGCATCGACCTCGCCCACCCGTCCGTCGCGCTCGACGAACAAGCGCGCGTGGAAGGTCTCCTCGGCGAGATCCGAGATGATCACCCGAGCGACGCGCGCGTCGACCGCCTCGAGCGTGCTCGCGAACAGGTCGTGCGTCAGCGGCCGTTCCGGTGTCAGGCCCTGCAGCCGCATCGCGATCGCGCTCGCCTCCCACGGGCCGATCCAGATCGGGAGATAGCGTTCGCGACCCGTCTCCTTGAGGATCACTACGTGCCGACTCGAGAGCATGTGCACCCGGACGCTCTCGACGACCATCTCGACCAACCCGTCGTCCATGACGGGATTATCCCACGCTCCATCTCGGCGGACGCCTGGCCCCATTCCCCAACCGGACGATGAGCCCCACGGCCGCGCCGAACACGAACCCGCCGATGTGGGCGAAGAACGCCACGCCACCTGTCGCGGAATCGTCGACCCCGAGCGAGCCGATCCCACTGACCAGCTGGAGGACGAACCAGAAGACGAGCACCACGACCGCCGGCACTTCGATGAGCTGGTAGAAGAAGACCACGAAGATGGCCGTCGTGACACGCGCCCCGGGGAACAGCACAAGGTAGGCACCGAGCGTCGCCGCGATCGCGCCGGAGGCCCCGATCGTCGGCACGGTCGAGCCCGGATCGATCGCGACCTGCGCAAGGGCGGCGACGATGCCGCCGACCAGATAGAACGCGAGGAAGCGCAGGCGCCCGAAGCGGTCCTCGACGTTGTTCCCGAAGATCCACAGGTACAGCATGTTGCCGCCGATGTGGACGATGCTCCCGTGCAGGAACTGGCTCGTGATGAGCGTCGCCGTCTCCTGCGAGAAGATCGCGCCGGATCGAAGCGCGTCGACCAGCTCGCCCGGCACGACGCCCCACTCCGTGACGAACCGTGCGAGCGCACCTTCTCCGCCGCTGGCCAACCGCTCGAGCTGCGAGACGAAGACCAGGACGCAGGCCGCGATGATCGCAAGCGTGACGAGCGGCGTGCTCCGTGTCGGGTTGGCGTCCCTGAGCGGGATCACGGCGCCAGGGCCTCGCTCGACGCCCTAGGGCGACGGCGCGGAGGACGCGGAGGACGCGGCACCGCTTGGCCCGGGCGAGCCGGACGCATCGGGCGACGTCCCGTCTCCGTCCGGAGCTGCGGCCAGCACCGCCTGGTGGACACCGTCGGCGGACAACCAGACGAGCGTGGCGGGCGCTTCCTCGACGCCCGCGATCACGTACATGGCCCGGAGATCGTTCCAGCCCTCGCCCTCGGCCAGCCTGTACTGGGCCACGAACCGGCCGTCCCCCTTCTCGTAGGCGAGGATCCGGGCGTTCTCCGGGTCGTACGTGTAGACGCGACCCTTGCGCCGCTCTCCCGCCCCGGTGACGAGCGTGCTCGCCGGCTCGGAGCGCAGGATGATATCGCCCGGCGAAGCGGGGTTCCAATCGCCGCCCTTGCCCGAGGTGAACCGCTCCAACGCGCCGCCCTCGGTGACATAGATGTCGCCGTCGATGTAGATCGACGTCATCTTGGCCACCGAGCGTGCCGTCGCCAGCCAGGCCGTGGCCTTGGCCGGGAAGCCGCCGCCGTCACTGGCCGGCGGGTAGGCCCGGATCTGGTCCTCCGACGGGTCGACCACGTAGAGGTTGTAGAGACCGCGCGTGCCGGGCCGAAGATATGTACCGAGCGCCAGGATGTCGTTGCCCCACTGGGTCGACCCATTGACCGTGAGTCGGTTGGTGGTGCCCTTGCCGGCGTCGTTCGACGCGCGCCAGCGCCAGACGACGTTCTTCGCGTCGACGATCAGCAGGTCGCGCCCGCCGACCGCCAGGAACTTCGGCTCGGACATCCTCGTGGCGCCGAGTTTCCTGCCCGATCGCGCGATCGCGACCGCCCGCTTGCGCTTGAGGTCGATGCGGAAGACCGACTTCGAGGCGCGATCGATCACGTACGGCGCGCTGTCGGGACCGAGCACGAGCGTCCGCAGGTCGAAGGCGGCGGCCCCTGCCGCCGGCTTGAACGTGAAGATGGGGGTGGACGTCACGTCGACCATGCCGTAGAGGCGATCGAGACCCGCCACGACGTCGGACCGGACGGGGTCGACCTCGCGAGCGCTGATCTTCGATGCCTGCGCCTTGTCGAGCTGCTGGTACGCGTCGGTCAGCAGGCGCAGCGCCTCGTCGCGGTCGTCGGTGATGAGGTCGATGCCGGGACCGGACACCTGGGCGAGGTCGGCCTTGGCCTTGTCGAGGGCGTCACGTCCGGCGTTGACCGAGCTGATCGCCTGCTGCTGCCGCTGGCCGCCGAACGCCCAGACCGACATCGCCAGGCCGCCCACCACGACGAGCAGCGCGATGAGGGCGATCGCCGCCCGGCGCTGCGTCTCCCGGCGTGAGGCGAGCGGCGTGACCCGCCGGTACGCCGGCCGGCGCCGGGGCAGCAGGTCCTGGAGTCGGTGGACGAGGCGGAGCGCCGCGCTGCCGAGCCCCTCGCGCGCGCTGTCCGCCGCCGCCGAGACCGCCGCACCGGCCGCCTGGACATTGTCGGCGAGCGGGATCGGCGAGCGGTCGGGCGCCCCGGCAAGCGGCTCCGGCGGACGCACCGGGACCAGCGTGCGCCCGCGCGTGGTCGGTGCCACCTCGGTCGCCTCGAACGCGATCGCTCCGTCGCTACCCGATCCCTCGGCATCGCGGAAGCGCTGGTGGAGGTGCTCCATGGCCGACTGCGGGTGGAGGGTCACCATCGCGTCCTTGAGCTCGTCCGGCCCGAGCTTGGCCACGATATTCGGGGAGATGAGGACGAGCGAGTCGCCGACCGTGACCTCACCGCGCCAGACATCGGGCTCGAGCCCGCTCGACGGCAGGCCGCGCTCTCGATGCGGGTCGGGGAGCGTCGAGAGGCGCGCCTGGCGGATGAGATAGGCCTCGCTCGGGCCGACCGTCGCCACGTACATCTCGTTGCCGCGCACCACCGCCACTCCGACCCCGATCGGGCCGTTGTCATCGGTCGCCTTGAGCCCCAGGCGATCGGCCTGATGGATCAGTCGCTTGTTGGCGGTCGCGATCGCCTTCTGGAGACACACCCGGATCCCGGCGGACTCGTCGTAGTAGTACTCGTTGCGGATCGTCTCAGCCGCGAGGCGGGTCGCCTCGAGCGCGTGGCGCGAGCTCGTCCGCGAGGTGACGAGGAGGTAGAGGTTGCCCTTCGAACGGGCCACCGAGCCGACGCTCGGCTCGACGACGACCAGGGTGTCGGGAGAGTCGTCGAGGCGATCGTGCTCGGCAACGATCCCTAGCTTCAGTTGGAGTCGGGCGGCCATGCGGGCCTCTCGATAGGGTGGTCAGGCGACGGGACGATCCCTGGCCGGATCGGCTTGACGCTCGCCCCGAGATGGCTGGCAGGTCGGTGGATTATACGCGGGGCCCTCCTCGACGGACGTGGACGCGCAGGTCGCGGACGCCGACCCCGCCGGGCGCGGCCGTGAACGCCGCGAGGAGCTCGCCCGAGCGCATCCGGAGTTCCTGGGCCACGATGGGCGCGTCGGCCTCGACGTCGATCGTGAAGCCCTCCATTCGGACGACCCGGCACGCACCGGCCGCGGCCGGGACGCGTTCGGCGACCAGCGCCTCGAACGTGGCGATCGCCCGGGCGAGGCGGAGCTCCTCCTCAAGGCCGAGGGCGCGCGCGGCATCGGGGATCAGATCGCCGATGCGACGCATCGGTCGTCTCCGCTGGGACGTCACCGTGAGCAGCCCCTCATCGCCGTCCGACCGGATCGTGGGCGGCGCGAGCGAGCCCCGCGCCGGTCGGAGCGGGCCGGACCTCCCAACCGTGGGCGATGTCGAGCAGGGTCGGATCGAGGTCGTCGGGCGTGGTCGTCGTCACGAAGGCCTGGGGGAGCGCCGCGATCCGTCGCACGAGATGCGAACGCCGTTCCGGATCGAGCTCGCTGAACACGTCATCGAGCAAGAGGAGCGGCGGTCGGCCGTCGAGCTCCGTGAGGAGGTCCAGCTCGGCGAGCTTGAAGGCGAGGATCGCGGTCCGCTGCTGCCCGCGCGAGGCGAACCCCGCCAGGTCGCGTCCCCCAAGGTCGAAGGCGACATCGTCGCGATGCGGTCCGATGACGGTCGACCCGTTCCAGATCTCCTTCTCGGCCGTGTCCGCGAGGCGACGCGCCAGCGCCTCGCGCGGCGTTTCCGCGCCGATCGCCGGCGCATTCGTGACGTAGCGGAGCGTCAGGCCGGGTGGCGCGGCCTCGTCGGGCGCGATCTCGCGGTGGGCGGCGCCGAGCGGCCCGGCCAGGTCCACGAGCAGCTGCAGGCGGGCGGCGACGACCCGGCTGCCGGTGTCCAGGAACGATTCATCCCAGAACCGCAGCTCGTCGCGCGTCGCCTCCTCGTCGCGGATCGCGCGCAGCAGGCCGTTGCGCTGCTGCAGGGTCCGACCGTACGTGCCGAGATCGTCGGCATACGTCGGGAACCGGGCCGCCGCCAGGGCATCGATCGCTGCCCGGCGCAGCGAGGGCGACCCGACCACGAGCAGCATCTCCTCGGGCGCGAACAGGACGACCCGCAGCGCTCGGCCAAGCACCGTGGATCGCCGACCGACGCCGTTGACACGGATCCGTTTCCGACCGCCGGTCCCGTCCGCGCCGGATCGCTGGATCGCGACCTCGAGCACATCGTTACCGACCCGTCCTTCGACGCGGGCGAGATCGCGTCCCCAACGGATCAGCTCGCCGTCGGCCGTCGTACGGTGCGATCGGCCCCAGCCGAGCAGCGCGATCGCCTCGAGCAAGCTGGTCTTGCCGGCGGCGTTGGGTCCCCAGATGAGGTGCGGCCCGGGACTGAAGGCGACCTCGAGCGCGGCGTATCCGCGCAGGTCGAGGACCGAGAGGGAATCGAGCGACGTGATGCTAGGAGGTCGTCCGCACGGGCATGACGACGTGGACGTACCGATCATCGCCGACCGGCTTGAACACGCCCGGAGACAGCGGGCCGTTGAGCTCGAGCGCGAACTGGTCGGCGGCGACGTTGGTCAACACGTCCGCGAGGTACCGGGCATTGAAGGCGATCGTCGTCCCGTCGCCTTCGACCGCCGCGTCCACCTGGCCGACGTGGTCACCGACCTCCGCGTTGGCGCTCACGGTCACCCCGGCGTCGCCGTCGCCACCGATCTGGAGCTTGACGATGTTGGCCGACTCGTGGGCGATCAGTGCGGCCGGACGCACGGCACGAAGAAGCTCCTCCCGATCCAGGACGGCGCGTGTCGCATGCGCCTGGGGCATGACCTGCTGGTAGTTCGGGAACTGCCCGTCGATCAACCGACTCACGAGGTCGATGCCGTCGAGATGGAACAGGACCTGGTTACGCCCGGCGGCGAGCATCACGTCGACCGGGTCGTCGACGTCGGCGAGCACCCGTGCGAGCTCATTCAGGGCGCGCGCCGGGATGACCACACTCGTCTCCGGTACCGCGTCGAGGATCGGCACGGTCTTGACGGCGATCCGGTAGTTGTCGGCGGCGGCAAGGGTGAGCTGGTCGCCCTCGAAGCGTGCCAGAACGCCGGTCAGGATCGGGCGAGCCTCGTCGCTCGCCGCGGCGAAGGCGGTCTCGGCAAGGGCCCGGCGAAGGACGTTCTGGGCGATCCGCGTCGTCGGTCGGTCTCCGGCCGTCTGGATGGCCGGGAATTCCTCGGCATCGATGCCCTTGATGTGGGTCTGGAACGGACCTGATTTCACGTGCAGGGTGTCGCCGGCGGCGACCTCGAGCTCGACCTTGTCGCCGGCCGGCAGCGAGTTGACGAGGTCGGTCAGGAGCTTGGCCGGGACGGTGGTCGCGCCGTCCTCGTCGATCTTGCCCGGCACCCAGTACGTGATCCCGATCTCGAGGTTTGTCGCGGTGAGCTTGAGCCCGCCATCCTCGGTCTTGAGCAGGACGTTGGCCAGGACCGGCAGCGTGCTCCGGCTGGAGACCGCCCGACTGACGACCGACAGGCCGCGCGCCAGGTTCTCCTGCATGACCGAGAGTCTCACGTGGGTTCACTCCGTCTCGCATCGCTCGGGGCCGGATCACGGGTCACGGCAGGTCGGGGCGGACGGCGTCCGGAGCGATCCCGACCGGGGTCGCAGGGCGTGGTGGGTATCTTCTCTCTTTCTTCTTACTCCGTCATCACCGTAGTAACGCTGTGGAGCCCGTGGACGGCCACGCTCCGGCGCTCAGCGCCCGGCCGTGGACGCGGGGTCGGCCGGCGTGGACAACGACCGGTGTGCCGGGGATGGGGGCGTCGATTGGCTGGGGATAGCCGACGGGCGTTCGGCGCGCGGCATGGGACGGGGCCGGCTGAACCCACGGACGTGGGGCGGGTCCTCCACGACGACGCGCCGGTTTGGCCCGGGTTGTCACCGTCCGATGCCGCGAGCGCCGACCCGGGTGGAGGGCGACGCGGTCGCGGCCACGAGCGGGGTCCGTTGGCACCAGCGGCCCGATGTTCCTGTGAGGCACGCTTTTCGCACAGCCGAGCGTGACCGCAGTCCGAAACCGACGGGAATCGCATCACTTGGCATTCGAGCACGCACGTCGTTCGGAATGTGTGCCTGAGGGGAAACATAGGGCCGAACCCGCGCTCGTGCCGGCACACCGGAGCCGGCCCCGCCCGGAACCGGCACCCCCGGCTACTCCGCGTAGATCAGCTCGCGGACTGCCGCGATCTCCCGCCGCAACTCGTCGTTGTTGGCGATCTCCCGCGAGATCTTGTCGCACGCATGCAGGACGGTGGAGTGGTCGCGATTGCCGAGCTCCGCGCCGATCCGGAGCAGCGAGACGTCGGTCTCCTCACGCATCAGGAACATCGCGATCTGGCGGGGCATCACGATGGCCTTGTCGCGCTTCTGCCCCTGGAGCGCCTCCATCGGGACGCTGTAGTAGTCGGAAACAGCCTTGGCGATCCGCTCTGGCGTCACCTGCCGCTTCTTCGGGTTGTACAGGACGTTCGAGAGGACGGCCTGCGCCAGCTCGATGCTGATCGGCGTAGCGCCCATGCTTGCGAACGCGACGATCCGGTTGAGCGCCCCCTCGAGCTCACGGACGTTCGAGACGACCTTGCGGGCGATGAACTCGACGACATCCGAGGTGATCGGGACAGCGCCCTCTTCGGCCTTCGCCCGCAGGATCGCGATCCGCGTCTCGAGGTCCGGCGCCGTGAGATCGGCGATGAGGCCCCACTCGAACCGCGACCGAAGGCGCTCCTCGAGCGTCAGGATGGCCTTCGGCGGGCGGTCGCTGGAGAGGACGATCTGCTTGCCGTCCTCGTGGATCGCGTTGAACGTGTGGAAGAACTCTTCCTGGGTCCGTTCCTTGTCGGCGATGAACTGGATGTCGTCGATCAGCAGCAGGTCGATCCGCCGGTAGCGCGCCCTGAACTCATCGATCTTGCCCTGCTGGATGCTGGTGATGAACTCGTTGGTGAACTTCTCGGACGTGGCGTATACGACGCGTTTGCGCGGGAACCGCCCGATGACCTGGTTGCCGATGGCATGCATGAGGTGGGTCTTGCCCAGTCCCACCCCGCCATACAGGAACAGCGGGTTGTAGGCATGGCCGGGTCGTTCGGCGACCGAGAGGCTCGCTGCGTGGCCCAGACGGTTGGCGGATCCCACGATGAAATTGGCGAACGTATAGCGCGGATTGAGGTTGGTGGCGCCCCCTTCGCCGCCCACCCGCGATGGCTCGACCCTGACGTTCTGGCTGACCGGAGCGGGCGTGCCGGGCATCGGGACATGCCCATCGGCGCCATCGATCGTTGGGCCCTCGCCGTCGGTTGCCGTCGAAGCGACGACGAACTCGACCTGGACGCTGTACCCGACGATGCGCGCCAGGGTCTGGCTGATCAGCGAGCGGTAGCGGGTCTCGAGCCAGTCCTTCGCGAAGCCATTCGGAACGGCGATGCGGAACCGTTGCTCGTCCACGTCGACGAGCTGTGTATCCCGTAGCCATGTTTCGTAGTTGGCCGGCGAGAGGGACACCTGGAGTTCACCCAGGGCGGCGCGCCATACCTGCTTCGCGTCCATTCGTTCGATCGGGACCTGCGTTCGATGACGGTAGATAGGTAACGTCGGCCAGGGTCTGATCGCAGTGCGCGGGCGGCTGGACGTCCGATCGACATCTCTTCCGACGAGGCCGGACGACCGCTGCCTGCGCCTCCTCCAGAGGCCTGCTGGCGTCTCCCGCGAACGTCTCCGGCGCCGAGGGCCCGGAGAGGATAGCACCGCGCCAGACGCCGTCGCAAGGCGATTCCTGCATACTCCCAGGGAGTATCCGTGCGAAACGCCTTGACGACACCCGGACCGGCCCGCCGCCGCCGTTTGACGGACCTTTCCGCGAAGTCCTATCATCCGCCGGACGACGACGCGCCATGTGTCCCGTGCGGCACCGGCGCGTCTGCGTGCCTCTAGGGGAAGACGGAGCGGCCGTCACAGGGGTCGGATCGAGAGGATCGTTAGGACCGTCCGGATGAAGCAGACCTATCAGCCCAAGAAGCGTCACCGCGCCAAGGAGCACGGGTTCCGGGCTCGCATGAAGACCACTGCGGGTCGGCGTGTCCTTGCCGCTCGGCGGGCTCGGGGTCGAAAGCGGCTGACGGTCTGACCAAGGGGCGCGGCACACCGACGCCGCGGCTCGAGATGCTCTCCCGGCCGCAGGACTTCGCGGCGATCCAGGGAGCGGGATCGACCAGGACCCACGCCCTGCTCTCCGCCCGGTTCTTGCGGACCGACCGCGAGACGACGCGCTTCGGACTATCGACCGGCCGGCGCCTTGGTGGGGCTGTCGTCCGGAACCGGGTCCGCCGCCGGCTTCGTGAGGCGCTCAGGGTGATGGCGCCCTCGTTCCAGCCCGGCTGGGACGTCCTCATCATCGCCCGGCCGGCGATCGTCGAGGCCGACCATGATGCGTTGGTCGGAGCGCTGCGACGGACACTCGTCCGGGGCGGCGTGCTCGGAGGAACCTGTTGACGAAGCAGATCGGGATCGGGCTCATCCGGTTGTACCGGGTCGTGTTCGCGTGGCTGCCGTCCTCGTGCCGGTTCGAGCCCACCTGCTCGCGCTACACCGAGCAGGCCATCGCGAAATACGGGCTGCTCCGTGGGAGCTGGATGGGCGCCAAGCGCATCGCCCGTTGTCATCCATGGAATCCGGGTGGCTATGACCCGGTTCGCTAGCGAGGCCGCCCGCCCGTGACGTCCCCCCAGAGGGAGGGCCCGACCCTCGACTCGATCCTCCGCCGGATGCTGCCGGCGGTCCTGATCGTGGCGATCATCCTGGTCGTCGCCGCCTGTCTGCCCGGCAGCGGCGGGAGCGGCGGCGCTCCGACACCGACACCGACGCCGCCGCCGCCACTGCATCCGGCCTCCCCCGGCGCGGACCCGGTCAGCCTGTTCGCCTGGCTGTTCACGCCGATCTTCCAGGTGATGCTGGTCATCCTGCTCGCGGTCTACCAGTTCTTCGAGGGCCTCCGCGTGCCTGGAGCCATCGCCTGGGCGATCGTCATCCTGACCCTGATCGTCCGTGCGGTGCTCATCCCGCTATTCCGCCGCCAGCTCGTCTCGCAACGGCGGATGCAGCTGCTACAGCCCGAGCTCCGCGAGATCCAGAAGCGCTTCAAGGGCGACGCGATGAAGGCCCGCCTCGCCCAGCAGGAGCTGATGCGCGAGCGAGGCGTCAACGTCGCGTCGGGCTGCCTGCCGTTGCTCCTGCAGCTGCCGCTGCTGTTCATCATGTATTCGGTCATCCAGAACGGCCTCACGAACCAGGATCCGCGGGCGATGCTCAACGTCTTCGGCGTCCAGCTCTTCGAGCTCCATTGCCAGAACATCGTCAATGGCGTGATCGACGCGACGAAGCCCTGCGTCGACGCCAACGTCCCGCTGCTCGGCAACGTCGCGCATCCCCAGACGTTCCTCGTGGTCGCCGGCTTCGGGCTCAGCGTCCTCGCGATCCTGTCCGCGGTGCTCCAGCTCGTCCAGTCGCGGATGATGCTGCCGGCCGCCGATCCCACCAACGACGACCCGAACGTGCGGATCCAGCGCCAGATGATGCTGTTCCTGCCGATCATCTCGGTGGTCTACGGCGGCTTCCTGCCGGCCGGACTGTTCATCTACTGGATCGTGGCCACGGTCTTCTCGATCGTGCAGCAATACCTGATCGTCGGCTGGGGTTCGATGTTCCCGCTGTTCGGCTGGACACCCGCCTTCGCCGTCGACCACACCCCGCGCTTCCCGGTGTCCATGCCACCGGCACCCGAGCCCAGTAAGCGAGCGGCCATCCTGGCCGACGCACAGAAGAAGACGACGGCCGACAAGACGATCCGCCAACGCTCGCGTGGTCGTCAGGGCCGACGAGGGAGACGACGCTGATCATGAGTGCGTACAAGGAATTCAGCGGCAAGACCGTCGAGGAGGCCCTGAAAGCGGCCCGCGACGAGTTCGGTGCCGAGCTCAACGACCTCGACTTCGAGATCCTGACCCCGGGGAGTCGCGGCGTCCTGGGCATGGGCGCGGAGCCCGCCCGGATCGTGGCCGCACCTCGGCATGCCCTCGGCGGCGCGGCGCCAAAGCGTGACGCTGCGGCCGCCCAGCCCCTCCCTCGACCGCCTGCCCGCGAGTTCGGCGATCGCGACCGCGGCCCCAGGCGAGATGACCGGGGCGACCGTGGTCCGCGGCGCGACGACCGTGACCGGGGTCCCCGGCGCGAGGACCGTCCTGCCTATGCCGGCGTCGAGCGCGACCGTCCGCCACGATCCGATGACCGGGGTCCGCGGCGCGACGACCGTGACCGGGGTCCCCGCCGCGACGATCGACCCCGCGAGGGCCGCGGCGCCCGCGGCCCGCAGCGCGGCGGTGCCGACGTCTCCGCGTCCGAGGCCGCCGAGGTGGCCGCCGCCCGCGGCTCGCTCGCTGCCGAGCGCGCCGACCTCGAGGCAGCGGAGGCGTCGCCCGAGGCGCTCGCCGCCGGCAAGCGGATCCTCGAGACCGTGATGGGCCACCTCGGCTTCGACGCGGTCGTCGAGGTTGCGGCAGGCGAGACGAGCCGGCTCAATGTCGTGGCCCAGGGCGACGACCGCGACGCCCTCGGGGCGCTGATCGGGCGCAAGGGTGAGCGCCTGTCGGCGCTGCAGCACCTGGTCAACCTCATGCTCTCCAAGGAAATGGGGTCGTGGACTCGGGTGCTCGTCGATGTCGAGGACTACCGGGGGCGCCGCGAGCGGCAGCTCCGCGAGCTCGCGGATCGTGCCGCCGCACGGGTCATGGAGACCGGGAAGATGCTCCAGCTCGAGCCGATGCCCGCCCTGGAGCGGCGCTGGATCCACCTGACGCTGCGCGATCACGCCGGCGTCGCGACCCAGTCCATCGGCGAGGAGCCGAACCGCCGCGTCGTGCTCGTGCCCCGCGGCGGCTGACGCGACCAGCGCCGCCAACACCGGGGGGAGCGTCACCAAAGGTGGGGTCTCGGCGTCTTCCTGCCGCGCGGATAGACGCGGAACGCTTCCCATCGACTGCTAGGATGTCGCCTCCATGACCACGACCACCCCCGATACCGTGACCATCCCTGTCCCGGAGGCCGCGGCGCGGCCGTCGCTGCGCGTGCGGTTCGCCGTTGCCTTCCTGGTCGGGTTGATCGCCGCGATGGCCGTCGGGGTCGGCGCGCTGTACGCCTACGACCAGCAGTACACCGGTCGAGTGCTGCCGGGGGTCCGCGTCGGGGACGTGGACCTGTCGGGTCTCACCGCGGCATCTGCGGCCGAACGCCTGCGCGACGCGTACGGATCCCTCGGCGAAGGCTCGGTCACGATCACGAGCCCGCACGGCGATCGGACGATCAACTTCGCCGATATCGGGCGCGGCCCCGACATCGACGCAATGGTCACGGAAGCCCTCGGCGTCGGTCGCGACGGCAACGCGCTCGACCGGGCGATCGCCAATACCCGCACCGCTGTGCGCGGGGTCAGCCTGACGCCGCGCGTGGCGGTCGATGCCGATGCGCTGGCCAACGAGGTTCTCGACTTCGCCGATTCGCTCGCACGCCAGCCGATCGATGCCTTCGTCGCCGTCGTCGACACGACGAAGTTCACGGTCGTCCCGGCCGTCGAAGGACGCTTGACCGACCCGGTGGTCCCGGTCAAGGCCGCGCTGGCCGACCTGGGCGAGCTGGATGCGCCCGCTGACCTGCGTTATGAGCTCCCGGTCCGTGCCGTCGAGCCGACCGTCACCAGCGATGAGGCAGCCCAGGCCAAGGCCGACGCCGAGCGGATCGCTGCGCCGATCCGGCTGGCCCTCGACGGCAAGAAGGAAACCATCACGACGACGCGCCTCCGGGGCTGGCTCAGCTTCGCGCCGACCGCGGACGGCGGGTACGGAGTGTCGATCGACACGACCAAGCTCGACGGCGTCCTGAAGGTCCTCGCCAAGCGGATCGATGAGGCACCGGTCAATGCGTCCTTCACGACATCGGGCGGGACGATCACCGGGGTCACGCCGAGCAAGCAGGGGTACAAGGTGAACCTGGCCGCGACCAGGGCACAGGTCCAGGCACTGCTCGACGCCCGGATGGCCGGCGCGACGACGTCCACGATCGAGCCGAGCGTGACGCAGATCCAACCTGCCCTGACCACGGCCGAGGCGAAGGCTGCCCGGCCGAAGATGCGCAAGATCTCGCAGTGGACGACGTTCTTCCCGATCGGCGAGAAGAACGGCTTCGGGGCGAATATCTGGATCCCAGCCCGGCTGATCAACGGATACGTCGTGGCGCCCGGCGCGACATTCGATTTCTGGGGGGCTGTCGGGACCGTCAGTCGAGCCAAGGGATACCGCCAGGGCGGCGCGATCATCAACGGCCGGACCGAGCCCCAGGGTGCCCTGGCCGGCGGCATCTGCTCGTGCTCGACGACGCTGTTCAACGCGGCGATGCGCGCCGGGTACGACATGGAGGCCCGGCGCAACCACTACTACTACATCGATCGCTACCCGCTCGGCCTCGACGCGACCGTGTTCATCAGTGCGTCCGGCTCGAAGCAGACGATGTCATTCGTGAACGACACCCAGTACCCGATCCTGATCCGCGGCTATGGCTATCGGAACGGGTCGGCCGGGTACGTCAAGTTCGAGATCTACAGCGTCCCCAACGGCCGCAAGGTCGTCATCGGCACGCCGACGGTCAAGAACGTCCGGTATGCGACGGACACCGTCCAGTACACCTCCTCACTCCCGTCCGGCTACAGGAAGCGGATCGAGTACCCGGTCGACGGCAAGGACGTGTGGCGCACGGTGAGCGTGTACCAGAAGGGCAAGCTGCTCCACCGCGTGACCTACTACTCGCACTACGCCCGGATCACCGGGATCACGCTGGTGGGCCGCTAGGCCCTCCGCGCAAGCGGCCGACGAGGTCGGCCAGCAGCGGCCGCCGCTGCGCCTGTGCCAGGGCGACCGGTCGCCCGCGCAGGCCCTGGGCGATCGCCTCGGCCTCGGTCGCGCTGATCCCGAACCGACGGAGTGCGTAGCGCGCCATCTGCACCGCCAGTTCACGCTCGC
The DNA here is from genome assembly GCA_044868045.1 of Candidatus Limnocylindrales bacterium. GTDB lineage: Bacteria > Chloroflexota > Limnocylindria > Limnocylindrales > CSP1-4 > SPCO01. The sequence continues at coordinate 28,588 of JBIOWA010000035.1, forward strand.
CGTGGACTGCCTGGACCTTGCCGCCGAGCGACCGCAGGTGGGCCGCCTCTGTGTCGCTGTGGGTGCGGACGACCAGATCGACGCCGGCGTTAAGTTCGCGGACCCGTTCGACGATCAGGCGTGTCTCGTGCGGATCGGACGTCGCGACGACGACCAGCCGGGCAGTGGCGATGCCGGCCATCTCGAGGACCACCGGGTTCGCGGCGTCGCCGTAGATCGCGGTCACGCCCCCGGCGCGGAGGCGGTCGACCTCGTCGCGCTGCTGGGTGATCACGACGTAGCGGAACCCGCGTCGCTCGAACGCGGGTCCGAGCAGCCGGCCGACGTGGCCGTAGCCGCAGACGATCGCGTGCACGCGGAGGGCCGCCTGATCGTCGGGCGTGATCCGTCCGAGCTCGCCGGCACGCCGCTCCATGAGTGCCGTGAACGTCGGGCTGGCGCGGAGCCTGCCTTCGATCGGTCGGATCACAGCGAACAGCACGGGGTTGATCGCGATCGAGATCAGTGCACCGGCCACGATCAGCTGGTAGCCCGCGTCGGGGAGCAGGCCGAGCGAGCGGCCCAGCGTGCCGATGATGAACGAGAACTCGCCGATCTGGGCCAGGCCGGCCGCCACCGTGAGCGCGATGCGTGGCGGGTACCCAGCCGCCGCGACGATGAGCACCTTGGTCAACAACTTGCCGACGACGATCAGCGCGATCACGGCCGCGACCGGCAGCGGATTCGCGATCAGGTACGACGGGTCGAGCAGCATCCCGACTGACACGAAGAACAGCACGGCGAAGGCGTCGCGCAGCGGCAGTGCGTCCGCGGCCGCCTGGTGGCTCATGTCGGACTCGCTGACGACAGCGCCCGCCAGAAAAGCGCCCAGCGCGAAGGAGACCCCGAACACGCTCGAGGAGACGAAGGCGACGCCGAGCGCGATCGCGAGTACCGCCAGCGAGAAGAGCTCGCGCGAGCCTTCACGAGCCACGACCAGCATCAGCCACGGGACAAGCCGTGCCCCGGCCACGATCATCAGGATCGCGAACACGGCCGCCTTCCCGAGCGCGATGGCGATGGCGACGATCGCCGCCTGACCCGCGCTTGTGACGTCCACCTGCCCCTCGAGGATCGGGGCGATCGAGGGCAAGAGGACCAGCACGAGGACGGCCAGCAGGTCCTCGACGATCAGCCATCCGACGGCGATCTGCCCTTGGATCGTGTCCTGCTCCTGCCGGTCGCCGAGCGCGCGCAGCACGACGACCGTGCTGGCGATCGACAGCGCCAGGCCGAGCACGAGCCCAGCACCGAGACCCCAGCCCAGCGCGGACCCCAGCGCAACACCGAGCGCGACGGCGACTGCGGTCTGGATCAGCGCACCGGGGATCGCGATCGATCGGACCGCCATCAAGTCGTGGATCGAGAAATGGATGCCCACCCCGAACATCAACAGGATCACGCCGAGCTCGGCGAGCTCCGTGGCGATCGCCGGATCTGCGACGAGCCCCGGCGTGAACGGCCCGATCGCGACGCCGGCGAGGATGTAGCCGACGATCGGGGGCAACCCGAGCCGGCGCGCGGCGAGTCCGCCGATGAACGCGGCGGTCAGCCCGATGGCGATGGTCGAGATGAGTACGGGCTCGTGGTCCATGGCTCTTCCCGATCGACGGGGGTGGTGCGCAGGACTGGCGCGGGTCCGTGCCAGAACGACGGCTGGGTGGCTAGCTCACGATACCCGACACGGGGACGCGCTCACGACCTCGACGGGCGTCAGGCCGGAGGCTTGCCATGGCACGAGGACGAGCCGCTGTCCCGGAAGGTCTGGCCGGCGATCGGAACGAAGGCGAAGTCGTAGCTCGACGAATGGAGGGTAAGCTTGAGGACGCCGTAGGTGTTGCTGTTGCGAACCTGGCTGTTCTTCATGGTCGTCGAGAACCCGACGAGCGCGGCACCGCCGGTCCCCACCACGAACTGCCGGATGCCGTACGAGGTACTAGCCGCGCCCGACGGGGTCTGGGGGGCGAACCGTTCGTAATTGTGCTGGTGACCGTTGACGATGACGTCCGCGCCGTAGTCGTACAGCGCCTGCCACAGGGCAACCGTCAGCCCATCCGGCGTCGACCGCCGCGAGGTGAATCGAGGGTGGTGCCACACCGCGATCGTGCATGTCTTGGAGTTGGCGGCGAGGTCGCTGCGAAGCCATTTGGTCTGGGGCGACGTCGCTCCACAGCCACTCACGGCCGAGCAGTTGCTGTTGAGCATGACGGCGTGCCAGGCACCGATATTGAAGCTGTAATAGCCCTTGCGAGGGTCGCCTGCCCGGGACCCGAAGTAGCCGTAGTAGCCGCTGGCTCCGGTCGTCTCGTAATCGTGGTTGCCTGGAACCGGCCAGGTTCGACTCTTGTGGCGGCCCCAGGTCGGGCCATAGCAGTTCTTGTATTCCGAGGCCGTGCCCTTCTCGTACACGTTGTCTCCGGCTGCGAAGACGGTCCCCGTGATGCCGTCGAGGAGCTTGGCCGTCGCCTCGTCCTGCGTACGCGAACAGCTGGCGATGTCGCCGGCCCCGACGAATACAGGATCGGCCGCCCTAACGGTGGCGAACGGGACCAGCACGGCGACCAGCAAAGCGATCGTCGCGATGGAGACATAGATCGAGGCGCGCGCACGGACCATCGAAGGTTCCCCACTGCCAGCGGTCGACCAGGGGAAGACGCCGCTTGCCGATAGGGTACGCCCCCAGCGTTGGTGGTTGCCGTGCCGAGCAACGCTCCTGAGCCAGACCGCGTTCGCCCGAACATCGTGCTACCGTTCAGTAGCAGATAACTCCCTCGAGGGTCACCGGCGCTGATGCGGATCGCGATTGTGGGGTTCGGGGTCGGTGGAGCGGCGCTGTCCGTGGCCCTCGCACGCCACGGACACCACGTCTCGGTCTATGAGCGAGCACCCGATCCGGGCCCAGTCGGGGCGGGCTTCCTGCTCCAGCCGTCTGGGCAGGCCGTGCTCGACCACCTGGGACTGCTCGACGAGGTCGCGGCAGGAGCCTGGCCCATCCGCGCGTTCCATGCGGACTCCGCACCGAGCCGAACCCTGAGCGAGCTGCGATACGACCGGCGGGATCCGACGGCCCACGCGCTCGGCGTCTCCCGGGGTCGGCTGTTTACGACGCTCATGGCCGCTGCGAGCAGGGCGGGCGTGCGCGTGGAGCCCGGCGTCGAGATCGTCGACGCGCTCGTCCATGACGATGGGGTCGTCCCGATCGCCGCATCGGGCGACGAACTCCCTCCGGCCGACATCCTGGTGGGGGCCGATGGGATGCGCTCGGCGGTCCGACGGGTCGTCGATCCCGGGGCTCGGCTGTTCCTGTCGCCGTTCGCGGCGCTGTGGGGCCTGGGCACGACGGACACCGCCTGCGAGCACCAGCTGCTGCAACAGGCACGAGGCGTCGGCTTGTTGGCAGGACTGCTGCCCGTCGGCGAGCGGGAGGCGGCCGTGTTCTGGGGGTTGCGAATCCGGGACCTGGACACGCTGCGGGCGGCGGGCTTCGATCAGCTCGTGGAGCGCGCGTCGGCCGTCCTTCCCGCTGCCCGACCAGTCCTTGAGTCGATCGGCAGCTTCGATCGGCTGCTACTCGCGCGCTACGGGCATGCGAACGTCGCCCGGACCTACATAGACCGCATCGTCCTGATCGGCGACGCGGCACATCCGAGTCCGCCGCATCTCGGTCAGGGCGCCAACCTGGCGCTGCTCGACGCCGCTGCTCTCGCCGAGGCGCTACGGAGCGAGTGGCTGCCCCTGGCGGCGTTCGAACGCTGGCAGCGCCGGCGCCGCTGGCAGAACGCCCGCTACGAGATCCTGAGCCGGGCGCTCAGCCCGTTCTTCCAGTCGAGCCACGCCTGGCTGGGGCCGGCCCGCGACATCGGTCTGCCGATCATGGGTTCGATCCGGCCGCTGCGCGCGTTCATGGAGCACGTCCTGGCCGGTCGCGGGTAGGGAACGGATGGTGGAGATGGGGGAGAGTCGAACTCCCCGTCCAAGACCCTTCGCCGGAGACCACTACGAGCGTGTCCGATGGTTTGTCGTCAACCGCCCGGACGGACATCGGCACCCTGCCGGACGGTCCAGTCACGTGTCCCTAGATCGGGCTTGACTCCGGATTACGCGACGCTCATCCGGATCGCAGCTTCGCTGCATGACGCTTCCACTACCCGCGAAGCGGAGGTAGCTTCCACGCTCACCTTACTGCCTAAGCAGCGAGGGCGAGAGTCGACTGGCGGTTGCCAGGTACTTCGTTTTGCCGCCTGTTTAACGAGGCCTGACGGCACCTCGGCTCGCACTCTCCGACAACCAGGCCCTGTCGAAACCACGCATCCCCACAGGACCGAACGTCGGTTCGGTATCGCGATGGTACCACGAGGTCGGGACCGACCTGACGAACGCCGGGAACCGGCGCGGGCGCGTTCGCGCTATGGTTGATCACGGCCGAACCTCCTCATCGAGGACGGGGGACCCGTCACCAGGGGCGAATCGCGGACCGGCCGCGACGGCGAACCCACGCCGAGCCCGTCAGCTCACCTCGCAGGCCAAGCGGGCCGCTTCGAGGTGCGCCGTGTACCGGCCGTCATTCCGTCCCTCGCCGAGCCAGCGGGCGATCGGGCGCAACCTTGCGCTCGACCTCATGGCGGCGGTCGGCGTCGGCGTGACGATGGCGCTCGTCAACGCGCTGCTCCCGACCATCGCGCGACGGGGCGGGCTCGAGCCTCTAGGGTTGGCCGCGCTGGCCGCCGCACCGTTCGTGGCCAATTTCCTGGGGGCGTTCGCCGGGCGATTCGGGCCGCGCTCGACCCGCCAGTTGTCGCTCATGCGCGGCCTGGGTGCCGCTTCCCTGGTGCTCCTCTTCGTCGCGCCCGTGCCGGCCGTGATGATCGTCGTGGCGCTCCTGTTCTGGGGCAGCATCTCGTTCGGCGGCCCGTTCCACCTCCGGTTATGGGGAGCCATGTATCCGTCGCGGCTGCGCGGCCGTGTCGTCGGGTTGATCGGCATGGGACGGGCCGCCGCCGGCGCCGTCGCGGCATTCACCGGCGGCCTGATTGCGGATCTGGTCGGCGGACCGACGGCCGTCGCCACCGCCGGCGTGCTCGGTGTCGCTTGCGCCCTGGCGTATGCGGGGCTCCGCGCCCGATCCGCCGACGGGGCCCCGCGCTTCTCCGCGCGCGAGTCGATCCTGGCGCTCCGGGAGCGGCCGGTTCTCGCTCGGATGGCCCTGGCCCAGGGCTTCTACGGCGGCGGGTTCATCGCCGCAGCACCGCTGTATGCCCTGGTCTTCGTCGATCGCCTCGACCTGACCCTGGCCGAAGTCGGCGTTATCGGGATCCTGACGTCGACCTCGACGATGGTCGCGTTCCTCGTGTGGGGCTCGGTGGCGGATCGGATGGGACCCCTCGTCGCGATCCGCATCGGCAGCGCGATCGGGCTGGCGTCACTGGTCGGCTACGCCGTCGCCCCGGACGTCGCCGTCCTGTGGTTCGCCGCGCTGGCCGCGGGAACCGCAAGCGCCTCGGTCGACGTCGCCATCGCCGGCGTGGTGAGCGATCAGACGCCACTCGCCAATCGCGCTGCGGCCATGGCCGGCTGGAACGCGTTGACCGGAGCCCGCGGGATCGCCGCCGCGTTCCTCATGAGCGGGCTCCTGCAGGCGGGTCTCGTGGACGTCACGACCGGCTTGCTGCTGTGTGCCGCGTCATCGGGGATCGGCGTCGCGCTCTTCGTCCGTACGAAACCCGGCGTTCCCGTTGAGTCTCGAGCCTGGGAGATCGTGGGGGCAAGAGTCGCCGCGACCTGAAGCGTTAGCGCCCGCGCTGCGCATTAGCGCCCGCGCTGCGCGTCGGCCAGCTCGCGCGCGATGTCTCGGCGAGCATCGCGATCGGCGATGTCGCGTCGCCGGTCGTGGAGCTGCTTGCCACGCGCCAGGCCGAGCTCCAGTTTCGCCCTCCCGCGGCTCAGGTATAACCGCAGGGGCACGATTGTCTGGCCCTTCTGCTGCGCCCGACCGAGCAGCTCGTCGATCTCGCGACGATGGAGCAGCAGCTTGCGGGTCCGCTTGGGATCGTGGTTGTAGCGGTTGCCCTGTTCGAACGGGGCGATGTCGGCCCCGATCAGCCACGCCTCGCCCTTCTCGATCCGGGCGTAGGCGTTCGCGATGTTGACCTTGCCGGCGCGGACCGACTTGATCTCGGTCCCGGTCAGCACCAAGCCGGCCTCGAAGGTCTCATCGATCGTGAACTCGTGGCGCGCTTTTCGATTGAGGGCGACGGTCGAGTCGTCGCGCATGGATGGCTCCCTGGGGTTCCTGCGGTGGGACTCGCACGAACGCCGGCCCTATGCGGACCGGCGTTCGAGTTGCTCAACCACCCACAGGGGTGTCCGACTAGACGGCCATCTCCTGCGAGGTGGTGCAGCTACGCGTACTGTCGATCACTGCACATCACCTCCTTTCGTTCCGCGAAACCGTACTCGACGGGACGGATCCGTGCAAGGCGCCCGCACGCGGACGCCGGGAGGCGCGGCCGAGCTGAGCCGCTTCGGGTCGCGTCGAGGTACAGGGCCCCAAAAAGCCGAGTTGGATCGCAGTCCACCTGGTCGCGATCAGACCGCCGATTCTGGTGGCACCAGAAGAATGGCGCGTTCGGAGCGGATACCGGAGCGCGTGGGTCCGCGGGGCGAAGCCGCCGTACGGACGTGGTTGCTGGAGCGGGGATCTGTGCGTTGTCCGGCGGTCGCTCTTGGCCCCCAACCGCTCAGGGTTCTGATCCCAGCAGAATCGCTGGGCGATCGCACACGTGAGCCGACCCGTGGCGCCGCCTGGGACCACGTCGCCGCTGACCGGTGGCGCCGCATGCGGCGGCGCCGGGCGTCAGCGCAGCGGCCCGACCGGCTCGGCGCCGAGCAGCTCGAGGGCGCGGTCGAGCGTCGGATCCTTGCCGGGCACCGGGTTGGTCGGAAGGGCGACCGTCACGTCCGGCTCGATGCCGACGTTGTGGATCCATCGCTTGGTCGGCGAGAGCCAGCGCGCGATCGTCAGCCGGAACGCGCCACCCTCCCCTGGCAGCTCCTGCCATTGCTGGACCGTGCCCTTGCCGAACGACCGCTGCCCGACGAGCAACGCGCGTCTCGAGTCCTGCAGGGCCGCCGCGACGATCTCGCTTGCCGAGGCGGTCCCGCGATCGATCAGCACGATGACATCGATCCCCGGGTCCGTAGCCACGCCGCCGGGGGTCGCCTCGGTCGGGATCTGGTTTCCGTGCGCGTCCTGCTCCCAGAAGATCGTGCCCGAGCCGATGAACTGGCTGGCGACCACCCGGGCCGCCGTGACGTAGCCGCCAGGGTTCCCGCGTAGATCGATGATCAACCGCCGTCGCCCGGCCTCGACATGAGCACGCACCGCATTCGTCAGGTCGGCCGCGGCGCGGTCCGAGAAGCCCTTCAGTCGGACGTAGCCGACCCCCCCGTCATCGAACGCCTTCGACTCGACTTCCTGCTCGAGGACGACGTCACGGGTGATCTTGAGCTCGAACGGCGCCGCCGATCCGCGGACCACGGAGAGCTCGAGCACGGTGCCCTTCGGGCCGCGGATCCGCGCGCGGGCATCGTCGACGCTCAACCCGTCGACCGGGACGCCGTCGGTGGCGAGCACGAGATCGCCGGCGCGGAGGCCGGCCCGCTCCGCCGGGGAGCCGCCGATCGGGGCGATGATCACGAGCCGGCAGGTGGGGCCGAGCGTCGCGCAGCTCTTCGTACCGTCCGTCGCCTGCGTGGCGAGCTCGGCGCCGATGCCCTCGAACTCACCGCTGATCCCCTGCAGGCTCGAGCGATACTCGGCCGAGGTGAGGTACTGGGAGTAGGGATCCTGGAGTGAATTGATCATCCCGCGGATGGCGCCCTGGACGATCGCGTCGCGACTGACGTCACTTCCCGCGTACCGGTCGCGGATGGTCTGGTAGGTGTCCCAGAAGGGGCGGAACGCGCTGGTCTCGCCGCCGGGCGTCCCGGGTTCGGCGCTCGCCTGCCGGCCGAGCGAGTAGCCGCTGACGAAGAGCGCGCTTCCAGCGAGCAGCGCGACGGCCGTCAGGGTGGCCGGCAAGAGCAAGGCCCGCCGGCTGTGCGTGGATGGGACGGTCGGCGCGGCGGACTCCGCCAGCCGATCCGGGCGATCGATGTCAGGCGATTCCATGGCGGTCCGCGAGTGCCTCGAGATCAACGGTGATGGTGACGGTGCGGAGGGTGGTGACCGAGCGGCAATGGTGACGGAGGGGCGGCTGCCGTCAGCCTACATCCGATGGCGGAGGGTATATCTCCGACCCGAAGGTACGCCCGAGAGGCCTTACCGGATGAGGTACGTCCGTACCGAAACCCACGAACCGATGATGCCGAGACCGACCCCTGTGCCGATCACGAGCGTCACGAGATCGCGCGTCAGCGACCCGATCCGCAGCGGCAGGACGCGGAAGAACTCGACCATGAACCCGTTGAGGGGCTCCGCCGCGGCGGCGAGGATCACCAGCGTCACGACCGCCCCGAGGAACCCGACGAACGCGCCCTCGAAGACGAACGGCCAGCGGATGAACGCGTCCGAGGCGCCGACCAGTCGCATGATCTCGATCTCCTCGGAGCGCGCGACCACCGCGAGGCGGATCGCGTTGACGATGATGAAGAGCACGATCACGCCGACGATCAGGAGGACCGCGGTGCCGGCCGTCCGCAGGATGTTCGTCACGGTCAGGACTCGGTCGACGAGGTCCTCGATGTTGATGACATTGCGAACGATCGGCTGTTCGTTCGGGCTGAGGGCATCGCCCACCGCGCGCAGCGCGGACGGGTCCTTCAGCTTCACCTCGATGCTCGCGTAGAGCGGGTTGCTGTCGAGTTGCTGGGTCAGGTCCGTGCGGCCCTGTGCCTGCATGGATTCGCGGAAGCGCTCGAGCGCCTTGTCCCGCGACACGATCTCGACCGACGCAACGTCGGGGCGTTGCTCGATCGTGGCGGCCAGGTCGGCGATCTGGGATTCGGTCGCATTCGGCTGGAGATAGGCGACGACCTCGACCTTCTGCTCGGTGAATTCCAAGCCGGCCAGCAGGCCGGTCTGGATGATCCAGAAACCGGCGAGCAGCAGCAGCATCAGGACCATCGTCGCTGTCGCCGCGAGGCTCATGACGGCGTTGCGCCAGAAGCCCTGCCAGGCCCGTCGCACACTGAAGTAGAGGAACGAGAGCACCGGCCGTCAGTCCTCGCGGTGGTAGGCGCCACCGACCTCGTCGCGGATCACCCGCCCCTCCTCGAGCGCGACCACGCGCTTGCGGAGGGCGGTCACGACTTCGGCGTTGTGGGTGGCCATGAGCACGGTGACACCGAGCTCGTTGATCCGCAGCAGCAGCTGCAGGATCTCCCAGCTGATCAGGGGGTCGAGGTTGCCCGTCGGCTCATCCGCGATGATCAGCCGCGGGTCGTGCACGAGGGCGCGTGCGATCGCGGTGCGCTGTTGTTCGCCGCCCGAGAGCTGGGCCGGGACCTGCTTCGCCTGAGCGGTCAGCCCGACGATCGCCAGGACCCGGTCGACGGCCGGCCGGATCTTGCGGCGCGGATGACCGGTCACCTCGAGCGCGAAGGACACGTTCTCCCAGACCGTCTTGGTCGGCAGCAGCTTGAAATCCTGGAAGATGATCCCGATCTTGCGGCGCATCCGCGGGACCTGCCGGCGTGGCAGCCGCGCCAGGTCCTGGCCGTCCAGCACCACATCGCCGCGGCTCGCTACCTCGTCGCGGATGAGGAGCTTGATGAGCGTCGACTTGCCCGCGCCCGACGGCCCGACGAGGAAGACGAAATCGCCCTCGGGGATGACCAGGTCGACGTCGCGCAGGGCGACCTTGCCGTTCGGAAACTGCTTCGTGACGTCGTGGAGGACGAGGACGGCGCGGTCGGGTGCGGCCTGGTCGCGGCCGCGCTCGAGGATGCGGCGACGAAGCGAACGCGCCGCTGACGGCGCGGGAGCGATGGTCACAAGCGACTCCGCGGGCGCGAGATGATCGATCCGACTCCGTCCGCGGGCACGGCACCGGGAGCCAATCCGACGCGAGGCTACCATCGGCCACCCACCCCGGCAAACATCCCAGGCGGGCTACCGGCACCCTGACGATGGTCCGGTCCGGTTCGGTCTAGAGCAGTCCCGGGGATATCGGCAGGTAGCGCGACAGGTCGGCGAAGGGCCGGTCCCAACAGAGCAGGATCGGGAACGGCTCGAGGCGGAACCCGGCCTGCAGCGCCGCGACGACCGCCCGGTCGGCCGTGCCCGGCAGCCAGGTCGCGAACGCGCCGCGTGGCGTGATCGCGCTCGAGAGGTGGCCGAGGATCGGGGCGAGCAAGCCGGCATCGCGGCTGGCCACCGGGCCGATCCGTCCGGCCTCGGTCGCGTATCCATACGCCACGGCCGCGCCGTCCGGTCCGTGGTAGAGCCAGCCGCGCCGGCTCTCCCCCCGGAGATAGGCGTGATCGATCGGGTGGGCGACGCCGAGCGACTCGCGGTCCAGTGTGTCCACGGTCGTGGCAAGGCGGTCGTGGCCGTCGCGGGCCAGCACCTCGAACGGGACCGGCGTGACCCCCGAGGGGAGCGCCCCGAATGCCTCGGGTCGCTCGGGCAACCCGATCAGGTTGAGCAGCGGCACGCGCGGCACCATCCCGACCGACGCGTAGAGGGCGTTGCTGATCGGTTGGGCGCTGTCAGTGGCGGTCGCGCGGACCGTCTCGCCCTTGTCGGCGCCATCGGGCGATCGCGGGCCGACCTCGACCAGCAGCCGCCGGCCGACCCCGGCTGCCTGGACCTCGGGCCGGACGAAGCACATCGAGAGGAACCACAACCGTTCACGCTGGAAGGCCGCAGCGAACGCGACGATCCGCTCCCCGGCGTCGCCCGCGCCGTAAGCCTGCGTCGCCACGACGAAGCGGTGCGGGTCCGTCGCCTGGAGATGGGTGTAGAGCCGCAGGAGGGGGGCAACCTCGGCCTGGAGATCGGGCATGTTGAGGCGTCGCGTGTAGTCGTTGATCGAATCACGCCAGATGTCGGTGCAGATCTCGAGCTCGTCCGGGCGGACGGGCCGATACGAGAGCGCCTCCCGGACCGCGAGGCCGGGATCGACGGTCACGCCGCGTCACCCTCGCTGTCGCCGCCACGCCAATCGCCGCCCGTCGCCAGTCGCTCGAGTTCGGCCTGCATGAAGGCGTCGAGGTCGCCGTCGAGCACGGCCGTCGTGTTGCCCGTCTCGTGGTCGGTGCGCAGGTCCTTGACCATCTGGTACGGGTGCAGCACGTAGCTCCGGATCTGGTTGCCCCAGCCGGCCTCGACGTGTTCCCCCTTGAGTGCGCGCAGCTCGGCTTCCTTCTCTTCGAGTGCCCGCTCGAGGAGCCGCGCCTTGAGCACCTTGATCGCGTTCTCCTTGTTCTGCGTCTGGGAGCGCTCGTTCTGGCTCTGGACGACGATCCCGGTCGGATTGTGCGTGAGGCGAACGGCCGAATCGGTCTTGTTGACGTGCTGGCCGCCGGCGCCCTGCGCTCGATAGGTGTCGACGCGGATCTCGTCCCAGTCGAGCTCGATCTCGACATCGTCCTCGACCTCGGGCAGGACCTCGACGAGCGCGAACGTGGTCTGACGGCGCTTCTGCGAGTCGAACGGGCTGATGCGCACGAGTCTATGGACGCCGCGTTCGGCGCGCAGCCAGCCGTACGCCCGCCGGCCGCCGATCTCGACCGTCACGCTCTTGAGGCCGGCCTGCTCGCCCTCCTGCTGATCGATGATCTCGGTCGCATAGCGGTGGCGCTCGGCCCAGCGCAGATACATCCGCAGCAGCATCTCGGCCCAGTCGGTGGCTTCAGTGCCGCCGGCGCCAGCGCTGATCGTCAG
>JBIOWA010000036.1:0-4352 GCA_044868045.1 Candidatus Limnocylindrales bacterium
AATCCCGTCCCGAAGCCCGACGATCCGTGCGCGGCTGGTTGTCGTATCAACATCTGATTCGCGCGGTTGCCTGAATCAGGATCGCCACGGTCCGGCGCTATACTCGCCGCGGGTGGTCGCTGCGCGGCAGCGGCCCAGATCCGGAGGCTTCGTTGAACCCAAAGTTCTTCCGCAACGGCATCGTGATGCTGGCCCTCGTGGTCGTCGCGCTTGCCGTCGTCTTCACGCTCGTCTCGGGGAACACCCCGGCGACCACCAAGGAGTATTCGGTCTTCCTGCAGGACGTCCAGAAGGGAACGGTCGCCCGGGTCGTCCAGGAGGGCTCGACCCTGACGGTCACGCCGGGGACCGGGAGTCCCTACACGGTCGTCGTTCCGGGGCTGCTCGCCGACCAGGTCCTGCCGGACGTGAAGGCCGCCGCCCAGGAAGGCGGGGTGCCGGCGCCCGTCGTCGGTGCGAAGCAGCAGGCGGACACCGGCTGGATCTCGATCCTCGTGACCGGCCTCCTGCCGATCCTGATCATCGGCGGCTTCATCTTCTTCATGATGCGCCAGGCCCAGGGCACGAATAACCAGGCCCTGAGCTTCGGGAAGAGTCGCGCCCGGATGTTCCTCGGCAACAAGACCGTCGTGACGTTCGCGGACGTGGCCGGGGTCGACGAGGCCAAGACCGAGCTCCAAGAGGTCGTCGAGTTCCTGAAGTTCCCCGAGAAGTTCAACTCGCTCGGGGCCCGTATCCCGCGTGGCGTCCTGCTCGTCGGCCCTCCGGGTACCGGCAAGACGCTGATGGCGCGGGCCGTGGCCGGTGAGGCCGGGGTGCCGTTCTTCAGCATCTCGGGCTCGGAGTTCGTGGAGATGTTCGTCGGCGTCGGTGCGAGCCGAGTCCGCGACCTGTTCGACCAGGCCAAGCGCAACTCGCCGTGCATCGTCTTCGTCGACGAGATCGACGCGGTCGGCCGCCAGCGCGGCGCCGGCCTCGGCGGCAGTCACGACGAGCGGGAGCAGACCCTCAATCAGATCCTCGTCGAGATGGACGGCTTCGATACGAACACCAACGTGATCGTGGTCGCCGCGACGAACCGACCCGACGTCCTCGACCCGGCGCTGCTGCGCCCGGGACGCTTCGATCGTCAGGTCATCCTCGATCGCCCAGACATGAGGGGGCGGGTCGAGATCCTCAAGGTCCACACCAAGGGCAAGCCGCTCGACAAGGGCGTCGAGGTCGAAGGCGTCGCGCGTCAGTCACCGGGCTTCTCCGGCGCCGACCTCGCCAACCTCGTCAACGAGGCCGCGATCCTGTCGGCGCGCCGCAACAAGAAGGTCATCGGCATGTCCGAGTTCCAGGAAGCCCTGGAGCGGATCGTGGCCGGGCCGGAGCGCAAGTCGCGGGTCATCTCGGACGCCGAGAAGGCGATCATCGCCTACCACGAGGGCGGTCACGCCATCGTCCAGCGGATCCTGCCGAAGTGCGACCCCGTCAGCAAAGTCACGATCATCAGCCGTGGCATGGCCCTCGGCTACACGATGGCCCTGCCCCAGGAGGACCGCTATCTCCAGTCCAAGACCGAGTTCGAGGACAAGATCGCGGGCCTGCTCGGCGGCAACGTCTCCGAGCGGCTGATCTTCGGCGACACGACGACCGGCGCCAGCAATGACATCGAGAAGGCGACCGACCTCGCGCGGCGCATGGTCACCGAGTTCGGCATGAGCGACAAGCTCGGCCCGCTTTCCTTCGGGAAGCGTGACGAGCTGGTCTTCCTCGGCCGGGAGATCGGTGAGCAGCGCAACTACAGCGACGAGATCGCCAAGCAGATCGACGAAGAGGTCCGGGCGATCATCGACAAGGCGTACGAGCGGGCAACGGAGGTCCTCACGACCCACCGCGATCGTCTCGTGGCCCTGGCCGAGAAGCTCGTCGCCGAGGAGACGGTCGACGCCGACACGTTCGAGGCGATGTTCACGGACCTGCCGCCCAAGCAGCTCGACCGCGGCATCCCGTCCATCGTCGGCCCCGGACAGCCGATCCCGGATCCGAAGCCACAGCCGGCCTGACCGGCGCGTCCATCCCTCATCCCGTCCACCAACGAGCGGGCCGGTTCACCGGCCCGCTCCGTCGTTTCCGGGCCCCAGTGGCGGCCGGGGGTGGCCGTGGGCCGTGGCACGGCACGGAGCCGCGCAGCCTTTCGAGGTTGTCCCGTGGCACGGTAACAAGGCGCCAATCAAGCACGAGCTCCTGCCCGCGTCCCGTGGCACGGCAACGGCGCCCGAATCAAGCACGAGCTCATGCCCGCGTCCCGTGGCACGGCAACGGCGCCCCAATCAAGCTCGAGCTCCTGCCCGCGTCCCGTAGCACGGCAACGGATGCCAATCGGAGGGCCGCTTCTCAGAGTTTCTCCCGCACCGCGGTAATGACAGGGCGAGATTGTCGTGGGGCGGCAGGAAGGCTATCGGTACGGCCGCTAGCGTCCCCTAGTTGCCGTCCCACGGGACCGGCCACCACGTCCGTGCGGCCGTGACCGTGGCACGCCACGGATCGGAACCGGACCGCCGACGGGGACCAGGATCAACGCGTCCCGGGGCGGGATCCTTCCCCGAGCGAGGGCCTCGTTGGCCGCGATATCGTCGATCGCGAACGTGGTCGACAGGAGGCCGGCGGCCGCCTGCACGGCCGCTCGGTTGGCGGGGGCGTCGGCCAGGACGAGCAGGGCGCGATCGAGGCCACCGCCCGCGATCTTTCGATGGAGTCGACGAAGCTGATCCTGGGCGTCGATGAGTCGGGTTTCGAGCTCGACGCCGCAGCTCCGCCCGACGGGTTCCATCAGCGTCAGATCCCACGCTCGAAGGTCTCGCGGATCGCCGATCGGGACCTCGGCACGGACGACGAGCTCGGGACCGAGGAGGGATCGGAAGGCATCCGTCAATCGCAGATGAGCGATGTCGCGAAGCGGCTCGCCACCGGGGTAGGTCTTCGTCCATAGGTCCAGACCGACCGCGGCGGCGAACCTGTTGAGGCTTGCGATGGTCACCCACGGTGCCTTGCCGCGCTCGATTCGACTCAGCTCACTGGTCGAGATGTGCGTAACGCGAGCCACCTGGGCAAGCGTCAGCCCGGCGATGCGTCTGGCCGTCCGAAGCTCCCCACCGACTCGGATGAGGTTTGTCTCGGTGCGCCGATCGGCCCGGTCCATGCGCGACTCACCCACAACGCGATCGTGACGTCGGGCACGTAGCTGCGGCTCGACCGAGACTCGACTGAGGATTTCGACCAGATTTCCTGGTTGCTTCGGCGGAGGCGCCGTCGCGCCGATAGACTCCGCGGATGCCTGACCTGACCGCCACCACCGCGACGAGCCCTGACCTGGCCGCCCATCTCGAGGTCACCCGCGAGGCTCGTCTCGAAAGCCTCAAGGAGTTCCTGCGGATTCCGAGTATCTCGACGCTCCCCGAGCACGCCCCGGACGTGCGACGCGCCGCTGAATGGCTCGCGGCAACGCTCGAAGGGGCGGGCATCGAGCATGTCGAGGTAGCGGAGACCGGCGGCCATCCGGTCGTATACGGCGATTGGCTCCACGCCGACGGGGCACCAACGGTCCTGGTGTACGGACACTACGACGTCCAACCGGTCGATCCCGTCGACCAGTGGCGCAACCCGCCATTCGAGCCGGTCGTCGACGGGGATCGCCTGGTCGCCCGCGGAGCCGCCGACGACAAGGGCCAGATCCACGCCCACGCGATGGCGGCGACGTGGCTGCTGGCCGCCCGCGGCGCCTTCCCGATCAACGTGCGGTACGTCTTCGAGGGCGAGGAGGAGAGCGCGAGCGAGAACCTCGATGCCTGGCTGGCCGCCAATAGGGACCGGCTCGCCGCCGATGCCGCGATCATCAGCGACACCGGCTTTTTCGAGGGCAACATCCCGGCGATCACGGTCGGGCTGCGCGGACTCATGTACGCGCAGATCGACGTCGTCCTGTCTCCGGTCGACCTCCATTCAGGGAGCTATGGCGGCGTGGTCCACAACCCCGCCGTCGCGCTCGCCCAGATCATCACCGCATTGAAGGGCGCGGACGGACGCATCCGCATACCCGGGTTCTACGACGACGTCCGAACCCTGACCGACACCGAGATCGCGGCGATGGCCGAGCTGCCCTTCGACGAGGAACGCTTCCGAACCGAGACCGCGGTGCCTGCCCTCGTCGGCGAGGCCGGCTACACGACACTCGAGCGCAAGGGGGCGCGTCCGACGCTCGATATCAACGGCATCTGGGGCGGGTTCCAGGGTGAGGGATCCAAGACCATCATCCCGGCCCGTGCCCACGCCAAGATCAGCACGCGGCTCGTGGCCGACCAGGATCC
>JBIOWA010000037.1:0-16571 GCA_044868045.1 Candidatus Limnocylindrales bacterium
GCGCGGACGTGGTCGCCCTGGTACCGCGACTGGATGACCGGCCGGCTCGTGCCGGCCGGCGAGCGGCTGGCTGCTGCGGATCCCCCGATCGGGCTGACCCCGGAACGCTGGGCCATGCGGCAGGTGCGCGACGCGTAAGTCCCAGGTAAGGCGCGCGGCGCATGCTGGCCGCGATGGGCAGCCGCGAGCGAGTCGTTGATGTGGGGGCGGCCCACGGGCGCGAGCTAACGTCGACCGTATTGTCCGAACTGCGGCTCGGGCGGCTCGATCGCAACCTCAGCGGAGCAGACGTAGCCGACGCGGTTGGGATCTCAGGTGCCCAGTACAGCCGGATCGAGCGCGGGCTCGTCCGCGGCGTGACGATCGAGCAGGCCTCATCGCTACTCGCCGCTGTGGGACTCGACCTGTCGATCCGCGTGTATCCAGGCGGCCAGCCGCTGCGCGATCGGGCACACGCCGCGCTACTCGACAGGTTGCGAGCAGAGGTGCATCGGTCGCTGCGCGTCTTGGCGGAGGTGCCGTTTCCTAATCCAACGGATCGGCGAGCCTGGGACCTCGTGGTCCTTGGAGCCGAATGGCGTCACGCGTTCGAGGCAGAAACGCGGCCGCGTGACCTCCAGGCGCTGGAACGGCGGCTCGCGTTGAAGCTACGGGACGGCGGCGTCGACGCCGTAAGCCTGCTGCTTCTGGACTCCCTGTACAACCGAGCGTTCGTCCGTGACCACGCGATGGCACTCCGCGAGCGGTTCCCGGTTCCGGGCGGCAGATCGTTGGAACTGCTGCGAGCTGGCGTGGATCCTGGCGCGGGCAGCGTGATCCTGCTGTGACCCCGGCTCGCAGGCACCCCTTGCACGAGATGCATCAACCGTCGCCGAGGATCATCGACGGAGGTTGAATGGGTCGGATCCATGCGCGTGGAGCAAGACCACGAGCAGGTCGTGCCCCAAGACCCGCGAATCCCTACCTCAGATGCAAATTCCCCGGGATCCTGACCGGCCTCCGCGACCGTAGATACCTCTGACGCAAGCAGTTCCTGGCGGCTTGCGCGAAATGCAAGTGAGGAGCGCCGCGGTCGGGGAACAGGCCCTCCTTACCCGGCCAGCGACCGCAGTGGCCTTCGCGGCTGCGTCAGGTTCGTCGCCCGGCGCGGCCTGGCAGCCTGATCGATGAGCGCATCGATCTGGCGGTCGACTGCCCGCAAGCCAGCCAGCAGGTCGGAGGCCGCACCGGACTGCCACTCGTCGAGGAACGTCTCCACGATGGCCTGGTACTGCGCCCCGAGCGCGCTGATCGGCGCCGTCGAACACAAGGGATGCGCCGAGATGTCCAGGAACACCGCGAACCGATCGTCCGGCGCCAGCAGCGGGCAGGCCAATGACGCCATCGTCGATGGCACGTTGCGCAACCCGTTCGACAGCTTCGCCAACGCCTCGACGTCGGTCGCGAGGTAGCGGACGAGCTTCCAGGCCTCGGTCTTGTGATCGGCGTCGGCGGGGATACCGATGATCGATCCGTTCAGGTACCCGGATCCGTACAGCTCCGAGACCGACTCGTGGACCGGCACCGGCGCCGTCCCGTAATCGAGCTTCGGTGCCTGTGCCGCGAGCATCGCCACCCGCCATCCGCCGTCGATGACCATCGCCAGGCGCCGCTGGTGGAACGCGTTCGTCGTCGAGAATTCCTCCCCCAGCTCAGATTGGAACCGCTTCAGGTCCTCGACCCCGTACCAGTCGACCAGCTCCTTCTGCCAGCGCAGCATCGTGGCCCATGCCGGATCCGACGCCAGCGACGACCGGCCCGCCGAGTCCACCCAGCGTGCCCCGAACATGTGCGCGAAGTTCGCCACGAAGTTCTCGTAGAAGCCGAAGAGCGGCATGAACCCGACCACGTCGAGCGACCCGTCCCCGCGCCGCGACGTCAGTCGCTTCGCGTGATCCGTCAGCTCGTCGATCGTCCGGGGAGCGGCGGTCAACCCGGCCGCCGCGAACCGGGTGCGATCGAAGAACAACCCGTACGCGTCGGCGAGCATCGGCAACGACCAGCGTCGGCCGCCCGCCGAGGTGTACACGTTCGTCGGTCCGAGGAACTGCCCAGAATCGATCTGGTCGTGCGCCAGGTACGGCCCGAGGTCGAGCAACAATCCGTCGGACCAGTACGCGGCGAACTGGTCGGACTCGGAGGTGCTCACGACGTTCGGCCCGCGGCCACTGCGTACCTCGGACTGGATCTGCGCGTCGCCGACGTCCCCGACGACATTGACCCGGATCTCAGGGTTCGCGCGCTCGAAGTCCGCGACGACCTGCTTGATCACCTCGAGCTCCGCGTCCCGATGGCCCAGCCAGAAGCTGATCGTCGTGTGACCGACGATGTATTCCGTCGCCTCAGCCGCGTCCATCGGTCGCGAGAAGTGGAAGCCCTGCGCCAGATCGCAGCCGATCGAGCTCAGGCGCTTGGCCTGCGCCTCGTGCTCGACCCCTTCCGCCACGATGGTGGTCTTGAGCGTATGCGCGAGCCGGACGATCGCTCTCACGAAAGCCAGCTGTCCGGGCTCGTCGGCAACGCCGTCGATGAAGCTCTTGTCGATCTTGACGAAGTCGATCGGGAAGCGCCGCAGATAGGCGAGTGACGAATAGCCGGTCCCGAAGTCGTCGATCGCCAGCCGTACACCGAGCCCTTTCAGCTGCTTGAGGCGACGGAGGGTCGCGTCGGTCTCGCGGGCCATGACGCTCTCGGTGATCTCGAGGGTCAGCAGCTCGGGGGCCAGCTCCGCATCCTCGAGCGCGAGGCTGACCGCGGCCACGATGCCGGGATGCTCCAGCTGGACGCCGGATAAGTTGACGTTGACGGTCACCGGCGGCATGTGGGGACGGGCGAGCTGCCAGGCCCGCCCCTGGCGGCACGCCTCGCGGAGCACGAACTCGCCGATCGGGATGACCAGGCCGGTCGCTTCGGCCAACGGGATGAAGTCCCCAGGTGCCACGAGGCCTCGTTCCGGATGGTTCCAGCGGACGAGCGCCTCCATCGACGACAGCCCTCGGCCCGGCAGCTCGACCGTCGGCTGGTAATGCAACGTGAACTCATGCCGGTCGATCGCGAGCCGCAGGTCGGCTCCGAGTTGGAGTCGATCGTTCGCCGCCTGGTGCATCGACGGCTCGAAGACGCGGTACTGGCCCTTGCCGGCGCCCTTCGCCTCGTACATCGCCAGGTCCGCGGCCCGCAACATGTCGGTCGCCGTGTGCAACCCCGACCAGGTATGGGCCACGCCGACGCTTCCGGCCATCCGGATGGACCGCTCGCTGAGCTGATAGGGCCGGTCGAAGGAGTGGAGGACACGGCTCGCCACGGCCTCGGCTTGCGCCTCGTCGACCTCTAGCAGCAGCAAGGCGAACTCGTCGCCGCCCAGTCGCGCCGCGGTGTCCTCCGGGCGAACCGTGGCTGCAAGCCGCTCGCCGACCTGCGAGATCAGCAAGTCGCCCTCCTGGTGGCCGAGCGAATCGTTGACGTTCTTGAAGTCGTCCAGGTCGACGAACAGCACGGCGGTGCCCCTCGACATCCGGCGACGCCGGCTGAGCGCGTGCTCGAGACGATCGATGTACAGGGCGCGGTTGGGCAGGCCGGTCAAGGGATCGTGGAACGCCTGCCGCGTCAACGCTTCCTCGAGCGCGGTCCAGCGCGTGACGTCATGGATCGCCAGGGCGACGTGACCCGCCGTCGGTCCATCCGCCCGAGTAGCCGGCGTCGCTTCGACGGACACCCAGTGGCCGTCGCGATGGCGCAAGCGCCAGGCGTGCGCCGCGGATCCCCGGGTGGAGCCGCGGATCACGTTCGCGATGTCGTCCGCGTGGGCCGGGTCGGCGAGGGAATCGAAACGAAGCCCGACCAGCTCCTCGGCACGATGCCCCAGGATCGCAGCCGTCGATGGACTGGCGTCGAGCACGATCCCGAGACGGTCGAGCACGAGCGTGGCCGCCTGCACTTCCTCGAGCGCGGCACCGATAGCGTCGTCCGGGCCGTGCCGTCTACGGGCCGTCGTCCGCGTCCGGATGACAAAGGCGAGCCAGCCCACGGTGACGAGGGTCGCCGCAGCCAGGCCCAGGACGGTTTCGGTCGGTGCCTGGCGACCCGTCTCGGCGACGAGCGCCAGCAGGATCAGCCCGGCGGCCGCCGCGAGGGCGAGCGGGACCCGGCCGGGATGGCGAAGCATGCCGAGCCGTCGGAGTCCGGCGACCGGGAGGCGTCGAGGCGTGGCGAAGGTCTCCCTTCGGGTTGGTCGGTGCTGATCGTCACCCGACCAGAACCGACCGGACCTCCCCACGAGGTCCGTGCCGCCCTAGCCCGAAAGTCCCGTTCCGCATTGGCTCGTCGGCGTTCTCAGCGAGCCGCGATGTGGCGCGGCGGCCGCAGCTTGCGTGGCCCGCCGGCCCGAGGGCGCCCCTTGCATGAGACGCATCAACGGTCGCCGAGTCGATGCCCCGTCAGTCGAATCTGTCGATTCGATGCGCGATATGCATCGATCGGACGAGAGTCACGCCACAGCCGATCGATCGTTACGCGCGGCGCACGAATCGGCCACGATCCAATGGCGCAGGCGACGGTATCTCCATCTGACGCAAGGCGATCACGATGTCTTGCGTCAGTCGTAATCACCGCGCCGAACGGTTACTCGAGATAGTCCTTGAGCTTCCGCGACCGCGACGGATGGCGCAGCTTGCGCAGCGCCTTCGCCTCGATCTGCCGGATCCGTTCGCGGGTGACGTTGAACTCCTTGCCGACCTCTTCGAGGGTCCGCGCCCGGCCGTCCTCCAGCCCGAACCGGAGTTGGAGCACGCGCCGCTCGCGTCCTGTCAGCGAGTCGAGCACTGCCTCCACCTGCTCCTTGAGCAGCTGATGCGATGCCGCCTCGGCGGGTGCCAGGGCCCCCCGGTCCTCGATGAAGTCACCGAGGTGCGAGTCTTCCTCCTCGCCGATCGGCGTCTCAAGGGAGACCGGTTCCTGCGAGACCTTGATGATCTCGCGGACCTTCTCGGGGGTGACCTGCACCTCCTGGCCCTTCGACATGGCCTCGGCGATCTCCTCGACCGTCGGTTCGCGGCCAAGCTCCTGCAGGAGCCCGCGCGAGACGCGGATCAGTCGGTTGATCGTCTCGACCATGTGGACGGGGATGCGGATCGTCCGCGCCTGGTCGGCGATGGCGCGGGTGATGGCCTGGCGGATCCACCACGTGGCGTACGTGGAGAACTTGAAGCCCTTCTCGTAGTCGAACTTCTCGACCGCCCGGATCAGGCCGATGTTGCCTTCCTGGATGAGGTCAAGGAAGGACATACCCCGACCGATGTACTTCTTCGCAATGGACACCACCAACCGGAGGTTGGCACTCGTCAGCTGCTCGCGCGCATCGCGCCCGATCTCGACGATCACGCCCTTGCGGTCGCGCAGCTTCGTGTTGAGCGGCACCTCCGGGTCGTAGCCCATCCGCTTGAGCAAGTCGGCCTCGTTGCCGGCCAGGATGTAGCGCTCCAGGGCGGGCCATGCCACGCCCTCCCGCGTCCAGTCCCAGATGGCCCGCAAGCCGACGTTGTCGCGCGAGTCGAGGTCGCCGTTGTGGACGGCGAAGAACGACCAGTCGAGCAGGGGGATGAACGTGTCGGCCTTCGGCGCGGCGTTGTACGACGCGACAAGCTTCTTGCCTTCCTTGAGCAGCTCCTTGGTGCCTCCGGACTGGGCGTCGCGGCCGGCCTTGATCAGATGGAAGTCCGGGCTGGCGACGAGCAGGTCCTTCGCGGCCTTGTGCGAGATCGCCGAGCGCACGAAGGCATGCGCCTCCTCGCCGTACGGCAGGCGATGCTGCGGCTTCGCGGTCCGCGTCTTGCGCTCCGTGTCGTGGAGCGTCCATTCGTGGAGCGACGCGAGGCCCTTCCACGGCTCCTCGACGAGTTGCTCACCGAGCTCGATGGCCTTGGCCAGGACGACCTCTTCCTCGGCGGTCAGCAACGCGACCTTGCCGATCTCCTTGAGGTACATCCGGACCGGGTCGTCGATCCCGATCATGTCGGCGCTGATCGCCTCGAGATCTTCGGGGGTCGGTTCCTCGACCTCCTTGGGATCGAGCTTGGTCGGACCTTCGGTCGGCAGGCGCGAAGCCGGATCGACCGTCCCGTCCTCGGAGACGACCTCGACGCTCACGGTGCCGTCTTCGTCCGGCTCACCGACCACCGGTCCGAGGTCGAGATCGGTGTCGTCGTCTTCGTCTTCGTCGGGTGCGACCGCGACGGCAGTTCGGCCGCGCGCTGGGCGCAGGCCGGCAAGCTTGGCCTCCTCGAGGTCCGCCTTGGCACGGCGGGGCCGCGTCAGGACGGCCTCCACGAGTTGTTTATCGAGGGGATCGGCGGGCATCAGCGCCTCCTTCTACCGGTTTCAAACGCGCACGGCCGCTTCGGGCCGGGCGAGCAATCGAGTCTCATCCCGGCGTCGATCAAGCGATCGACGCGCTTCATTGATCTGGCGTCGCTCGAGGAGCAGGCGTTCGATCGAGTCGGTGTCACCGTCTCGTTCGGCCTCCGCTTGAGCGGCTTCGTTGTAGTCACTGCGCTCGCGCAGCTGGTCGTCCTCGAGCTCGAGCAACAGGCGCGCGATCTCGTAGGCGAGCTGGCGCGGCTCAAGCGTCCGCGGGTCCGGGCCCGCCTTCGCATACAACGCTCGCGCGAGCGAAGCCGTTTCGTCGTCGACCGCGAGCAGCAGCGCCGCGCTGTCGGACGGCGGGTGGACCCCGTGGTCGTCCGCCGCGCGCTGCAGGACGATCGCCCGGTATAGCTCGCGAGCGAGCGTGCTCGGCAGCTGATCCGGGCCGAGCTCGTTGGCCACCTTGATCTGCTGATCCGGGACGAGCAGCAGGAGTCGCAGGAGCTCGGCCTCCACCGGGGTGATCGCCCGGAGGATGTCGCCGATCGGCAAGGCATCCGGCGAAGCGAGCACCGCGTCGGCGGTGATCCGGGTCGCGGCCGCCCCACGTCCAGGACCGACCGCAGCCAGGCGCCGATCCAGGACCTGGCGGAGGACGCGCTCGTCGACGCCCGATACTCGGCGGACCTCCTGGAGCGCCTCGTCTCGCCGCAGCGGATCGGCGACGTCCCGGATGGCCGGGATGACTGCCTCGACGAAGCCGATGCGCCCGGTGCTCTGTTTGAGGTCGAAGCGACTGGCGTGGTGGCCGATGAGGTATTCGACCAGCGGCTTCGCCTTCGCGACGCCCTGCTCCCAGTCGGCCGGAGCCTCCCTGATGACCTCGTCGGGATCCTTGCCCTCGGGCAGTCGGACGACCCGCACGTCCTCGAGCTTGACGCCCGAGTCGTCGGCCTGGAGCTGGCCGATGAGCCCGGTCAGGGCGGTCACCCCGAGCGTGCCCGCCTTCTCGCCCGCCGGATCGACGTCATAGGCGAGCGCGATCCGTTTGGCATAGCGGGTCAGGAGCCCGATCTGATTCGGTGTCAGGGCCGTCCCGAGGCTGGCGACGACGTTGTCGAAGCCCGCCTGATGGGCCATCAGCGCATCCGTGTAGCCCTCGACGATGACGGCCTGCTCGCTTCGCCGGATTGGGCCCTTCGCGCGATCGATCAGGTAGAGCGTGCGACTCTTGTCGAACAGCGGTGTCGCCGGGGAGTTCAGGTACTTGGGCCCGTCCCCCTCCAACAGCCGGCCACCAAGCCCGACCGCATGCCCGTTCTGGTCGCGGATCGGGAAGAGGACCCGGGCGCGGAACTTGTCGATCGGTCCGCGGCCGCGCTGGCTCGGGCTGGCCAGCCCGACCTCGATCAGCTCCTCCGGACGGATGCCGCGCTTGGCCTGCAACTGGCGTGCCATGTGGTCCCAGCCGGCGGGAGCCCAGCCGAGCTGGTACGTCTCAATGGTGGCGTCACTGAAGCCGCGGCCCTTGAGATACGCGAGGGCCGTCTCACCGGACTTCGAATTGGTCAGGACGGCGTGGTAGAAGGCGATCGCCGCGTCGAGGACATCCCGAAGACGCTTGCGGCGCGCGTCCTCACGTTTCGTGCGCTCGTCGATCTCGACGCCCGCCTTGCCGGCGAGCGATCGAAGCGCCTCAGGGAACGTCAGGCCGTCACGCTCCATGACGAAGCTGAAGATGTCGCCGCCTCGGCCACAGCCGAAGCAATGCCACGTCTCTCGCGCTGGGGTGACGACGAACGAGGGCGTCTTCTCACCATGGAACGGGCACAAGCCCTTGTAAGTGGTGCCCGCCTTCTTCAGGGTGACCGATTCGCCGACGACCTCGACGACCGACAACTTGCTCTTGACTTCGGCAGTCGCGCCGACCGACAAACTCCGCTCCTTGTTCGCGCCGCTGACCAGGCGACGGCCCATGGTCCTTGGTCCCTGTCCGTCGACCACCCGCATGGTCCCGGACACACCTGTGGGCCTGTCAAGTCTTGACAAGCCCGGTAGACGAAAGCATGCGCCTTTCAGGCCCGACTTGTCAAGGGCCTTGTCAATACCCTGGGGCAGTATCTCGACGTGCGCCGGAGCCGGTGACAGGCCTTTACGGCGGAGCGTTTAGCGCGCGAAACCCAGGCCGTCGATCGCGATCGTCGGGCGCCCGCTCGTCCCGAGGTTCTTGATGGTCACCGTATGCGGACCAGCGGCGAAGCGGGTCGAGAACAACAGCACTCGATTGTGGTAGGTGGTGGCGCGCGTGTCCCCCAGGTAGCCAGTGTCGACCACGGTCGAGACGCCGTCGACCGTCACCTCGAGCTTGCCGTAGGCCGGTCCGACCCGACCGATCAGCACGAAGGCGTTGCCGTCCGGGCTGGTCGTCTCGAGCTGCGCGTCCGCGACGCTGGTCGTGGTCAGGGTCCCGCGGTAGTAGGCAGTGCTCGCGTGGCGTCGCGTCCCGGCCGAGAAGCTGAACGCCGCGTCGTCATGTGGCACGAGCACGCGCGCTGAGCGCCACGGGCTCCAGTTGCCGACGGCGTCCGCCGCTCGCACTTCGAGATACCACGTGCCGGCACCCAGCAGGAATGCCCGGGTGGTGGAGGTCGTCGAGGTTGCCGCTGACGGCAGGCCATCGGGGCCCTTCCTGGTTCGCCACTGGTAGCGCGTCACGCCGATGTTGTCGGTCGCCGACCATCTTGCCGAGAATCGCGCGTCCGCCGTGCGCACGACGGTTTGCGAGAGCCGCAGACCCGTCATGGTCGGTATCCCGGCGTCGACCTTGACCGTGTCCGACCGCCACCCCGACCAGTTCCCCGCCGCGTCTCCGGCGCGGACCGCGATCGTCCAGGTGCCGGTGGTGAGCGTGAATGTCCGGCTTCGCGACGTCGTCGACTCGATCGCCGTCCAGGTTCCCGTGCCCTTCCGATATTTGAACTGGTAGCCGGTCACGGCGAGGTTGTCCCGTGCCGACCAGCTGACGTTGACCGCTGCCCGGCTCGTCGCCGGCACGTACAGCCCTGTGATGTAAGGCACGCCGTCGTCTGGGAGGATGTTCATCACGTTGACGATGTTGGTCAGGTAGGTCAGGTGCCGGTCGCTGCCCTCGATCGTGCCGAGCCAGTGGGCTGAGGCGGAGCTCACGGTCCGGTAGCCGAGCGTCCAATATCGATTGAGGAGGTAGACGTACGCCTTGACGCCGTCGAGCCAGGTCTTGTACTTGGCATAGGTGTAGCCATTGCCCGGCGCGTACGGCGTGGCCCCGAAGGCGACCTCCCAGTCGTAATAGAGGATGTTGCCCCAGTTCTTGGTCACGACGGCGTAGCCCCGTGTGCCCGAGTGGCTCTCGGCATGGAACGTGCCCAAGGCGAAGGCGGGATTCACGCCTCCATTGACCATCGTGCGGTAGATCGAGCGTCCCTCCGGCAATGCCGGGGAGCCGACAGCCCGGAGCCGATCGACGAAGGAGTCCTCGGTCAGGGTCGGCCCGGCCAGGATCTTGTCTTGAGCGTGGGGATAGCTCGGCGGCGGCGGGCAGAGGGAACGATCGAGCGTCGCGGAAGCGCCTGCCGTGCGGCCGAGGGCGTCGGTGACGGTCGCAGTCACGCTCATGGTCGTGATCGAACAGTCGTTGGTCACGGTGGCGCCCACGCTCGAGCCCGAGGAGTTGCCCGACGCTTTCACGGTGCCGCGCACGGCGACCGCCCAGCTCCACGGAGCCTCGGCACCCGCCGGGGTGACGGTCACCCGGACCAGGGCTCGGTTGGTGGCAGAGTCGTAGCTGACGCCCGACTGCGTCATCGTGACGACGAGATCGGCCGCGGTCGCGTAAGCGGCAGGAGCTGCGCTGTCTGCCGAGGCGCGCAATGCTGGACTCGAGTCGGCGGCCGCGGCAGGAGCGATGGCGATTGCGCCAAGGAACAACGCGAGCACGATCGCTCGGGGGGCCTGATGGGCCGGAGTACGGCCGTGACGGGGGCGCGCGCTCGGGTTGGGCATGGGACTCTTCTCTGTCGGCGACGGGGGCTCGATCGTCGCAGGAGGCTGGGACGGGGGTTTGACCGACCTTGACGCCACGGGCGCCATAGGTCAAGTGCTCGCATCTCCCTCGCGTCGCTGGTACGGAAGTCAGCGTCCAGAGCGCCCAAAACCTACCCCGATAGGTGCGACCTCCGGGGGTGTAGGGATCAGCCGTGGCTCGCCCGTACCGCCTCGAGCAATTTCGTCAGGGCGTCGTAGCGGATCTGGGCCCGACGACCCTCGTCGTCGAGCACCTCGCGCGTCGTCGCGTCGCCGTAGCCCGCCGTGAACCGGACCTGCCGCCGACGGACCTCGCCGAGCTCAGCGGCGCGCGCCTTCAGGAGGGCACGCTCGAGCTCGGCGATCTGCGCCTCGTCGAGATCGAGACGCACCTCGAGGGCGCGTGGCTGATCGCTCACGCGCCCATCGAAGTGGCGGATCCGAGCCGCATCCGCGGCTCGGACGATGCTTGGCTCAGCGGCTCGATTGCCCGGCCGGCTCGCGCTCAATCGCCGAGGAGCGCGACCTCGTCGACCCTGTCGGCGCCTTTGCCCGGTCGGTCCAGCCGGTCTCACCACCGACACGCAACTGGTTCATGACCTCACGGACCCCGGAGCACGCTTCGGCAAGGTCCTCGGCGAGCCGCTTGGCCCAGCGACTGGCGACGGTGCCGGACAAGGTGACTTCGCCCTTCGACACCTTGACCTCGATGTCCGAGGCATCGAGATCGGGGTGCTCCATGAGTCGATCGCTGACGTCTTCCTTGATGCGCTCGTCGGATCGCTTGTAGCCCTTGGGGCCCATGCCGCTGTATCGACCTCGGCCCTGCCAGCCCCAGCGACCGAGGGCGCGTTCCGTACTACCCGGCATCCACGCCGCGCCCGTACCTTGACCCTGGCCGTACCGCACGTTTCGCTCGTCGAACCGTGGGCCGGTATCGCCAGATTCGGTCTCGCCGAAGTCTCGCTGCTCAGGGTCGCGGCCCTGATACATCACCGAGTAGTAGCCGACGCCGCGATACCCCGGGCCGTAGTAGCGGTACGGCTGGATGTACCCATACCAGTCGCCCTGACGACGCTCGCGCGCGACGGGTCGGTCCTCGGTTGCAGGCGACTCAACGGCGCGACCGTGGCCGTTCCCGTGCTGCTCCTCGCCCTGCTCGTATCGTTCCTCGTCCTCATAACGACGATGTCCCTGCATGGGCGCACCTCCTCGCGACCGGGCCTCCCCGGTCGACCCCACGATGCTGCGCTGCCGGGCGTCAGGGTGTCCTCGACGCCCGAAAAGGGCGGGTTGCAGGGGCATCGCAATCGGGCTTGGCGGTACGCTGTCGTCATGGCGACGAACCCCCACGACCCCGGCTCCGACGCCGCGGCCGAGACCTTCGACGGACCCTCGGACGTGGCCGCGAACCCGTTCCCGGCCGAGGGCGGTGGCACGATCCGCATCGGCACGGCGTCCTGGACCGATCCGACGATGACCGCCGCCGGCGTCTTCTACCCATCGGGCGCCGACTCTGCGGAGGAGCGCCTCCAGTACTACGCCTCGCGCTTCCCGCTGGTCGAGGTCGACGCTACCTACTACTCGCTGCCGTCGAGACGGACGGCCGAGCTGTGGGTCGAGCGAACGCCGCCCGACTTCACGTTCGACATCAAGGCCCATGCGTTGATGACCGGTCAGCCGACCGAGACCAAACGCCTGCCCAAGGACCTCCGCGAGGCGCTCCCGGGCGAAATCGCCACCAAATCCAGGATCTATGCCAAGGACCTGCCGGATGAGCTCAAGGACGACGTCTGGGCCTGGTTCGCCGACGGCCTCGAGCCGCTCAACGAAGCCGGTCAGCTCGGCTCGATCCTGCTCCAGTACCCCCGCTGGTTCTTCACATCATCGGAGAACCGCGACACGATCGAGGACGCGGTCGACCGACTTCGCAAGGTCGGCATGACCCCCGCTGTCGAGTTCCGGAACGCGACATGGTTCAACGAGAAGAACCTCGAGCGGACGCTCAAGTTCCTCGGCGATCGTGAGATCCCGCTGGTCATGGTCGATGGCCCGCAGGGCTTCAAGTCCAGTGTCCCGGTCATCGTCGCCGCCACCTCTTCGGACCTCGCCGTCGTCCGCTTCCACGGCCGTCGAGCCGAGACGTGGGAAGCGAAGAACATCAAGACCGTCGAGCGCTTCCGCTACCTCTACGACGAGGACGAGCTCGAGGAGTGGGTCCCGCGTCTCCGTGAGGCCGCCGGGCAGGCGAAGCAGACCCACGTCCTGTTCAACAACTGCTACGCGAACTATGGGGCGACGAACGCATTGATGCTGGCCGAGCTGCTCCAGGACCTCGACTAGCCTCTCGACTGTGCTTGACCAGCCTCGACTACGCCAACTCGAGCGCCTTCGCGGCAACCCGAAGGTCATCGACCAGCCCGTCGAACATCGCCTCGCGATCGTCCCGTGCCCGCAGCACCGCCGAGGGGTGGATCGTGACAAGGACCGTCGAGGCCAGGCCCGAGTCGATCGGCCGGCCGCGGTCGCGCATCACCGATACCCCTTTGCCGAGCAGCCCGTCGACTGCGGTCGCGCCCATCGCGACCAGGACCTCGGGTCGGACGAGCCCGAGCTCGCGCTCGATCCACGGCAGGCAGGCGGTGACGTTGGCCCGGGTGGGACGCTCATGGAGGCGACGCTTGCCGCCCGGGCTGGGCCGCCAGCGGAAGTGTTTGACCACGTTGGTCACGAACGTCGTCTCACGGTCGAGGCCGGCGACCTCCATGGCCTCGGCCAGGATCCGCCCAGCCGGGCCGACAAACGGGTGGCCCTCGATATCCTCCCGGTCGCCCGGTTGTTCGCCGACGAGCATCAGTCGCGCCGGGACCGGTCCCTCCCCGAAGACCGTCTGGGTCGCGCGTTCCCAGAGCTCGCAGCGCTGACAACCGGCTGCCTCCCGGCGCACGCGCGCGAAACGCCGCCGCAGCGTGTTTGGGGTCGCGGCGTCATGTATCTGTAATGTCGGGAGACCGCTCATACATATCGCCAGAGGCTTCGACGTCCTACGTTGCGGCCGGCGACGATCTCCTGCTCGGCCTCCCCGCCCCTGATCGTCGACCCGAGCCCGGCCCCACAACTTGGGCCGGGCTCCTCCATGTCCGTCACGAGCGCCCGGCGGGGACGTTCAGCTCCTGCTGGGCTTCGGTTTTCCGAGCGTCCATGCGCTCGCCGAGCTCTTCGAGCTCTGCACGGTCGAAGACCGAGCGCGCCTTCTTGAACATGTCGCCCTCCTCCTCTTCCATGTGGTGTTCGACATTCTCCTTCATCACCTTGGCCTTGGCGCCCCACGACTCGTCGGGATCGGAGCGTTGCGGTCGGTGGCGGCACTCGCGCGCTCGCCACGCAGCCGCGTTACAGTGCCGCGCCCTACCATGCGCGCCATGGACTTCGGACTGGCACTGCCCAACTTCCCGGATGGCGCCTCGCGCGAGGGTTTGGAGGCAGGCGCCGAGATCGCCGAGCGGCTCGGTTGGTCGACCGTCTGGACGACCGACCACATTCTCGTGCCAATCAAGGACGCCGGCGACTACGGTCGGATCTACGAAGCGATCCTGAGCCTGGCGTGGATCGGTGCGAAGTATTCGCAGGTGCGGCTCGCGACCAGCGTGATCGTCATCCCGCAGCGGAACGCCGTGCTCGTGGCGAAGGAACTCGCGACGCTCGACGCGCTGACCGGCGGGCGGGTGATCGCCGGCATCGGCGGAGGCTGGAACGAGAAGGAGTACGCGAACATCGGGATGGCCGATCGGTTCCGGGTCCGCGGCGCCTACGTCGAGGAGACGGTCGCACTCTGGCGACACTTGTGGTCGGGCTCGACCGACCCGTTCCGTGGACGCTTCCACCAGTTCGACGACTTCGCCTTCGGCCCGTTGCCGGACCAGGGGGCCAAGCTGCCGATCGTCATCGGTGGCCGTGTCCCGACGGCCGTTGAACGTGCCGGCCGGATCGCCGACGGCTATCACTCGAGCACGACCAGCCCGACGCAGTACGCGGAACGGGTTCCGATCCTGCGCGAGGCCGCGAAAGCCGCCGGCCGACCTATGCCCTGGCTGACGGCCCGCGTGCGGGTCGTAGACACACCTGGGGACAAGTTCTATGCGATCCGCGGCACGCCCGAGGAGATGGCCGACGAGGTGCGCGCCTACTCGGCGCTCGGTGTCGAGCACCTCGCGCTGTGGTTCGGCGCGACTGAACCCGAGGAGCTCGAGGTCCGCGCCGAGCGGTTCGCCCACGACGTGGCGCCGCTGGTCTGACCCGGCAAGTCCTGATCACTCGACCGGGGTGAACAGCGTCAGCTGCAGGCCGGCGGGCGCGTTGAGCCGGACATTGCGATCGTTCCACGGCGTCACCACCGGGCCGTGGCCGAGGTAGGCCGCCCCAGCTGCCACGAGCCGTTCGGCGACTGCCGCCGAGTCGTCGACCTCCAGGGCGATCCGGATCGGACCCGCGACGCGCCGCCCAACCTCGACCCGGTCGATGTATGCGGCCTGTGCCTCATCGATCAGCTCGAGGGTCGCACGGCCGCCGTCGAGCACGACGACGCGGCCGTCCGGCGTCGTCCAGTCGGCCAGCTGCGGCAAACCGAGCGCGTCGCGATAGAAGGTGACGGCGGCTTCGTGATCCGCGGCGGTCACCGCGACCCGTGTCTCGCCCACCGGCCGCGCAACGGTGTCGAAACCGTGACCGCTCTCGAGCCAGGCCGCGAATGGCGTCGCCGGGTCATCCACATCGACCGGTTCGATGGCCACCAGGCGTCCGTCGATCCGATCGGCGATCGCGGCCGATTCCGGCGTCCCGAACCCAGCAGAACTCGCCTGCGCGCGCGACGCGGCGTAGTAGATCCCGTCGATCCCCGTGGCCCCGGCTACGGCCTGACAGATCGGGCACGGATGGCAGCTCGAGGCGACGATCGCGCCCGACAGGTCGAGCGAGCCGATCCGGCGGCACGCGTCGCGTATCGCCTCGACCTCGCCGTGCGCGGTCGGATCGGCATCGCGCCGGCAGGTATTCACGCCCGTGCCCAGCACCTCCCCTGCCCCGCCGTCGGCTACGACCAGGGCGGCGAAGGGGAACTGGCCGGTCGCGACGTTGGCGGCGGCACGACGCACCGCATCACGAACGTGCTCCTCGATCGATGTCATCGGTGGTCGGTCCTCCAGCGCTGGTATCGGGCGTAGACGTTCGGTTCGTGCAGCTCGACGAACGCCGCGAGTCGATCGGCAAGGGCTTCGAGCGAGCGCCGATCCGCGGCCGCGAGCCTTCTGAACGGCTGAAGCTCGATCCTGGTATTCCCACCGTCGCCTGCGGCCCACCAGCGGCCGGCGACGACGCCGTCGACCAGGAGGATCGGCAGCGTATCGCCGTTGCGGGCGATGACCCTGGCGCGATCGACGTCCGAGACGATACGCGTGCGGTCGGCGAAGGCGAGGACCGTGCTGTCCCACATCGGCAGGAGGCGCGGGGGCGCGGGAACGTCCTCGGGCGGCCTGGGCGCATCGGCCAGATCGATCAGGGCACGCCCGGTGTCGGAACGGAACCGGCACAGCTTCCCGGCCGCCTCGACCGCCTCGACACCCGGCCGAATGCGCGCGACCGGCAGCCCGGACCACTGCGCGATATCCGCCGCCGAAGCCGGGCCGAATGCGCCGAGGTAGCGGCGCACGAGGTGTTCGATCGCGGCCGCCTCGTCGGCCCATGAGCCGGCCGGCAGCCAGGCATCTGCGTGGGCGACGAGTGGCCGGCGACCGAACGACCACGACCCGCCCGTCGGGGCATGCGCGAGCGGGAGCCAACGGCGAAGCCACCAGACGACCTCGTCCGCGGGCATGCCGTCCACGTCGCCGACGTGGTCGCGGAGGGCGGTCAGGCTCTGAGGGGTCGCGGTGAAGGCCCTCACTCGCTTTTGGAGCGCGGCCACGCGGCGCGTGCTCAGACGCTGGACACGGTCGCGGCGGCGGCTGTTGCCTTCCAGGACAGGGGCGATCGCCGGCCACAGGGCGCGGTAATCGGTGGCGGTCACGAGGTGGACCGTCGCGCGCATGAGCGTGCCTTTCACGACGGCTTTCGCC
>JBIOWA010000038.1:0-3922 GCA_044868045.1 Candidatus Limnocylindrales bacterium
CGAGTCTGCCAGACGTAGTCGCCGCCGGCGCGCGGCATCACCGCGATCAGCGCCGCATACGCGATCGCCAGAAACGTGACGGCGATCGCGGCGATGAGGATCGAGAGCACCGGCGATGCCGTCGGAACGTAGGCGAACACCGCAAGGCTGTAGAACATGCCGAGCGTGACGAGGTTGACCGACATGAACGAGTAGGTGAACGCGTCGAACGCGGACCATCCCTTGACGAGTCCTGTCGCATTCCTGAGGAACAGCGACGGGGCGGCAGTCGTGCCAGTTGTCATGCTTCCCTCCTGATCCCTCCTGATCCCCCACCGAACTCGGATCGGTCGTGTCTCAGCCGTTGATCAGCAGATAGCGCTTCACCTCGCCTTTCTTGACGTCGAGGTCGACGATCGCTGCCTGCAGCACGCCATCCTCGTAGGTGCTGCCGGGGTTGACGGCCAGGGTCCGGCCGATCTTCACGGCGCCCCGGCCCTCGTGGATGTGGCCGTGGAGTGACAGGACAGGGCTGTAGGCGTTGATCGCGTCGCGCACCGCCCGCGAGCCGACCGGGATCAGCGCCTGACCACCCGACACGTACTTGAGGTCGGCATCGAGCTTCGGGGCGTTATCGAGGTTCGAGCCGTAGGGCGGCGCGTGGAAGTTGAAGATCGCCCGGCGCGTGTCGGCCAGGTCGGCCACGAGCCCATCGATCCGAGCTCGGAGCTCGTCCTCGGGAAGTTCACGGAACGTCTTCCATGGCGTGGGATTGGCCCAGCCCGTCGAGACGAGCGAGATGCCGTCCAGGGCGATCGTGTTGGCCTCGCCGAGCTCGACGATGCGTGCCGACGCGATGATCGGATCGATCTCGAACATGTCGTCGTTGGCAGGCGAGACGATGCAGCGGATGCCCTTGCCCTCGAGGCGCTCATCGGCGAGCGCCATCCAGCGCTCGACGTTCCGCAGCATCTCGTCCTTGAACCGTGCGTCGACCAGCGACTGGTCGGCGTTCCACGCGGCGATCTCGTCTGGCTCGAGGCGGACCGGGTAGTAGCCGCGATCGGAGATGCGCTTCTCCATCGCCGCGAGCTCGTCCTCGGAGGTGAGCAGGTGGGGTTGCCCCTGGAGGGTCAGCTCCCAACCACCGTTCTTGCGGACGATCGGGACCATCGCCTTGCCGGTCATGTCGCCGCCCATGATCAGGACGTCGGCTTTGTGGAAGGCGCCTGCGTTGAGGAACTTGCGCCAGCAGACCTCGGAGCCGTGGACGTCCGTCGCGAAGAAGATCCTCATAGCGCTCGGTGCTCCATCTCCTCGGGCTCCGCATACCAGGCGACCCGTTCCCCGACACGCGCCCGGAACTTCCAGCGGGTGGACTTGGGTGCCGTCTCGATCGCGTTCCGCAGGGAGGCGACCTGCGCCGACGGGTCGAACTTGACCGCCTCGCCCGTCCCAAGGTCGAGGTCGTCGGGTTTGAGGTCCGTGGCCAGGAACCGGTCGAGCTTGTCGAGGTTGCCGGTGACCGTCCGCCACCAGCCCCAATCGTTCGAGGTGATCGCCACGATGCGCGGTACGTTGATCGCGCCCGGACCGTGCAGGGCGTCGACACCGTCGTCCTGCGCGAGGGGGTGCTCCGCCAACAGGATCAGCGCATCGAGGACGTCCTTGCGATTGATCTTCACGACCTGGAGCTTGGACAGCAGGAGCTCGGCGAGGGGCAGCGTGGGCCGTGACTTGGCCAGCCGCGAGCCGAACTCGACGCGGTGGCACATCTCGAGCGCGTCCACGAGCACATCGACCGGGCGCTTCCGCGGAACGTCCACGAAGTACGCCTGCTTCTGGCCGAATAGCGCGTTCTGCTGGCGATCGGGCGTGTAGCCCTCTGCCTCGAGCAGCTTGTAGACGGCCGAGCGGTCCCGCCCGGTGGTCGCGAAGTCGAGGTCCACCTCGGTCCGTCGGGTCCGTGCCGGCCAGCGCGGGGCGTGGGCACGGATCGCCATCCCGCCCATCAGGCGCAGCGTCAATCCCCGCGCATCGGCGACCTCGACGAGCCGCAGCGATTCCTCCAGCGGATCGGCGAGCGTTCGCGTGTCGTTGGTGACGCCGGGGTCGGTCGTCATCACGCTTCCTCCAGGCGCGGGGACCTTGCGAGTGAGCGACTGGCGCGGAGTATAGGTGGTGGCGGATACCCCTCCTACTGGTGCGCTCTCCGTATCCTGACGGGAGACCATGGCCAGTAGCCCACGTGTTGCGATCATCGGTGCGGGTATCGTCGGCTGTTCGCTGGCCGACGAGCTGGTGCTGCGCGGTTGGTCGGACGTCACGGTCGTGGACCAGGGATCGCTGTTCCAGACGGGCGGGTCCACCAGTCACGCGCCCGGGATCATCTTTCAGACCAACGCGTCGAAGACGATGACCGAATTCGCTCGGTACACGATCGAAAAGGCGGCGACCTTCGAACTCGACGGACGGTGGTGCCTCAACCAGGTCGGCAGCCTCGAGCTCGCCCTGACCGACGACCGGCTTCGGGAGCTCCTTCGGCGCCAGGG
Source organism: Candidatus Limnocylindrales bacterium (assembly GCA_044868045.1). Taxonomy (GTDB): domain Bacteria; phylum Chloroflexota; class Limnocylindria; order Limnocylindrales; family CSP1-4; genus SPCO01. The sequence goes on from JBIOWA010000038.1 coordinate 2,532, forward strand.
GTATGCCGATGCGTGGGGCCTCGACGCCCGGGTCATCGATCCCGACGAAACGGCGCGACTGTGGCCGCTGGTCGATCGGGACAGGATCGTCGGGGCGTATCACGTCCCGAGCGACGGTCTGACGAACTCGGTCCGCGTATCGGAGGCGCAGGCACGGCGCGCGACGGAGGGCGGTGCCCGCTTCCTCGGGGAGCATACCGTCACCGGCATCCGCACCGACGACGGGCGGGTCCGCGCCGTGATCACTGACCACGGCGAGATCGAGGCCGACATCATCGTGTGCGCAGCGGGCATCTGGGGGCCGCGTATCGGGGCGATGGTAGGGATGACCGTGGCGCTGCAGCCACTCGCCCACCAACTGTCCTGGACGACGACCCTGCCAGAGGTCGTCGCCTTCGACATCTCGTCCGAGCGCGAGGCGATCCACCCGAACATCCGTGTTCAGGACCGGGACATGTACTTGCGCGAGTACCCCGACCGCCTCGCGGTCGGCGGGTACGGCCACGTGCCGATGCCGATCGATCCCGCGGAGTTGCGCCATCCCAGCGAGGCACCGGTCATGCCGTCCGTCCTCGAGTTCACGCCCGAGACCTTCGCCGAGACGTGGTCGTGGGCGACCGAGCTCGTGCCGGCCCTGCGCAAACCCGAGGCCCGGATCGATCATGGCATCAACGGCATCTTCTCGTTCACGCCCGACGGATTCCCGCTCATGGGCGAATCCGCGAGCGTCAAGGGGTTCTGGCTGGCCGAGGCGGTCTGGGTCACCCACGCGCTCGGCGTCGGCAAGGCCATGGCCGAGTGGATCGCCGAGGGCGGCTCGGCGACCGATCTCCACGAATGCGACGTCAGCCGGTTCGAGCGGCATCAGCTGTCGCCGGCGTTCATCCACGACCGCGGGATCCAGAACTACGTCGAGGTCTATGACATCGTCCACCCGCTCCAGCCGATGGAGCAGCCTCGGCCGCTGCGGACGTCGCCCTTCTACGAGCGCGAGCAGGAGCTCGGGGCGTACTTCCTCGAGGCCGCCGGCTGGGAGCGACCGCACTGGTACGGCGTCAATGAGAGCCTGCTCCGCCGCTACGGCGATCGGATCCCGGCGAGGAACGCATGGGCTGCGCGGTACTGGCATCCGATCGCCGGTGCCGAGGCACTGGCCACACGCGACGGGGTCGCGATGTACGACATATCGACGCTCAAGCGCCTCGAGGTCGAGGGGCCCGGCGCCGTCGGCTTCCTCGACCGGCTCACGACCAACCGCGTCAACCGAGCCGTGGGCTCGGTCGTGTACAGCCTCCTGCTCGACGAGCGCGGCGGGATCCGCAGCGACCTGACGATCGCCCGGCTCGGGCCAGAGCGGTTCCAGATCGGGGGCAACGGCCAGCTCGATGTCG
>JBIOWA010000039.1:0-15039 GCA_044868045.1 Candidatus Limnocylindrales bacterium
CGCTCGGGATGACGAGCTGGACCGGCGCGCCGGGCTCGACGGCCTCGGTCGGGGCCGTCGAGGAGCCGAACAGCTCCCCGGTCAGGTTGGCGAGGAGGATCGGGAACGCGACCTGGAGCGGGAGGTCCGACCGTCGCGGCTCGAATGCGAGCACCGCCTGGTTGATCCCGTCCCGCGTTCCGGCGTACAGCAGGGGAGCGCCGCGTGGTCCGGGGATGACGGTCCGTGCCCAGGCGGGGGTCGTCAGCTTGACCGCCTCGGAGATGTGCGTCGTCGCGAGATCGACGAAGCGCAGGACGGGCTCGTCGGGGTCGAGCGTGCCGATGCCGGGGTTCGTGAGCGTGCCGGAGACGGCGCCCAACGCACTGGTGCGTGGCGGCGCGATCGCAAGCACCGGGGTCTTCGGTAGCGTCGCCGGCAGGAAGCTCTCGAACACGACCAGATCCCACGGGCGGCCGTCCTTGCGATCGGTCTGCGGCCCGTACTCGGCAGGCGTGACGCCGTAGAGCTCGACGTCCGGCAGGTAGGACAGGGCCGTCTCGAGGTAGGGGTCACCCTCACCCACCACGAGGATCAGGCGCGTCCGATCCGGTGGGACGACCGCCCATGCGCGGTCGTCGACGGCGAGCTGGTCCGGCGCCGCGGTCGCGGTCGGATCGGCGCCCACGAGACGCACCTCGACGGTCCGGACCTCGCGCGGGAGGTCGTCGATGATGACGTCCGAGCGTGCCTGCGCATCGAGGCGCACGTCGCGGACCTCCAGCAGCCGGTCGTCGCCCCACAACTCCAGCCGTCGCGCAGCCCCGACGAGGTCGAGATTCGCGACGCTCACGAAGACCGATCGGGTCACGGCCGAGGGCGAGGTGCGGACGGCCAGGGCGACGATCGCCTGGTTCTTCCGTTCGCGACCGACGGCCAGCACCTTGATCGGCGCCTTCACCTGTGCCTCGGGTTTGCTGGCGAGAGCCGCGTCGGTCGCGACCAGGACCTGCGCATCGCCCGACCGCGCCGCCAGCTTCGAAGCGAGCTCCAGTGCATCGCCGAGATCGCCGCGGCTCTGTGTCACGGGGATGCCCTCGATCGCCTGGCGCACGCGTGCGAGGTCCTTCGACTCGTTGACGACGATCCGGGCACTGCGGTCGGCGGCAATGACGCTGACCTTGCCGCCGGTCGGGAGGTCCTTCAAGGCCTCGATCGCGACCTCCTTCGCGGCGGTCAGTCGATCCGGCACCACATCGGTCGCCGCCATGCTGGCCGACGTGTCCATCACGAGCACGATGTCGCGGGCGAGGCCCGCCGGTCGCTCGAGAAACGGTCGCGCCGCGAGCAACGCAAGTGCGATGACCAGCAGCAGCTGGAGGAGCAGCAGCAGGCTGCGTCGCAGCTTCTGCCACGGAGCGTTTGCCTCGATGTCGGCCACGAGTCTCGTCCACAGCAGCGTCGATGGGACGACGGCTTCGTCGCGCCGGAGCTTCAGCAGGTACATGGCGATGACCGCCGGAACGAAAAGAAGGCCGAGCAGCGCCAGCGGGGTCGTGAACGGCATCGCCGGTCCCTAGCCGAGCACGCGGCGTCGGCGCAGCTCGGCGAACATCAGCTCGGCCAGGTTCACGTCCGAGGCGAGGTCGACATAGCTCGCGCGGCGCTTCGCCGCGAGGTCGGCGAAACCCGCCTTCCAATCGGCCAGACGCGACTTGTAGGCATCGATGGTCGCGAGGTCCGCCGTGATGTCGACGCGATCGTCGGTCTCGGTGTCGACCAGGCGCAGGTCGCCTTCCAGCGGCGGGTCGAGCTCATCCGGCGAGAGGACGTGCAGCACGATCAGCTCCGACCCGGTGGCGGCGAGCTCGCGGATGACGCGATCGGCGGACGGGTCCAGCAGGTCGCTCAGCAACACGATGACGCCGCGACCGTGGAGCTGGGCCGCGGCATGGCGCGCCGCGGCAAGCAGATCGGTCGGCCCTTGCGCAGCCTCGATCGACGAGAGGTCGGCCAGCAGGCGGAAGACCCGGCCAGACCCGCGGAGCGCCGCTCGTCGCCGAGCAGCCCGTCCGGTCAACGCGCTGATCGCGATCCGATCCTCGCTCGCGAGGCCGATATAGCCCAGCGCGGCAGCTGCGCGCTTCGCGAAAACCAGCTTCGACGGCCGCCCGGTCGCCATCGACGCCGACGCGTCGAGGAGCAGCGTGACCGTCACGTCCTCCTCCTCGACGAAGAGCTTGACGAACAGTCGCTCGAGGCGGGCGTAGACGTTCCAGTCGAGCTGGCGCAGGTCGTCGCCGAGCGTGTACTCGCGGTAGTCGGCGAACTCGACCGACTGGCCGCGCTTGACGGAGCGCCGCCCGCCCTTGAGGCCGCCGCGGACTGGCGAGCGCATCAAGAGCAGCAGTCGCTCCAGCTGGCGGAGGAAGGCCTCGTCGAAGACGGTCGGGTCGACCTCGCTCGGCAGGAAGACGGGGCGCGTCCCGGCCCGGACCGCGGGTGAGACGGCGCCGGTCTGACTCGGCGCGGCCGCACCGCTCGCGGGAGGCGATGCCCCATCGACGAGGCTCGGGCGCTCGGTCATTACCGCCGGGCTATTCGACGGTCGGGACGAGGACGGCGTCGAGGACGGCGCGGATGGCCGATTCGCTGGTGATGCCCTCGGCCTCGCCCTCGAAGTTCAGGATGATCCGGTGGCGCAGGGCCGGGAGGGCGACGGCCCGGATGTCGTCGGTCGAGACGTTGAACCGACCGTCCAGCAGCGCATAGATCTTGCCGCCGGTCACCAGCGCCTGGGCGCCTCGGGGCGATCCACCGTAGCGGACGTAGTCCCGGACGAGCCCGGGCGCGCGACCGTTGTCGGGGTGGGTGGCCGCGAGCAGGCTCACTGCATAGGCGGTCACGTGCGGGGCGATCGGGACCGCGCGGGCCAGCCGCTGCATCTCGACGATCTCGGCCGCCGTGCACACCTTGGACGCCCCCGCGGTCTCGGCGCCGGTCGTCCGATCCATGATCGCGACGAGATCGTCCTCGGACGGGAACGGGACCATGACCTTGAACAGGAAGCGGTCGAGTTGCGCCTCCGGGAGGGGATAGGTGCCCTCCATCTCGAGGGGGTTCTGTGTCGCGAGCACGAAGAAGGGTGGATCGAGCTTGTAGCGCTGCCGGGCGACCGTGACCTGCTGTTCCTGCATCGCCTCGAGCAGGCTCGACTGGGTCTTTGGTGTCGCGCGGTTGATCTCGTCCGCGAGGACCAGGTTCGCGAAGATCGGGCCAGGCTGGAACCTGAAGACCCGCTGGCCTCCCTCCTCGACGAGGATGTTCGTGCCGGTGATGTCGGCCGGCATGAGGTCCGGCGTGAACTGGATGCGGTTGAAGGTGCAGTCGATGACATCCGCGATCGTTCGCACCAGCATGGTCTTGCCGAGGCCCGGGACGCCTTCGAGCAGCACGTGGCTGTTCGCGAGCAACCCGGTCATTGTCTGGCGGACCAGTTCGCGCTGACCGACGATGACGCGCCCGACCTCGCGTTCGATCGCCTGGGCCCGTTCGGCGAACGCCTCGGGCGCGAGTCGCTCGGTAGGATCGATCGTGCTGGCGAGGGGCGCTTCCATGAGGCCTCCGGGTCTGTGTGCCGAGCGTCGAGTCGACGGACTCAGTTCGACGGGTCGAGCGAGCTGAAGTAATCGCGCACGTAGTCTTTGATCGAAAGCGGCACGTAGCCGCGATCGAGCGACGTCTGCGCGTAGTTCATGAAGTCGGAATAGACCTGCTGATACGGCGTCAGCACGCCGTTGTTGGTCCCGCTTCCGGTGCCGTTGCCCTGCTGGGTCTGGCCGTCGCCGCCGGTGCCGGCGACATACGAGGGATCGCCGGGTTTGCCGAGTCGATCGAAGGGGGCGAATACCGACGACAGGTCCTCGCCGAGCTGGGCGGCGCGATTCGCCCCGGTCGGGGCGCCCGGTCGGGCATTGCCACCGAGGCCCGAACCGAGCGAGCGGGCATTCGATCCACCGCCGCCGATCGCGCCTTGACCCTGGCCCTGACCCTGGCCTTGCCCTTGCCCCTGCCCCTGGCCTTGACCTTGCCCCTGCCCCTGACCCTGACCCTGTCCTTGCCCTTGCCCCTGGCCCTGCCCTTGCCCCTGACCCTGGCCCTGCCCCTGACCCTGGCCTTGCCCCTGCCCCTGACCTTGCCCCTGACCGCTTGGCTGCGGGCTGCCTTGTTGCCCCTGGCCCTGGCCTTGCCCCTGGCCCTGGCCTTGACCCTGCTGCGCCTGGCCCTGGCCCTGCCGACCAGCATCTGCCAGGTCGCGCCGTGCGTCCTGCAGGCGCGACGCCGCCTGGGCGAGATCCCGGTTCGTGGCGATGTTCTGTTGGGCACCTTTGAGCGCCTCTCCGAGCCGATCGAGCGCCGACTTTGCACCCGCCGTATCGCCCTGGGCAAGGCTCTGCGCGGCGTCGCGGAGGGCGGTGGCCGCAGCCCCGTCGGCGCTGGCTGCCGTCGACTGCAGCTCTGCCAGCTGTCGGGCGACGTCCCGCTTCTCGGCGTCAGTCATCGAGTCGAGCTTCTCGGCGAGCTTGTCGAGGTCCTCCCGGGTCTTCTGCGGATCGCCATCACGGTTCGCCTGCGGGTTGCCCGTGGCGGCCCGTGACAACGACCGGGCCAGGGACGTCATTGCCGACGCACGTTGTTCGGTCGACGGGTCGATCCGCGCACGGACATCGCTTTCGACCGCCCCCAGCTGCCGCAGGTTCACGGCAAGCTCGTCGGGCTTCTCGCGCAGGTTGCGTGCCAGCTCACGGAGCTCCTCGGCCAACCGCGTGCGCGGATCCTCGGCATCGCGGCCCTTGTTCTCGAGATCGCGAGCGACGTCTTCGAGGCGATCGGCCTGGCGATCGGCGGCCTCGCGGACGTCGCGTTGCTGCGCGATCACCGCGTCCTGCGGGTTCGGGATGACGAGCACCGGAACGAGCAGGACGATCGCCGCGATCGTGGCGAAGGCGGGGTTCCGCGAGAAGCGCGGTGTGAACAGTCGCGGTGCGGTACGCACGGCCTGCAACGCGTCGCGGCGCTGACGACGGACGAATCGATCGGTCTCCGCCGCGTCGTCGATCGCCACGACCGCTGTGTCATCGAGATCGAGATCGCTCGTCGGTGGTGTCGCCGAGTCGGGATAGGCGATGGCCAGCTCGAGGGCGGACGACACGCGGTCCCCGAGCCTGCCCTCCACGTCGACCGCGAGGGCTGTCGCACCGAGGGATGGCCGGGCGACCAGTGTGGCGGCGAGCAGCGCGAGCAGGGCCATGACCGGGATCGCGGCCGCGATGACCGGGGCAAGCTCGATCGGGATGAACCGGGCGACCGTCCAGAGGACGGCTTCGGCGATCGCGATCGCTGCGAGCGCCATCCATCCGCGCCGCACGATCCGTCGGAACCACAGTCGTCGCCGATGCGGCGCAAGCGAGCCACGGATCGACTCGAGCGAAGGGTCGAGCGGCCCGGCCAGCTGCCGCGGATCGGGTGGGATCACGATCCCGGGGTCATGGCCGCGACCCGCCAGACCACGCGGCACGGACGGCATCCGGAGGCGACGAGTCATGCGGCAGGCGCCTTCGGGGCTCGAGCGCCCCGGCGCAACCGCCAGCGGCGCGTCGGCGATACGGCCTGGACCGACAGGATGATGAAGATCGCGGAGAGGACGAGCCACGTCGCGACACTTCGCGTCCACAGGCCGTCGCGGCGAACGCCGAACGGCTGGTTGGGATCGACTGCGACCTCGTCCGCAAGCGCTCGCCGTTCGATGGCTCCGCCGCCGTCCACGACGACGACGTCATTGCCCATGAACACCGGTCCGCCGCCCGGGACGAAGCCCTTTTCGGGCACGCCGACCGGCATCGGCACGGGCATGGGAGGCACGCCCACGCCTGGATCGTTGGTGAAGATCACGCCCTCATTGGTCGGCACGAGGCCGGACACGAGGCCGCACCAGCCTCCGCCGAAGGTCGACTCCGTGCCGCACAGGACGTCGGCTTCCGCGATGAAGGGATTCACCCAGGCAAGCGGGGCGGGGGAGCGGATGCCGAACGGCCCGGCCCGGCGGTTGCCGTTCTGGTCGAAGCCACTCATGGCCTGCCAGAAGCCGAGGATGAAGACGGTCCCGATGGTGATGGCGAGGACGCCGAAGATCGTGATGGCGGTGGCGGCCGTGGTCCGCTTCACCAGACTCGAGCACAACAGCCCGAACGACCCGAGGCCGATCGCCGTCACGATCAGCACGATGTAGCCCTTGATCATGTCCTCCGGGCCTACGCCGCCGAAGACGAAAACTGCGGCCATCAAGGGGATCGACGCCGCGATCAGGAGGAACACGTAGATGAGCGCCGACAGCAGCTTCCCGATGACGATCGCGAAGGAACTGATCGGCGTCGTGACGAGCAATTCGAGCGTCTGCTTCTCGCGCTCGAGGCTGATCGCGCCCGCAGTCGACGATGGGGCGAGGAACGCGACCTGCAGCGTCATCAGCATCAGCACGGCCGCGAAGATGCCCTGGCCGATCGAGGCGCTGGCGTTCGCCGCGACCCCTCCGAAGCCGCTCGAATAGTTGGCTTCGATGATCCGCTCGACCATCAACGCGAAGACGGCCAGCAGGCCCAGGTAGATCGTCAGGATCACGAAGGCCCGGCGACCGCGCATGCGGCCGCGAAGCTCCTTGACGCCGATGGCGATGATCCCCCCGACGACGCGTCCGAAGGTCGGTGCGCGCCGACCCGAGGGCAACGCGGGGGCGGGAACAACCCAGTCCGTCATCGATCGTTCCTCCTACGCTGCCGCAACCGGCTCTTGCGCGGTCACCTGGAGGAAGAGCTCTTCCAGGTCGCTGGCCGCACGAGCGAAGCTCACGATCGGCAACCCGGCGGCGACCGACGCCGCGAGCAGCCGCGCCGAGGCCGCGTCATCTCCGCGGAAGCCGAGCTCGATCGTGCCGTCCTGCAGCAGCGTCGCCGACGCCACATCCGGATCGGTCGCGAACCGTTCGCGCGCGGCGTCGAGCGCCTCGCCCTCCAGGAGGAGTCGGACCCGCAGGACGGCTCCGAACCGCAGCCGGCGCTCGATGTCGCTGACACGACCCTGCGCCAGCACCCGGCCCTGGTCGATGATCACGACACTCGTGCACAGCTCCTCGAGCTCGGGGAGGATGTGGCTGCTGATCAGGATCGTCTTGCCCATCGAGCGCAGCTCGCGCAGCAGCTCGCGCAACTCGACACGCGCGCGCGGATCGAGGCCGGACGCCGGCTCGTCGAGCAGCAGGACCTGTGGATCGTGGACCAGCGCGTGGGCGAGGCACAGCCGCTGCTGCATGCCGCGCGACAGCGTCTGTACGTAGGCGTTGCGTTTGTCGGCCAGGTCGACGAGCTCGAGGAGGTCAGAGATCACCCGCCGCCGCGCCGTCGGGGCGATGCCGTAGCAACGGGCGAAGAAGTCGAGGTACTCCCAGACCTTCATGTCGTCGTATACACCGAAAGCGTCGGGCATGAAGCCGATGACGCGGCGAACCTGATCGGGGTTCCGGGTGACGGACATGCCGGCGATCTCGGCGGTCCCCGCCGACGGCGCAAGGAGGGTCGCCAGGATGCGTAACGTCGTGGTCTTGCCGGCCCCGTTGGGGCCCACGAGACCGAAGATCTCGCCTTCATCGACCGCGAGGTCGACGCCGGCGACGGCCAGTGTCCCGTCGTATCGCTTCACGAGGCCGTCGGTGCGAACGATCTCGCTCATTCGACGTCTCCGGTGATCGCCATGTCGAATTGGATCCCGATCTGATCATTGGCCGAATTGATCAATCGCACAAGGACGCCACCAGTGGTCGGGTCCACGTACCGCGCGGCGTCGGCGATCGCGTATCGCGACCCACCGTTGAGGTGCGGCAGGCGGCGCCAGGTCGAGGTCGTCAGGTCGTAGAACTCGATCTCGGGCATCCCGTCGAAGACGGGCTGGACGCACTTTCCTTGCGGCGGGTTGCCGCATGTTGGCGGGACCGTGTCGAGCGGTTCGACCGTCTGCGGATCGACCGGGAGCCCGATCTCCCCGAAGTTGAAGCCGAAGCGGAGTTCGGAGGCATTCATGCGACCCTTGAACCCGATGGGCTGGTAGGAGAGGTCCACCGATCCGCGCCCGAAGCTCATGGTCATGGGGTCCTTGCTGAAGAACGCCGCGTCCGTCGTGACCACGGTGCTGCGGAGCAGGTCGTTGCGGAACGTGGTCCTGCCGTGGACCGTGATGTCGGACGGGATGAACCACAGGACGTTTCCCATCCGCCGTGGCACCTGCCCTTCGATCTCAACCGGGATGAGGTCGTGGTCTGCCCAGGCTAGGACGACCGCACCGTCGGCCGGCAGCTGGCCGGTGAATCCGAAGTTCGGGTCGAAGCTGAGCTGATCGATGATCGTGTGGCGCGCGTACTGCCTGGCCGAATCTTCGCCGAGCTGACGCGGATCGCCGAAGAAAACGGGTCCGACGATCCTGTCCGACAGCTGTTGGCCGGGCTGGGCCACCTGCATCGCGACGTCGACCTTCGCGGTGGCGCCGGGCGCCAGATCGGACAGCTTGGCGACGGTCCCGCCGAGGACCACGGCGGGCGCCAGCAAGCGCTCATTGGACTTGTTCGTGACCGTGCCCAGCAGCCGGCTGTCCTCCAGGCGCAGGTCGGCCTCGATCAACGGAACCGTGACCGCACTCTCGGCCCGGACCGTGCGGAGCGAGCCGAACCCGACCCCGAGGTCGCGCACGCGCGCAGGATCGCCCTGGAGGACGTCGAGGCTGGCTTGGGTGCCGTCGCTGCTGAAGAAGTCGCCGCTGACCGGCGATGAAAGGAGGGCTCCGCCGGGAACGCGCAATTGGTACGAGCCACGTGTCGGCGAGAACACGCCGAAGTAGGCCTGGGCCAGGCCCTCGGTGGCGCCAGGGGCACCGCGGACGATGGCGACCTCGTTGATGATCAGGTCACTGCCCCGCAGCAACGTCCCGAAGCCATACGCGCCCACGGCAAACGCGACGATCAGCGCCGGCATCGTGATCCACGCCCACTCGCGCTTGTCGAGCCGCCGCAGCACGAGGTAGTTGATCGGCCCGATCAGCAGGATGTAGCCACCGAGGAGGACGATGAGGCCGCCGATCGGCGGCAGTGCCAGGGACGGCAGCTGCGACGCGGCCTGCACGATCTGGCTGTCGTCCCCCGCGACGGGGCCGCCCGAAGCCCGGCTCGGGATCAGCCGGCGCCAGAGATTCTCGGCGACGCTCGTCCCCTTGAGCCATGCCGCAGTCGGATCGAAGCCGACGATCGTGATCTTGCCGCTGCCGTAGGTCCGCTCCGCGGCGACCGTCTGATCGCCGACAGCGGCAAGCGAACGCCCCTCCGTCAGGGTCCCGGCAAGAGCCGGTAGGTCGGTCGCCCCATCGGGCAGCTCGCCCAGCAACGCATTGAGGGACGCGGGGGCGACATCCGTGGTCGACGTCGGACGGTACGGCAGGAGATCGTCGGGGAAGGTCGAGAGGCTCGACGGCCCGGTCGTGCCGCCCGCGATGATGAGACGGCCACCGCCGGCGATCCATCCGCGCATCGCGGCCAATTGATCTCCTTCCAGCCGGGAGGAATCGGTGTCCTGCCAGATCAGGCGGTCCAACGCGCCCCACGCTTCCATGCGCCTGGGCAGCCCGGCAGGATCGAGGGCGATCGCCACCGGCTTGACGTTGTTGATGTTCGGCAAGAGGTCGAGGTCGGCGATGATGTCGCCCGGTCGCTCCGCGACGATGCCCACGACGAGCTGGCTCGGGTCGTGGATCGAGAACTTGGCGGTGGTCGTCGCGATCGTCGAGGCGCCGCTCACCAGGCTGATCTCGAGCTCGCGTCCGAACCCCGGCGGCTGGGCGTAGAGCCGGTAGGTCTTGTCCGACTGGGTCGGGATGTCGACGACGGTCCCGAACCGGGTCTTGCCCTGCGCGCCGCCGGTCAGCCGGAGCTCACCCGCGATCGGCGGGCCATCGTTCTTGAGATGGACGTCGATCGCCATCCACGAGCCGACCCGGGTATGGCCGTCGAGCAGGACCGCCGCCTCGAACGTCAGGCCGGCGGGCGGGGGGACCGCCGCGAACACCGTCGCCGCGGCAGCCGGCGCTGCGCCGACTAGGACGGCGAGCGCAAGGGCAGTCACGACGGCGATGACTCGCGAGGTGTGGCGGACCCTCGTCGACGGTCGATGACGCACGCGGACTCCCGAGCTCAAGTCAATGGGGGATGGTCGCAGCAAGGACGCCTGACCCCCCGTGAAAGTTGCGTCTGGCTGCGTCGGCACAGGGGCTACCCCTCGTGGCCGCCAGATCGAGACCTATCGTACGATGGGAGCGTCCCGTGACCGAGGGCCCGTGCGCCCGCCATCCCGAGGGATTCGTGCCCATACTCCGCCCATTTCGTGCCCTGCGTTTCGACCCGTCGAGCGTCGGGGACCTTGCCGCCGTGGTCGCCCCACCGTACGACGTCATCGGGCCAGATGAACGAGCACGGCTGATCGCGCGACACCCAGCCAACGTCGTCCGGCTCGATCTGCCCGCCGAGGAGACCGGCGACGGACCGGACGACCGCTACCGGCGGGCCGCCCGCACGCTCGCCGCGTGGCGCTCGGACGGGACGCTGCGCAAGGACCCCCATCCGTCGATCTACGTCTACGAGCAGACGTACCGCGTGCCCGGTATGGAGGTCGAGCGCACCCAGCGCGGGTATTTCGCGCGGCTTCGACTGGAGCCGCTCGGCTGCGAGGGCGGCATCCTGCGGCACGAGCGGACCCTGAGCGGACCTCGCGAGGATCGCTACAAGCTGCTCCGCGCGACTGGGGTGAACACGAGCCCCGTCATGGGCCTGTTCGACGATCCCAGCGGCGGTACCGCCGAGCGCCTGGCGGCGGTCGTGGCCGCACGGGCCGAGGTCGGCGTTTCGGACGACGACGGCGTGCAGCACCGACTCTGGCCGGTGGTCGCCGATGGCGACGGTCCGATGGCAACGGTGGTGCGATCAATGCTGGCTGCGGCTGAAGCCTCGCCGATCACGATCGCCGACGGGCATCACCGCTACGAGACCGCACTGCAGTACCGGGACGAGCGGCGGATGTCTCGGTCGTGCGAGGAGGACCCGCCGTTCGACTACCTGCTGGTCCTGCTCCTGGAAGCGACCGGCCAGCCACTCACCGTGCTGCCAACGCACCGTCTGGTGCACGGGCTCGGCGACGAGGGCGCGGCGCGCTTGCTGTCGGGAGCGGCCGACCTGTTCGACATCGTACCGGTCGCCTCCGCTGCCGCCGTCGTGGACGCGTTCGCCGGTGCGCAGCATGAGGGGGGTCGCGGCAGGTTCGGGCTTTGGACGAGGGGCGGCGGTGCGGTCCTCACCGCCCGACGGTCCGCCTTCGCGTCGTTGCTCCCGCCGGGCGGCGAAGCCCTTCGGTCGCTCGACGTCACGCTGCTTGGCGTTGCCCTACGTCAGCTCGCGGCGATCGATGACGAAGCCGTCGAGACGGGCGCCATCGGCTACACCAAGTCGGCCGGCGAGGCCGTCGCGGCGGTCGACGCCGACACGGGGGTCGACGCCGCATTCCTGCTCGAGCCGACGCCCATCGCGGCGATCGAGGCTGTGGCGCAGGATGGCGACGTGATGCCGCAGAAGTCGACGTATTTCTATCCCAAGGCCCTGACGGGCCTGGTGATCAACCCGCACGAATGGTGAACCGGATGCCCGACCCGATCCCTGAACCGATCCTGTCCCGCGGCCAGATCCCACCGACGAACGGCCGGCCGGTCCGCAAGGACGAGATCGAGCTGCACGATCGAGGTGTCTACATCGAGTCGTGGCTCCCGGAGCGCAGGTCGCGGCGCAAGCCGCTGATGTTCGTCCACGGCGAGCTTGCCGGGTCGTGGGTGTGGGAACGCTTTCTCGGCTACTTCGCCGGGCGCGGCTGGGAGGGTCACGCGGTCAACCTGCGCAACCACTACTGGTCGCAGACTGCCGATCCGTCGACGCTGTCATTCGACTCGTACCTCGAGGACGTGGTCGCCGCCCTCGACCGGCTGGGTCCCACGACCGTCGCGATCGGTCACGGCATGGGCGGGCTGCTGGCGCTCAAGGCCGCCGAACGAGTGGCGATCTCCGGTCTCGTGCTGATCGGCGCCCAGCTGCCACGCGACCTCCGCCCGCCGGTCCGGTCATACGAGCTGCGGGAAGTACCGGAGGTCTACGGCCGGAGCGTCATCGGCTGGGACACGCTCCCCGAAAAGCTGTTACGCGATGACCGCGACCTGACCCTCGCCGACGTGCTTCGCATCCAGCATCTGCTCGGCCAGAAGCCGCATGAGGCGGGTGCCGCCCGTCGTCAGGTGCTGGCCGGCATCCCGGTCGACCGACGGGTCGTGTCCGAGGTGCCGAGGCTCGTCATCGGTGGCGGCCTCGACCGGGCCGTGGCCCTCGACGACGCCGAACGTCTGGCCGACTGGCTCGGGGCGGAATACGAGCCGTTTGGGGCGCATTCTCATTTCGGACTGATTCACGGCGAGAACAGCTATCAGCAGGTCGCCGAGGCCGTTCGGATGTTCCTCGAGCTGCACCGACTCTAGGCGACCTTCGCGGTGCACGGGCGCACCGGAAGACTGCAATATCGTTGTGATGATCGGGACGGCATCTGACATGCCACCGTCATGTCTGCGACAATGACCGCCGCAGGGAGTCCTCCGGCGTCCGTTCGCCGCCATTGAGCCCCTGACGGCCGCCGTCCCCCAGATCCCCGCGCTCCAGCGGGTCCCCCAGCTCCCTGTTCACAACCCGGGTCGTGCTTCGCCATGCCCGGACAGCCTTCGTTCGCCGCCCCAGCGGCGTCCAGGTAGAGAGGAGCATCATGTCGGCGGTCGCAAACGGCGCCCAGTGGGCGTCTCGTCGGATCATCCCCGCGTTGGTCGTCAACGCATTGGCGTTCACGCTGGTGTTCGTCACGATCTTCGCCGTCGCCCGGCTGAGTAGCACCTCGGCGGCGACTGACTTTCTCCTGGTGTCGCGATCCGAGATCCTCTCGCGACCCACCACCGGCGCCGCCTGGACCGCGCTGAAAGCCGCCGCCGACGCCTCGCCGGGCATACCGGACATCACCTGCAACGCGAGCAGCCGGCAGCATCCGGGCGTCACCTTGGCCGCAGCACTGGTCTACGCCCGGACGGGGCAGGCGGCCTACCGGACCAAGGCGATCGCGCTCATCGAGACGTCTCGCGCCACAGCTCGCGATTGCGGGAACGCGATCCTGTCGCTCGGCCGTCAGCTCGGCGCCTACGTTCTGGCTGCGGATTACATCGGCTACCGCGATGCGGCATTCGTGGCCTGGGTGTCGGCAATCCGAACGCGCGACTTTCCTTCGAGTCATTCGCGCTGGCACGTGCTGGCCAAAACGGCGGCGGATACGTCGAACAACTGGGGCACCTTCGCCCTGGCCAGCCTGATCGCGGCCGATGCCTACCTCGGCGACGGGACCGGCCTGGCTCGCGACTGGGCGCTGTTTCGCGACTATGGCGACGGCTCCTCGTCGTTCGTCCGCACGGGCAGCTACCAGGCGATCTGGTCGTGCCCGGTCGGTTACGAGATCAATCCGGCGTCGTGTACCGATCCCCGCAAGGAAGGGGCTGCCGTCGAGGACAGCAGCCGGACGATCTTCCCGACGATCGCTGGTTATCCCGCCGAGGCGGCGCAGGGCTACGTCATCCAGGCAGAGCTACTCAGCAGGGCTGGCTACCCCGCGTGGACGGTCAATGAGCGTCAGGTCTGCCGGAACGCCCAATGGCGGGGACGGCTGGGCAACCTCAACTACTCCTCGGTCGACCGCTACGTGACATACGTCACGAACTCCCGATGTGGGCTTTCGCAGCCGGTCTCCGGAGCACCGTTCGGGCGCATATTCGGGTTCACCGATTGGCTGTACGGGCCAGGCACCGCGATCGCCGGGACGCCGGTGCCCGCGACTCATGCTTCCGCGACGCCGCTATCGACGCCGGCTCCGACCCGGAGCCCATCGCCGACGCCGGGGCCGACCCCGACACCGCCAGCGACCCCGACCCCAGGCCAGACCTCGACATCGACGCTGAATCCAAGCGCCGATCCGACCTCGGGGCCCGCCGCCGAACCGTCGCCGTCGTTGACGGATGTCCCAACCTCTACCCCCACGACCGTACCGGACGCGACGCCGTCGCCAACGTCCGCTCCCACCCCGGAACCCACGGCGACGCCGACCAAGCCGCCGAAGCAAACCCAATCGGCTCATCCACCAAGGGCGAGTCGCCCGATCATCAAGTTGTCGGCCTCCTCGGTGGTGCCGACCTCCGGAGTGCCAGTCCTCGTGGACTGGGGTCTCGCCTCAAGCGACAACGGGCTGCGTGGCTATCAGCTGCAGGTTCGGGTTGCGGACGGCTCATGGAGATCAGTCGAGCTCGCATCCGCGACGTCGAGCCTGTCACGGCGCACGGTGCCAGCCGGCGTCACGATCCGGTTCCGCGTCAGGGCGATCGACCGAGCCGCCACCATCGGTGACTGGGTCACGTCCGCAGCGTTCCGAGCAGCTGCGCTGGCCGATTCGTCGAGCGCGATCCATTGGTCGAGTTCGTGGTCGATCGCGTCGCATGTCGCGTACCTTGGCCACAGGGTGCATTACACGAAGACTCGCGGCGCCACGGCGACGATCACCTTCAGTGGGTCCGCCATCGCCTGGGCCGGGCCCGTCGGACCGACGCGCGGCAAAGCGCAGGTCTTCATCGACGGCCACCTCGTGACCACCGTCGACCTGTACCGGAGCGGGTTCGCGGCACGGGACATGGTGTTTGCACGGAACGTGCCGAACGGCACCCATACGCTGAGGATCCAGGCTCTCGGCACCAGTGGCCGGCCGACGGTCGCCGTTGACGAACTCTACGTGCTCCGGCCGCGCTAGGAACGGGACGGGGCCCGGGCGACCGGGCTCCGGTCCTCTGGTATCCTGTCGGCCG
>JBIOWA010000040.1:0-2387 GCA_044868045.1 Candidatus Limnocylindrales bacterium
CGAGGGCCAGCCCGCCGAGCGTGAAGATGTTCAGCGTCTGGCCGAGGAAGTACATCGCGATCAGCGTGCAGAGGATCGAGAGGGGGATCGCCACGAAGATGATGCCCGTCGAGACGAAGCTCCGGAGGAACACCAGGATGACCAGGAATGCCAGCAGGGCGCCCTGAAGCGACTCGTGCCAGAGGCTGTTGATCGATTGCCGGATGTACGTGGACTGGTCGAACGTGAGCCCGACCGAGACCCCGGGCGGCACGCCGATGAGCTTGGGCCGGAGGGCTTTGACCTGGTCCACCACCTCGATGGTGTTCGCGGACGGCTGCTTGTTCACCCGCAGATAGACGGCGCGCTCGCCATTGACCCGGACGACGCTCGACTGCTCTTCGTACGAGTCGGACACGTAGCCGAGATCGCGGACGCGGACGGGGATGTCGCCGACCTTCCGGACGACGATGTCCTCCATCGGCTTCACGAGCTGGAACTGGTTGTTGGTGAGCAGCTTGTAGTCGACCGAGCCAATCCGGACGTCGCCCGATGGCATGAGGAAGTTCGAATCGTTGACCGACCGCACGACATCCAGGACCGAGATCGCCTTCGCGTACAGGAGGTCGCGGTTCAGGTTGACGGCGATCTGGCGGATCTTGCCGCCGTCGACGCCGGCGGAGGCCACGCCGTTGATCCGCTCGATCTGGGGCTCGATCGTGTTGTAGGCGATGTCGTAGAGCTGCTTCTCGTCGAAGCCGCCGCCCGAGACCGTGAGCAGGCACACGGGGATGTTCGAGAGGTCGAACTTCACGATGAACGGCTGCTTGATGCCGGAGGGGAGGGTGTTGCTGATCTGCTGGATCCGCTGGATGATCTCGTTCTGGCCGGCGTTCAGATCGGCGTCGTAGTTGAACCAGACCTGGACGGCCGAGATCCCCGGGCGGCTGCGGGACTCGACGTGGTGCACTCCCGGGACCGCGCTGACCGTCTTCTCGATGGGGTAGGTGACCGTCTTCTCGATGTCCTGCACATTGGCACCAGTGTAGATGGTGCCGATCGTCACCACCGGCTGGTTGATGTTCGGGAACAGATCCATGGACAGGCGGCTCAGCGACGTGGCCCCCAGGACGACGACGGCGAGGGACGCCATCAGGACCGCGATCGCGTTACGAACCGCGATGAGGGTCAGCCACATGTGCGATCCCCGCCTTAGTAGACCTTGGCCGGGACGGTCCGGACGGCCGTGCCCTCGCGCACGAGATCCTTGCCTTGGAGGATGATCTCCGTGTCCGGCCCCACGCCCTTGGTGACCTGGACGACGGGCCCATCCGTCGGTCCGAGCTCCACCGGCGTGAGGGCAACCTTGCCGTCGCGGACGATCATCACCGTCGGCCGGCCTTCGGCGCCCGTGAGCGCCTCGAGCGGCACCAGCAAGGCGTCCCGGCGAACTTCGATGAGCAGGTCCACCCGCGCGTACATCCCGGGCTTCAAGAGGTCATCCGGATTCGGGATGTCGACCTCCAGGCCCATGGTGCGGGTGCGAGGGTCGAGCGCATGGACGACGCGCGTCACCTTGCCCGAGAATTGCCGCCCGGGATACGCGTCGGTCGTGAGCCGCACGACGTTGCCGACCCCCACTCGCGCCACGTCGCGCTCGGGCACCTCCAGCTGGACCTTGACCGGATTGATATCCTGCAGCATCAGGATCCCGATCGACGCGTTGCTGGTGGCCGCGGCCTGATTGCTCACCGCGGCGCCGACATCGAGGTTTCGCTGGGAAATGAATCCGCTGAACGGGGCGACGACTCGCGTGTCGTCCACACGCATCTGCGCCATCCGCTGGGCGGACCGCTGCTGCTCGATCTGGGTCTCGGCCAGGCGGACCTGGCTCTCGGTCGTCGCGATCTGAACCCGGGCCGCCTCGACCTGGGCCTGCTGCGCGCTCACGGAGGCCTGTGACGCCTCGTACGACGTGCGGGCGTTGTCCCGGTCCTGGGCGGCGACGAGCCCCTTGGCAAACAGCTCGGTCAGCCGATCGGCCTGTCGCTTGTCGTTCGCCAGCACCGCCTGGGCCTTCGCCAGGAGCGCCTGCTGGTTCAGCAGGTTCGCCTTCGTCGACTCGAGGTTCGAGCGTGCCACCTGCAGGCCTGCCTCGGCACTAGCCAGGGCGGCCCGCGACTGATCGAGCGCGTTCTCCATCTCGGTCGGGTCGATCTCCACGAGGAGAGCGCCGGCCCTCACGAACTGTCCACGCTCGACGTGGATCGCCCGGATGTATCCGGACGTCTTGGCGAAGATCGGGGCCTGCCGGCTCGGGAGCACGTCGCCGGTGAAGGAGAGCGTCACGTCCAGCGAGCGTCGCTCCGGCTTGACGACGCCGACCTGGATCTCACGGTTGGCGCGGG
>JBIOWA010000041.1:0-7189 GCA_044868045.1 Candidatus Limnocylindrales bacterium
GTCAGACCGACTTGGCCGCCTTGACCACCTGCGTGTTGGCGAACACGTCGTGCCAACCCTGCTTCGTGGGGCTGTTGGCGGTGGTGTAGATCAGGTAGATGAACCAGCCGAACGCGATCAGGCCGACGAGGGCCCCCAGGAGCGGAAGCGGGAACAGGACCTGGGCGAGGATGCTCGGGGCCGACAGGGCCAGGTAGCGCCGGATCGCCTGGTCAGTGGTCAGGGTCTTCCCGTCGCCGGCATTACCGATCTGCATGCCGAGTATCCGCATACCGACGGTCGCTCGCATCGACGTCCACGTATAGATGAAGTACGCGGCACTGATGACGAGCCCGATGATCCCCTGGATCAAGGCGCCCGCGTAGTTCACCTCGATGGCGCCGGCCGAACTGATCGTCACGACGTTCAGGCCCATCCCGGACAGGATCCCATTGATGATCCCGGCGATGATCCCGACCAGGATGACGTCGATGATGTACGCGATGGCCCGATTCGGAACGTCGGCGTAGACGAGACCCGACATGGGCGCGGCTGGCGGTGGTGGCGCGCTCGGACTCGGTGCAGTCATATGGCGAGTGCCTCCCTCGATGCTCCACGGCCGCGCATACGCGGCTCATGCATGGTAGACCCATGACGGCGGCTGGCAAGGCCGATTTCGGCAAGTCCCGATCGTCGGCCACCAATGGTCCCGTCGACGCCCGCGTCGAACCTGGGTTATGATCTGTTCGTCACCGGTCCGCAGCGACGGCCGCGGTCGAGCGCCTCGACAACGGACGCTCCCGATACGCCGCCCGGACCACTAGATGAACGCTCGCGCCCGATTCGGGCTATGCAGAGCGTGGAACAAAGGGTTGCAGCGCAGGCCAAACCGCCTGCGTCGCGCCAGAAAGAACAAGAAGAACAACCGAATGATGTCCCGTTCCGCGACCGCGACGTACGCAGGTCGCGCGAGTTCCATGCGTCGGCTGCGCCGACGCGCCTCATCCCAAGCCGCCGCGAGCGCAGCGCGGCCCTACTGCCGCACCAACGGGTGCGCCAGCTTCCTCGAGATCGATCCGACTCGCGGCGTCGCGACCTGCCCGGTCTGCGGCTATACGCGGCGGACGCACTGACCCGGATCCGTATCACCCGTAGCGCTCGCCTTGACGCGCGCGTCATCGCCAGCCAGCATCCGTGCATCGATCGTTAACGAACGAGACGAGCGAGGTGCCCCATGAACGACCCGATGCGCGACCCGGCGTCTGCCGCCGAACGAGCGGCCGAGGAGGCCGCCGACGCTGCGGGCGATGCGGCGACGCAGGCGTCCGACGCGGTCGGTGACGCGGCCAGCGGTGCGGCCGACCAAGTCGGCGACGCAGCCAGCGGTGCCGCCGACCGAGCAGGCGATATGGCCAGCGGTACATCCGACCGGGTCGGTGATGCCGCGAGCGGCGCGGCCGACCGGGTCGGTGATGCCGCCAGCGGCGCGGAAGACCGTGTGAGCGACGCAGCCACCGGTGCGACCGGAGCCGCTAAAGACACAGCCGGCGGTTTCATGGCCTGGCTGCGGCGCCTGTTCGGCGGCAGCTGATCGGGCGCAGCCGCTAGCTCGATCCCGACGGCCGGTCGGTTCCGGTCGCACGATCGAAGCGCTCGACTTCGGCCGCAAGGTCCAGTGGGCGCCGGTGCTGTCGGTCTGTCGGTGCCTCGGCATTGAGGAGCGCGATCGCCCGGTTCGCTGCCTCCACGAGCCCGATCAATTCGGCGCGAGCTCTCGATCGCGCGACTCGCGGCATCGTCGCGGCTCTCGCACGGAGGTTCTCGACCTCGAGCAGCCGGTCCCGGGCCACTCTGTCCGCCTCGATCCACGGCGGTGCGACGCCCGCGCTCTTGAGCATCCGATAGGCGATCGCCCAGTCGCCGGCCAGCGAGTCGTCCTCGAGCGGTAGTCGCCGCCCTTGATGCGGCAAGCCGTCGAAGGCGCCCTCGTCCATCGCAGCCCGGATCCGGCGTTCGACGATCGTCTCGCGGATTCGCTCGCGGGACGGTTCGGCCGGATCGGGTCGCTCCGGATCGCGATGGCGCATGCCTCGAGCGTAGCGCAGCCGGGCGACCGAGCCGCGACAGGCAAGCTGACGCGACCGACCGGTAAGGTGAAGCCGTGCAGTGGATCGACGGGCAACCCGTCTACGCCGCCACAGATCTGGTCGCCTATCTCGCCTGCGAGCACCTGACTGCGCTCGAGCGAGCGGCCATGGCCGGCCTCGTCGATCGGCCGATGCGAGACGATCCCGAGCTCGATGTGATCCGCAAACGTGGCTTCGAGCACGAGCAGCGCTACCTCGCCGAGCTCGAGGCGGACGGGCGCGAGGTCGCCCGGATCGACCTGGACGGATCGATCGAGGATCGTGGCGAGCAGCTACGGGAAGCGGCCCGAGCGACGATCGCCGCCATGGCAGCCGGCGTCGATGTCGTTTATCAGGCCTCCTTCTTCGACGGGACTTGGCGTGGTCATGCCGACTTCCTGTTGCGTGTCCTCGACCCGGACCGGCCGTCGGTCTGGGGGCCGTATCACTACGAAGTCGCCGACACGAAGCTGGCACGCCACGTGAAGGGCAGCGCCATCCTCCAGATCTGCTCGTACATCGATCAGCTGGAGCGGATCCAGGGCGTCCGGCCGGCGTGGCTGCACGTCGTTCTGGGCGGCTCGTCGCACGCCGTCGAGCGGCTCCGTGTCGACGACTACATGGCCTACTACCGGAGCACCCGGGACCGGTTCCTCACGGCGGTCGCGGCCGGCGAGCCGGTCGCCTTCCCGCCCCCCGACACCTACCCGGAGCCGGTCGAACATTGTGAGGTCTGCCGCTGGGCCATGGAATGCGCCGCGCGGCGCCGGACGGACGATCATCTCAGCCTGGTCGCCGGGATCTCTGGGCGGCAGCGCCGGGCGTTGTCGGAGCGAGGGATCGGCACGCTCGAAGCGCTCGGTGATCTCGCCCTGCCGATGGAACCACGGCTCGAAGGCACGTCCGAGGGCGCGCTCACCCGGGTCCGCGAGCAGGCTCGCATCCAGCTCGAAGGCCGCCGCGAAGGGCGGTTGAAGTACGAGCTGCTCGTGCCACCGCCGGGTGGCTCGTACGAGGCGGAACGGGGTCTCGCCACGCTGCCGCCTCCGTCACCCGGAGATCTGTTCTTCGACATCGAGGGCGACCCGTACGCGTTCGAGGACGGGCTCGACTACCTGTTCGGCGTCCTCGATACCGCTGGCGGGTTCCGGGCGTTCTGGTCGCGCGATGGGGCCGGCGAGTTCTCGCTGCAAGCGGAACGGACCGCCTTCGAAGCGTTGATCGACCACGTCGTGGCGCGGCTCGAGGCCGACCCCGCGATGCACGTCTACCACTACGCGCCATATGAACCGACGGCCCTGAAGCGGCTGATGAGCCGCTACGGGACAAGGGAGGCCGAGGTCGACCGGCTGCTCCGAGACGGGGTGCTCGTCGACCTGCTGCGCGCGGTGCGTCAATCCCTGCGCGCGTCGGTCGAGAGCTACTCGATCAAGAAGATGGAGGCGTTCTACGGCTTCACCCGCGAGATCGACCTGCGCGATGCCGGCTCGAGCATCGTCGCCTTCGAGACGTGGCTGCAGCTGGGTGAAGGCGAACGGCCGGAAACCGACATCCTCGAGCGGATCGAGCGATACAACCGTGACGACGTCGTCTCGAACCAGCGCCTCCGCGACTGGCTGGAGGGCCTCCGCGACGAGCTGATCCGGACCGGGATCGAGATCCCGCGTCCCGCACCCCGTGAGACACCGCTGCCGGCCGAGTTGACCGAGGCCATGGCTCGGGTCCAGGCACTGGTCGACCGGCTCGCGGATCCCGACTACGTCCCAGGCGACCCGGGCATGCGTCCGACGGAGATCCATGCCTGCTGGCTGCTCGCCCAGCTGCTCGGTTGGCACCGCCGCGAGGACAAGGCCATGTGGTGGGACTTCCACCGGCTGATGGACCTCACGCCGGAGCAACTCGTCGACGAATCGGACCCCATCGGCCTCCTCGAGCCGGTCCAGGCGCTGGACGAGGTGGCGAAGGACAAGCAGACCTGGCGGTACGCCTTCCCGCCGCAGGACTTCGAGCTGACCAGGGAGGTCTACGACCCGGCGCTGAAGCAGGCCCGGCCCGATGACTCGCCATTCAGCTGGGATGCCGGAGAGGTCGTTGCGCAGGACCTCGCCGGCGGTACGGTCGACATCCGGCGCGAGGTGGACAAACCGCATCCGCGGGCCATCGTCCCCCTACCGTGGGTCCGGACGCAGGCCCACCAGGAACGGCTCATCGAGATCGGCGAATGGGTCGCGGAGCACGGGATCGACGGTCCGGGACCGCACCGGGCGATGCGGGATCTCCTGCTCGGTCGACCGCCGAGGGTCGGTCGATCCAGCGGGGAACCACTCGCCCGAGCGGGTGAGACGGACCTGGCTGCGGCACGCCGGCTGGTCATGGCGCTCGATGCCACGACCCTTGCCATCCAGGGTCCGCCGGGCTCGGGCAAGACCTACAGCGGCGCCCGCATGATCTGCACGCTGCTGGCCGCGGGTCGGCGGGTCGGTATCACCGGCACGAGCCACAAGGTGATCGGGAATCTGTTGGCGGAGGTCCTCCGCGCCGCGGCGGTCGAGGGCGTCGACGTCCGGCCAGTCCAGCACGGCCAGCCGCACCAGGTGCTCGCCGACGACCGCGTCGTCCGTGCGAAGGACGCCGACGATGTTCGGCATCGACTCGAGGACGGCCGGTCGAACCTGGCGGCCGGCACGTCATGGCTGTGGGCGTCATCGAAGGTGGCGGCCGCCATCGACGTCCTGTTCGTCGATGAGGCAGGGCAGATCTCGCTGGCCAACGTGCTCGCGATGTCGCAGGCGACCGACAGCGTGGTGCTCCTCGGCGATCCCCAACAACTCGATCAGCCGCTCCGCGGCACCCACCCGCCCGGGGCCGAGCGATCGGCCCTTGCGCATGTCCTGGATGGGGCGGCCACGATCCCGCCGGATCGCGGCCTGTTCCTCGAACGGACGTGGCGGCTCCACCCCGCCCTGTGCTCGTTCACGTCCGAGGTGTTCTACGACGACCGGCTGGAGCCCGAGCCCCACCTCGTCGGCCAGGGGGTCCGGAGTGACGTGCCGCTCGCAGACGGCGCCGGGCCGCGGCTGTTCGCCGTCCCGACGGTGGGCGCCGACAGCGAGTCTCCCCAGGAGGCGATCGCGGTCGCCGAGCTCGCCCGCTCGATCGTGAGCGGCTCGTGGACGGATCCCGGCGGCGTGACCCGCCCGCTGGATTGGGACGAGATCCTGATCGTGGCCCCGTACAACGCGCAGGTCGGCGCGATCCAGCGACTCCTCCCCGCCGGGGCGAGAGTCGGCACGGTCGACAAGTTCCAGGGTCAGGAGGCGCCGATCAGCATCTATTCGATGACGACGTCGTCGGCCGACCTGGCCCCCCGCGGGATGGACTTCCTGTATAGCCGCAACCGCCTGAACGTGGCCACCTCGCGTGCGCGATGTGTTGCGATCGTCGTCGGTTCGCCCGACCTGTGGCGGGTGCGAGCCCGCACACCGGCGCAGATGCGGCTGGCCAACGCGTTCTGCCGGTTCATCGAGCTGGCGGCCGGCGGTGATGGCCAGGCGCTGGTCGACCTGGCCGTGTCCGGCCGGCCGGAGTACGAGATCCTCACGCTCGACCTGATCTGAACCGCCGCCCGCGGCGGCATCTCGTACCATCGGCGGTCATGGCCGAGGCTCGACCCATCAAGCCCGCAGAGCTCGAGCGGCTTCGGCGCCGGACCGTGGCGTCGCTCGTGGCCGGCGTGGCCCTCGGGAGCACCGGGCACATCGCGGCCGTAACGGTCGCCACCATCGTTGCGAAGCACATCTCCGGTGGCACCACCGCCTGGAGTGGCGCCCCCGGGGCGACCGTCGTCCTTGGGGCAGCCGCCGGTGCGGTTGCCCTGTCGTGGGTGATGGTCCGCCGCGGGCGGCGGTTCGGCCTCGCCGCCGGCTATGTCGTCGGCGTCGTGGGCGCCTTCATCGCGACGGGCTCCATCCTCGTCTCTTCCCTTCCCCTGCTCTTGATCGGCACCGTGTTGATCGGATTCGGGAATGCGTCGAACCAGCTGTCGCGCTACACCGCGGCCGACCTCATCTCGCCGGACCGGCGTGCCTCGGCGATCGGCCTGGTGGTGTGGGGTTCGACGATCGGTGCGGTGGTCGGTCCGAATCTCGTGGCACCGGCAGGCGACATCGCCCTGGCGATCGGCCTACCCGAGCTCGCCGGCCCCTACCTCGTCCCCATCGTCTTCGTCGGGGCGGCGGCGCTGCTGTCGGTGCTGCTGCTCCGCCCCGATCCGTACGTGCTGGCTGACCCGTCGTCGCGCCACGACAGTGCGGAGGCGGGCGCAGCGGTCGGGTCGACCGCCACGTCGGTCGCCAGCGTGCTCGCGCGGCCCAACGTCCCGGTCGCCGTCGTCGCGCTCGTGGCGGGTCAGTTCGTGATGGTCCTGATCATGACGATGACCCCACTCCACATGTTCGACCACGGTCACGACCTGACTTCGGTCGGCGTGGTGATCAGCGGCCACACCTTCGGGATGTACGGGCTATCGCCGATCTCGGGTCGCCTGACCGACCGCTTCGGCAGCGTGCCGGTCATCCTGGCCGGGCTCGCCGTGGTGGCGTTCGCGTCGGTGCTGGCGGCGGCGGCACCACCCGACGGCGGCGCCGTGTTGTTCATCGCCCTCTTCCTCCTCGGTTACGGCTGGAACCTGGGGTATGTCGCCGGATCGGCGCTGCTGACGACCGGCCTCTCGCTGGCCGAGCGGACCCGGGTCCAGGGCCTGACCGATGGGCTCATCTGGAGCTCGGCCGCGGTGGCGAGCCTCGGTTCCGGGGTCGTCCTGGCGTACGCGGGCTACGCGATCCTCGGGCTGCTCGGGGCGGCGCTGGTCGTCGTCCCGATCCTGCTCGTGATCGCCCGGCGGTCGGCGGTGTCGGGCATCGCCTAGCGGCCCCGGCTGGCCGGCGGAAAGTGCCTCGACTCTTTCGCGCTCATCGCTCTCTATGAAGAAGGGCCGGTCGTCAAGGTGGTCGGTGACGCCCGGGCACGCCTGCTGGTGCGAGCCGAACTCATCTCTCTATCGCCTCCTCGAGGAGGACCAGGTT
>JBIOWA010000042.1:0-2776 GCA_044868045.1 Candidatus Limnocylindrales bacterium
GAGATCGCGCTTCTCGACCTCAAGGGGAAGGCGCTCGGCGCTCCCGTCGTGGAGCTGCTCGGCGGCGTCTGCTCCGATCGCGTGCCCGTCGTCGGCTACCTCTTCATCGACGAGCCCGAGGCGAACGCCCGCAAGGCGAAGGCCTTCGTGGATGCCGGCTACACGGAGCTCAAGCTCAAGGTCGGCCGCGACTTCGGCCAGGACCACGACGCGATCGCGGCGATCCGCGACGCCGTCGGGCCGGACGTCAAGCTGCGGATCGACGCGAACATGATCTGGAGCGTGCCGGCCGCGATCAAGTGGATCCGCGGCCTCGAGAGGTTCGACCTCCAGTACGTCGAGCAGCCCGTCCCCGACTTCGACGTCGCGGGGCTCGCCCAGGTGCGCCGCTCGGTCTCGGTGCCGATCGCGGCCGACGAGGCGTGCACGGACGTTCGCTCCGCGCTCGAGCTGGTCAAGCAGGACGCCTGCGACGTCTTCGTCGTCTACCCGTCCGAGGCGGGTGGCCTCACGCGGGCACGGCAGATCGCGGGGATCGCCGAGGCGGCAGGCAAGTGGTGCGCGATCGGGAGCTGGGCCGAGCTCGGGCCTGCGACGATCGCGAACGCCCACCTCGCGGCCGCGACGTCGACCTTCGCGTTCGCGAGCGACACCCACTACCCGCTGCAGAGCGAGGACGTCCTCACACAGCCCCTCGACATGTCGGACGGCCTGCTCGCCGTCCCGCGCTCGCCGGGGCTGGGCGTCGAGCTCGACCGCGCCGCGATGGACCGGCTCGCAAACAACCAGGTCCGTGAATCCGTCTTCTATGACGACATCCAAGGAGAGGCACCGAGGGTCGGTCAGATCCTCTGACGACCGAGGGAAGGAGGGATCGACGTGTCGGAGACTCCGACAGTGGAAGAGAGCGGAGGCAACGGTCTGAACCGTCGCGATCTGCTCGTAAAGGCCGGCGTCGTCGGTGCGGGTGCAGTGGCCGCCGGCTCGATGGCGGGCGCGGCGGCGGCAGCACCGAAGCGCATTGGAGCCACGCCGAAGAAGGGCGGCAAGATCACGTTCGCCCTGGAGCAGGACCCGGTGCACATCGCGCCGTTCGGCGCCATCCTCACCTCGAACCACTGGGGCAAGGAGCCGATGTACGAGTCCCTAGTCGAGTGGGACGCGAAGCTCAACCAGCGTCCGGCGCTCGCCGAGAGCTGGAAGGTCGTCGATCCGAGGACCATCGACTTCACGCTCCGCAAAGGAGTGAAGTTCCACAACGGCAAGGAGGTCACGGCCGCCGACGTGAAGTACTCGGTCGAGGGGTGGCTGAACCCGCCGCTTCCGGGCGCTGTGACGACGGTCAACCAGGTCCCGTCGATCGAGTCGGCGGAGGTGCGGAGCAAGTACGTCGTCCGCTTCAGGATGAAGAAGCCCGACGCCCGCCTCTTTGGGTTCCTCGCCTGGACGCGCTACTCGGCGATCGTGCCCGAGGGCATGTACCAGCAGGTCAACGCCGGCCGTGAGGGGATCGGCACCGGTCCGTTCAAGCTCGTGAGCTTCACGCCGGGCCAGGGGACCGAGTACCAGGCGTACACGGGTTACCGCAAGAAGGGGCTTCCGTACCTGAGCCAGCTCTCGCTGCCGACGATGCCGGACGAGCAGGCCCGGATCGCGGCCCTGCGGGCGGGCGCGATCGACGGGGCGACGCTCTCGGCCGATGGTGCGAAGACGTTCCAGGGCAACAGCAACTTCACGGTGCTCCGCGGCCTCACCGCCGCCTTCCGCGAGCTGCAGATGACGCAGAAGGCCGGAGAGGACAAGCCGTGGCACGACGTGCGGGTCCGCCAGGCCGTGAACTTCGCAATCAACCGTCAGCAGATCATCGACCGCGTCTACAACGGGTTCGGCGAGTACTCGGGCCACGTGCCGCCGGGCTACGGGCCGTGGCCGTTGACCCGCGCGGAGCTTCGCAACAACTACCTCAAGTTCAACCTTGCGAAGGCCCGCACGCTGATGCGGCAGGCCGGGTTCGGAAACGGCTTCGAGGTGACGATGTCGACCTTCTCGACGCCGCTCGACTTCGGCCAGGTCGCCGCCGTGATCAAGTCGCAGCTCGACCAGATCGGGATCAACGTCAACATCAAGGCCGAGGAGCCGGGGACGTTCGCCGCCAACAACGGCGCCGGCCGGTTCGACTGGGACCTCACCGCCCGCGGCATGCGCGGCGACGTGGACGGCTACACGTCGGAGTTCAACCCGGCGAACGCCATCTACAAGGTCTGGTACCCCGAGTACAAGAACGTGAAGATGTGGCGTCTCGTCGGCAACGGCTTCATCACGCTGGACGACAAGAAGCGCCTCGCGATGTACAAGGAGCTCGAGAAGATCCTGCTCACGGAGCTGCTGCAGGTGCCGCTCGTGGCCGTCTCCAAGTTCCAGGTCGTGCGCAAGCGCGTCAAGAACATGTACGTCGCGTTCAGCGACTTCAACACCGGCCTGAAGACCGCCTGGGTGGCGTAGTAGGTGGGGGAACCCATGGTTCCCCCACCAGCCCTCTCCTTCAGGGGGCTGCACCGGCCGGCCGGGAGTGACCTCCCGGCCGGCAGAGCCGGCCTCCGGTCGCAACGCATCGTGCACGGGACGCCGGTAAGAACCGACGTAGATCCCAGGACCAGGAACTGATGCTCGGATTCATCGGTCGCCGCTTTCTCCTCATGATCCCGACGATCGTCGGGATCTCGATCATCATCTTCCTGATGGTCCGGCTGATGCCGGGCGACATCGTCGACGTCCT
>JBIOWA010000043.1:0-21710 GCA_044868045.1 Candidatus Limnocylindrales bacterium
TGGGGACGTGCATGACCCGAGTCTACGCCGGTGCCTCGGATAAGCGCCGGTTGAGCGCCGATCGCCATGCTGGCTGGATGGATGACCAGCGGATCGGCTGGACGCTGCGCGCCATCCGAATCAAGAAACGTTGGCGACAGTCGGATCTCGCCACGCGAGCACGAGTCTCCCGCTGGGTCGTTCTTCGCATCGAGCATGGCCGCCTGGCATCGGTGCCGGTCGGCAAGCTTCGTGCGGTCGCGGCTGCGCTCGACGCGCGCGTCGATGCCGTCGTGCGATGGCAGGGAGGCCACCTTCCGCGGCTGCTGAGTGCGCGCCATTCACGGATGCACGAATCTATAGCGCGCTTCTTTGGCGACCTCCCCGACTGGACGGCTGAGCCCGAGGTCTCGTTCTCGATCTACGGAGAGCGCGGGATCATCGACGTCCTCGCCTGGCATCCATCTCGCCGGATCCTGCTCGTGATCGAGCTCAAGACCGAGATCGTCGATATCAACGAGCTCATGGGAACGCTTGATCGCAAGCGACGGCTGGCCGCCGACATCGCCGAGACACGTGGATGGAGTCCGGTCGCGATCGCGACCTGGGTCGTCGTTGCCAACGGCCGATCCAATCGCCGCGCTATCGCCGAGCATGCGACGGTGCTTCGGGCGAAGCTTCCCATGGACGGCCGCGGGATCGCTGCCTGGTGCCGCAATCCCGTAGGGGCGGTGAACTCGCTGAGCTTCATGCCATCGGTGCAAGGGACGCACCCTGGGTCGACTGCAGCTCCCACTCGGCGGGTCGATCACCGGCGGAATCGGCGAGCCACGCACGATCCGAGCACAAATTAGGCCCGAGCGACGTGCCAAGCCCGCTTCTGCGCGGGTCGGCTCGACCATAGGTGCAAGGCATGCACCGAGGGCCAGTTCCAGACGGGCCCAGTCGGCGAGCGCGCCCGCATCCCCGCAGGCGCCGGATCCCCGCGGCGCCGGATCCTCGCTGGCGCCGCTACGACGCCTCCGCTCGCTTCAGCACCTCCGCGGCCACGATCTCGCGGTGGATCTGGTTCGTGCCCTCGTAGATCTGGGCGCCCTTCGCGTCACGCATCAGCCGCTCGATCCCGGTCTCACGCGAGTAGCCGGTCCCGCCGAACAGCTGCACGGCGTCGGTCGTGACGCGCATCGCCACGTCCGACGCGGTCCATTTGGCGAGGGACGAGACCTCCGCCAGCGCCTCGCCGCGGTCCCTGGCGGCGGCGGCTTCGCGGGTGAGTGCCCGCGCCGCCGCCACGTCCCTCGCCATCTCGGCGAGCATGAACCGCAGCCCCTGCTGGTCCGACAGCGGCCCGCCGAATGCCTTGCGCTCCCCGAGGTACCTGGCCGCGGCCTCGAGACCCGCCCGTGCCAGCCCGACGCACGCGGCGGCGATCGAGATGCGGCCCTCGCCGAGTGCGGACAACGCGATACGGTAGCCCTCGCCTTCCTCGCCCAGACGGTTCGCGAGCGGCACCTCGCAGCCCTCGAACACCAGCTCCGCAGCCGGACAACCCCGGATGCCCATCTTCTTCTCGTGCGCACCGAACCGGAACCCCGGCATCCCCTTCTCGACGAGGAACGCCGTGATGCCCTTCGACCCCGCCTCTGGATCGACCGTCGCGAAGACCAGGTAGCGCTCCGCCTCGGGCGCATTGGAGATCCAGATCTTGGTCCCCGTGAGCCGGTAACCGCCGCCCTCGTCGCCGACGCGCTCAGCCCGCGTCCGGATCGTCGAAGCGTCGGACCCGGCGTGCGGCTCGGTGAGCGCGAACGCGCCGAGCGCCTCGCCCGCCTGCATCGCCGGTAGCCAGCGCTCCTGCTGCTCGGACGTGCCCCAGGTCACGACCGGGAACTGCGACAGGATGTGCACGGACAGCGACACCGCCATCGCCATGTCCGCGGCGCCCAGCTCCTCCATCACGAGCGTCCAACCCAGGTAAGAGAACCCGGCGCCGCCGGCCTCGGTGGGGAACGGGGCCGCCGTCAGGCCGAGAGCGCCCATCGCGGCGAACAACGATCGGTCGTACCGCTCCGCCTCGTCGCGCCCGATCGCCCCCGGCGCCACCTCGCGCGTGGCGAATTCGCGGGCGGTCGACTGAAGCAGTCGCTCCTCCTCGGTGAGCGTCGAACTCACGCGCCGGAGCTCACGTGCCGGACCTCACGCGCCCGACCTCACGCAGCGCCACCACAATGAGCCACTACCCACGCGCCCGACCTCAGCCGCCAGACCGCGGATAGGCGTAAAACCCCTGCCCGGTCTTCTGGCCCAGGTGACCGGCCTCGACGAGGTCCACGAGGACCTTGGGCGGGCGCATGTGCTCGAGCCCGAGCCCGTCTTCGAGCACGCGCATGACGCCCAGGCAGACATCGAGGCCGATAAAGTCGGCCAGCTCGAGCGGCCCCATCGGGTGGTTCAGGCCGATCCTGGCGCCGGTGTCGATGTCCTCGGCCATCCCGACCCCCTGCTCGAGCGCTCGCATCGCTTCGGCGAGGAACGGCATGAGGATCCGGTTCACGATGAATCCCGGCCGGTCCGCCGAGACGATCACCTGCTTGCCGAGCTCGGCTGCCAGACCGCGGATCGAATCGACCGTCTCGTCCGAGGTGTCCGGCGAAGGGATCAGCTCGACCAAGGGCATCACCGGCACGGGGCTGAAGAAATGCATGCCGACGAACCGCGTGCGACGTTCGGCGCCCACCGCCCCGGCGAGGCGCCCGATCGCGATCGAGCTCGTGTTCGTCGCGAAGATCGCGCGCCCCGGAGCGCGCCGGTCGAGGTCTCGCCAGAGGTCGGACTTGACACCGAGATCCTCGAAGACCGCCTCGAGCACGAGATCCGCGTCGGCCACCTCATCGATGTCGCTTGTCGTTTCCAGCCGCTCCAGCGTCGTCTCCCGCTCATCCACGCTCAACCGCCCCTTGGCGACCGCCCGGTCGAGGTTGCCGGCGATGCGCTCGCGACCCGCCTTGGCCCGGGCGAGGTCCGGCTCGTAGAGGACGACCGACTTGCCGATCGCGGCGTTGACTTGGGCGATGCCATGACCCATCAGCCCGGCACCCGCCACGAAGACCCGGGAGATCTCGGTCATGCCGGTAGCGTAGCGCGACGCTGCGGGCCCACCGTCCTGCTCCAGCCGATCAGGGCGACGAAGCCGAGCGCCGACGCAACCGCGCTCGCCAGGAACACCCCACCGAACCCGACCCGTGCTGCCAGGATCCCGAGCACGGCCGGCGCGAGGCCGAACGCGAGGTCCAGGAACGCGCTCGCCGTTCCGACGACCGACCCCCGTTCCATCTCCGATACCCGTGATACGGCCAGCGTCAGCAGGCCGGGCATCAGGAACGCGATCCCACTCGCGAACGTGAGCGTGCCGAGGATGACGCCGGTCGGCGTCGGCGCCAAGCCGAGGATCGCCAGACCGATCGCTCCGACCGCCAGCGCACCGCCGGACAGGCGTACGGAGCCGATCTGGTCCGGCAGCTTGGCGAAGATGACGCGCAGCCCGATGACGAGGGCGGCGTAGAGGGCCAGCGGCAGGCCGGCACCCTCCATCCCGACGGACGTCGCGTGCAGCGGCAGGAACGCGAGGAACCCGGCCATCCCGGACGTGCCCGCCAGGATCAGCAGGCCGGGAAACACACCCGCGGGGTGGAAGAGGCGCGACCGAGGCACGTCGCCGGAACCCGCCTTGAGCACGGTCGGTGAGGTCTCGGGCACGACGCGAACCATCGCGGCGGCGCCAAGCGTCAGAACGAGCGCGACCAGCCACACCGCGGAGAACCCGCCGGCCCTGAGCACGAGCTCACCGATCGCCGGCCCGATCCCGACACCGACGTAAACCGACAGCGACAGGAGGTTCAGCGCTTCGCCGCGACGGTTTGGTGGCGACAGGTCGGCCCCGGCCGCGATCACCGCGACGAAGAAGAACGCCTCGGCGATGCCCAGGATCGCCCGAGCGACGATGAACAGCGCAAGCGAATCGACGACGAGGTGGAAGGCGAGCGCACCGACCGAGATGAGAGCGCCGACGATGAGCAACGGCCGCCGACCGAATCGGTCCGCCGCCCAGCCGACCACCGGCCGGAGGAGGAGCGCGGCGATCGAGAACGCACCGTAGGCGAAGCCGGCGCCGACCTCATCGCTTCCCAGCGGTCCGGTCGCGAACGGGGCGACGACCGGCAACACGACGCCGGCCGCAACGAAGAAGACCAGCGACGTCGCGGTCAGGACGACGAACGATCGCGTGACGAGCGGGCCCGAGGAGTTGTCGGCGCTCATGGCTGCTCTCGCGCGATCGCCTCGAGCAAGTGGTCGGCTGCCGCATACGGATCCAATCGATGTTCCGCCACCTCGTCGACCAGCGAGTCGGCGAGCGGCGCAAGCGCCGCATCCTGCAGACGATCGCCGAGGCGGTCGGCGAGGACGCCCCGGATCTGGGCGAGCGCCCGAGCCCGGCGCACCTCGGCGGTCAGACCGTCATGTCCGGCAGCGCGATGTCGATCGAGCGCGGCCAGTAGCTCGGGGACGCCCTCACCCGTGGAGGCCGTCGTGACGAGCACCTCCGGCCGTTTGGGCGCCGGTCGGTCGGATGCGTACGTCGCGCCGGATCGCATGATCGTCGGCACGAGCATCGCCCGCAGTTGGGCGGCCGTTCGCAATGCGCCTGGCTTGTCGCCTTTATTGACGACCACGAGGTCGGCAACCTCGAGCAGGCCGGCCTTGATAGCCTGGACCTCGTCGCCCATCTCGGGCGCCTCGAGCACGACCGTGGTGTCCGCCGCGGCCGCCACCTCGACCTCGCTCTGCCCGGTCCCGACGGTCTCGATCAGCACGAGGTCGAAGCCGGCGGCGTCGAGCACGGCGGCGGCCGACGTCGTCGTGGACGCGAGCCCGCCGGCGTGCCCGCGCGCGGCCATCGAGCGGATGAAGACGTCCCGATCCGACGCGTACGACTGCATCCGGACCCGATCGCCGAGCAGTGCCCCGCCGGTGATCGGCGAGGACGGGTCGACGGCGACCACTGCGACGGGCCGACCGGCTTCCCGGACGACCCCGATCAGGGCGGCGACCAGCGTCGACTTGCCCGCACCGGGCGGTCCCGTGATGCCGACGAGATGGGCCTTCCCTGCAGCGGGATACAGCCGCCGCAGGGCCGCCTCGGCGAGCGGCGCACGGTTCTCGACCGCGGTGAGGACCCTGGCTAGCGCCCGACGATCGCCGGCCATGGCGGCGTCGGCCAGCTCCTCGGCTCCGACCGCCGCCCGGGGAGTCGGGGACTCCCCCACCCTAGTCGCGCGGTCGCGCGTTGGCGCGCAGGTAGTCCGCGACGGCCGCGATCGTCGTCCCGGGACCGAACACCTCGGCGACGCCCGCCTCCTTGAGTGGTGCCACGTCGTCGTCCGGGATGATCCCGCCGACCGTGACGAGGACGTCGTCCAGCCCGGATTCCTTGAGCAGCTTCGTGATCCGCGGGACCAGCGTCATGTGCGCGCCGGACAGGATCGACAGCCCGACGACGTCGACGTCCTCTTGGACCGCGGCCGTGGCGACCATCTCGGGCGTCTGGCGAAGCCCGGTGTAGACCACCTCGAAACCCTCATCGCGCAGACCGCGAGCGAGGACCTTGGCGCCCCTGTCGTGACCGTCGAGGCCCGGCTTGGCGATCAGGACCTTGATGGGTCGATCCGGCATGGCCGGATTGTAGGTGGCCGCGACGCGACGAGGCGGCCTGCCACGAGAGCGGGCCGCCTCGGTCGCGCGAGGTCAGGCGGTCGCGCGGGAGAAGGTTCGCGAGGCGATCCAGACACCGACGATGGCCAGCGCCGCGGTGACGACGGTCCCGATCGCGATCTCCGAGTCGCCCCACTGCCCGTTGAACACGGCCCGCACCGCGTCAACGGCATGGGTCAGCGGGTTGATCGTGCTCAGGAACTGCAGCCAGTCCGGCGCGAGCGCCATCGGTAACAGGATCCCGGAGAGTAGGAGTAGCGGCATCACGATGCCCTGGACGAGCGGCGCGAAGGCGTCCTCGCTCTTGAGCGTCAGCCCCGCGGCGTACGACAGCGGCGCCATGACCAGCCCGACGAGTGCCAGGATGCCGAGCGCGACCGCCAGTCCCGCCGGGTCGAGATGCAATCCGAACGGGATCGATAGCGCGACCATGATCAGGGCCTGGACGAGGAGCAGCACGACGTCGCGCAGCGAGCGACCAAGCAGCATCGCCGTCCGACTCATTGGCGTGACCCGCATCCGCTCGACGACGCCGTAGCGCAGCTCGGCGATGAGACCGAAGCCGACGAACGCGGATCCGAACAACGCTACCTGGACCAGGAGGCCGGGCACGAACCAGTTGTAGGCGCTCTCCTGGGCGCCCGCCTCCCTGACTGCACCTTCTAGCAACGGGCCGAACAGGACCAGGTAGAGGACCGGATACATGATCCCGAAGAGCAGCCAGGTCGGCTGGCGGAGCGTCAGGATCAGCGACCGCCGGAAGATCAGCCAGGTGTCGCGGATGGTGTGCATGTCGAATGTCCCTTTCGTGATGGTCGGGCTCAGGCCGCTGCCTCGTCGCGCAACGAGCGGCCCGTCTGACGGAGAAACACGTCGTCGAGGCTGGGGCGGTGGAGGGCGATCGAGGCCGCTTCCAGGCCCGCGCCGTCGAGGATCCGGAGCAGCAGCGGGACCGCGGTCTCGCCACGGTCGACATACAGCCGGACCACGCCATCCTCGCCGGTCGCCTCGCGGACGAACGACTGCCGGCGCACGGCCTCGAGCACGCGCTCGGTGGCGCCGTTGACGCCGAGGGTCACGACGTCGCCAGCGACCTGGCGCTTGAGCTCATCGGCGGTACCGTCGGCCACGATCCTGCCCCGATCGATGATCGCGAGCCGATCGGCCAGCGCGTCCGCCTCCTCGAGGTAATGCGTCGTCAGGAAGACGGTCGTGCCGCGCCCGCGCAGCTGTCGGATCTCGTCCCACATCCGGGCCCGCGCCTGCGGATCGAGCCCGGTCGTTGGTTCGTCGAGGAAGAGGACCTGCGGTCGGTGGACGATGCCCAGGCCGACGTCGAGTCGCCTGCGCATCCCACCCGAGTACGTGCCGGTCTTGCGGTCGGCTGCGCCCACCAGGTCGAGGGCTTCGAGCACTTCCTGGGCGCGCTTCTGGGCCGTGCCCTTGTCCATGCCGTACAGCCGGCCCTGGAGAACGAGCTCGCCGCGGCCCGTCTCGGCCGGATCCGTAGAGCCGCCCTGTGGCACGTAGCCGATCCGCTCACGAACACGTTGCGGCTCGCGTCGCAGATCCGCCCCGGCCACGGTCGCCTCGCCGGAGGTCGGCGTCAAGAGCGTAGCGAGCATCCGGAGTGTGGTCGTCTTGCCGGCGCCGTTTGGACCGAGGAAGCCGAAGATCTCGCCAGCGCCGACGGCGAGGTCCACGCCGCGGACCGCCTCGACATCGCCCTTTCGCGAACGGAAGGTCCGACGCAGCTCGCGAGTGAGCATCATGGGCCCGGTGGCGGTCGGGAGCGTCATCGCTAATCTCCTGTGGGCTATGCTGCGTTCGGACGTCACTTGCGCCGTTCAGCATCTTCGGGCAATATCTGCACCGGGCAGATAATCACCGGCATAGGAGATGTTGTCAACCATGAACCGCGATTCCATCGATTCCGTCCTTCGATCCCTGCGAAAGGTGAACCTCCAGGGCTCGTTCTTCGGACAGACGGTCGCCATCCGCTTCGGCCTCACCGAATCCGATGTCGAGGCTCTCGAGGTCCTTATCGACGCGGGGGCCGCCACCGCCGGACGGCTCTCGGAGCTGATGGGCCTCACGACGGGCGCGGTCACCCGGGTGATCGACCGGCTCGAGCAGGCGGGCTACGTCCGTCGGGTCCCCGACCCCGCCGACCGCCGGCGCGTGATCGTCGAGGTCGTGCCCGAGAAGGTCGCGGCCGTCAAGGCGACGATGTCCCGCGTGCTCGACGCCAGCGCGCCGGAGATCGGCCGCTACAGCGAGGCCGAGCTCGCGGTCATCAACGACTTTCTGACGCGGATGGCGACAATCACCCGCGACGAGGCGACGGCGCTTCGAGACAGCCGTGAGGGCAGCGACGACCCTGCGGCGTCAGAACATGCGGCCCCGATCGGTGGGCTGCGCGAGGCCCGTCTCCTGTTCCGCTCGGGCGTGAGCGAGCTCACGCTTCGTGGCTCGGGCGAGTTGGACGACCTCTACCGGGCGGTGTTCGATGGACCCGTCCCGCAAGTCCGGCTTCGCGATGGCACGGTCACCGTGCAGTACAAGGGCTTCGGCAAGCCGTGGGACTGGCGCAAGCGGAAGGCCGACATCGCCCTGAACCGCTCCTTGCCGTGGACGATCGAGATCATCGGTGGCGCGACCAAGGTCCATGGTGACATCGCCGGTCTCGATCTGCGGTCGTTCGACCTCACCGGCGGGGCCGACACCCTTCGGCTGTCCCTCGGCCGCCCGGCCGGTCTGGTGCCGGTCCGCGTGCTGGGCGGTGCGAGCAGGTTCCGGCTCGACCGTCCGGCCGGTGTTCCCGTGCGGCTCAAGGTCTCGGGTGGAGCCGGCGGTGTCGAGCTCGACCGACAGCGACTGGGCGGGGTCGCGGGCCATTCGGAGCTCGAATCGGTCGGTGCCGCCGACGCGCACGACCTGTTCGAGGTCGAGGTCACGGGCGGCGTCGGCAAGGTCCAGATCACGGACGCGGGCTGACCGCTCCGTCGTCAGGCCCGCGGCGCCTCTCGGGCGAGGTGATCCAGGAACTCGGCCCGCGTCCGGTCACGAGTCCGGAAGAGACCCAGCACCGACGACGTCGTCATGATCGTCCCGGGCTTGCGCACGCCACGCATCACGGCGCACAGGTGGGTCGCCTCGATGACAACGCCGACGCCCTGCGGCGCAAGCTTCTCCTGCAGGAACTCGGCGACCTGCTGGGTGAGCCGCTCCTGGACCTGGAGTCGACGGGCGTACATCTCGACGATCCTGGGGATCTTCGATAACCCGATGACGCGTCCCCGAGGGATGTACGCGACCGCGGCCGAGCCGAAGAACGGCAGCAGGTGGTGTTCGCACAGCGAGTAGAACGGGATGTCCTTGACGATCACCATCTCGCTGTAGTCGACGTCGAAGATCGCGTTGTTGATCAGCCGCTCGGGATCGACGTGGTAGCCGGCCGTCAGCTCGGTGTACATCCGGTGGACGCGTTCCGGGGTGCCGGTCAGGCCTTGTCGGTCCGGATCTTCGCCGATCTCCTCGAGGATGCGTCGGACCGCCGCCTCGACTCTGCCGTTGTCCTCCCCGAGCTCGCCCTCGTGGTCGCGTCCGCGCGAACCGGTTATGTCGTCGATCGCGACACTCGTCTCGCCGATCTCGGACTCGATCTCATCGACGAGACGCCGGACGTTCGGTGGCAGGTGCATCGGGCTGGGCATGGTCCGGGGATGGTACGCCGCGGGACGGCGTCGCGCCGTCAGGCGGGGATCAAGGGAGGCAGAGCGGCGGCAGCGGTGGGAGCTGGATCAGGCACGACTCCTCGGGCGTCGGCGTCGGGGTTGGCGACGGGGTCGGCTCGGGCGTCGGTCTCGGCGTCGGCTTCGGTGTCTTCTCCGGCGTCGGTGCCGGGGTGGGTTCAGGCGTCGGCGCAGGTGTCGGCGGTGGGGGTGTGGGTGCAGCAGTCGGCGGTGGCGGCGTGGGCGCCGGGGTCGGTTGCGCGGGTGTCGGTGTCGCGCCCGGACCAGGCGGTCCCGCCGTCGGCGTGCCGGCTCCGGGTGTGTCGGCTGCGCCAGGTGCACCCGGCGTTCCACGCGCGGTCACGCCGTCCCCGGCTCGCGGCGTGGCAGCTGGCTCCGACGGGTCGGCCGTCGGTGATCCACTCGCGGATGCGAGCGCCGTTGCCTGTGCGACCAGCCCGGATGGCGCCGGCAACGTGCCGGGCGGGGCCGGTACGGACTGTCCGGGCGGGACCGCGCCGAGCACCTCGAAACCGGGCGCGGTCGGGACGGGAACCGTGATGCCGAATGACAGGGCGACCAGCGCCGTCATGATCAGCCCACACGCGATGCCGATCACCGTCTGTCGCTGGAGCGGATCTATCCGCCTGATAGGTCTCCTCCTTGCCCCGGCGGGGGGCGACCCTATCGTCCGCGATGAGGATACGCGTCGGGCCGCAATACGGGCTGCCCCGGCGAGGGTCGGTGGCGGCCTGGTGCATTTCGTCCACGTTGCAGTTACGGCTGGGTGGTGCGTCGACGCGCCAGGTAGTCGTGCCAGAACAGCCGGGCGGCGACCGACCGCCAGGGACGCCACGCCTCGCCGAGGAGCTCCGTCTCCGCGGGGCCGGGCCGGTGCCCGAGTCCCTTCGCCTCGCCGACGGCCGTCGCGAGCGCCATGTCGCCGGCCGGCCACACGTCAGGCCGGCCGAGCACCATCAGGAGGTAGATCGTCGACGTCCACCCGCCGATCCCCGGGATCGCCTCGAGCGTCCGGCGGACACCGTCGTCGTCGACCGCCACCAGGCCATCGAGATCGAGCGATCCGTCGACCAGGGCCGCCGCGATCGCCCGGCCGTATCGAGCCTTCTGACGGCTGAACCCGATCGAAACGAGCTCGGCATCGGAGAAGCGCAGAAACCGTTCGGGCGACAGCGGATCGGCGGCCGCCTCGAGGCGGCGGAATGCCGCGAGGGCCGACGCGAGCGACACCTGCTGCTCGAGCACGATGTGAAGTAGCGTCGCGAAGCCCGGGGATCGATCCCACAGCGGTGGCGGTCCGAATCGGGCGACGATGGCCGCGAGAT
The DNA here is from genome assembly GCA_044868045.1 of Candidatus Limnocylindrales bacterium. GTDB lineage: Bacteria > Chloroflexota > Limnocylindria > Limnocylindrales > CSP1-4 > SPCO01. The sequence continues at coordinate 10,829 of JBIOWA010000043.1, forward strand.
CCGGGTCCCGTGCGGCGAGCTCGGCGACGGCTCGCTCCAGGGCAGCCTGATCGAGTGGAACGATCAGGCGAACGTCCCTCGCTCCCGGAACCCCGTCGCCGGCAACGGATCGAACGGTCGTCCTTCCGCGCCGCGCAACCAGGCACGGGCGTTCTCCCCGAGCGAGGGGCGATGGTAGCCGCCCTCCTGCAGGATCACGAGCCGGCGTCCGAGCGCGCTCACCCGGCGACCGACCTCGTGGTAGACCTCGGTGGTCAACGCGAAGTCCCCGATCGGATCGAGCCCGTAAGTATCGAAGCCGAGTGAGACCACGACGATGGAGCCCGGCGCACCGGCGATGAAGTCGAATGCGCGATCGGTCGCCTCCAGGTAGTCGTCGTTGGTCGCACCGGCGCGTAACGGGATGTTCAGGTTCTCGCCGGCCCCGTCGCCCTCCCCCGTCTCGTCGGCCCGACCGAGGAAGTACGGGTACTGCCGGTCGGGATCGGCATGGATGGACACGAAGCGCACATCGCCGCGCCGCCAGAAGATCTGCTGCGTGCCGTTGCCGTGGTGGAAGTCGACGTCGAGGATCGCGACGTGCTCTCCGGTCGCGGCGGTGATCGCCTCGGCGGCGATGGCCGCGTTGTTGAAGAAGCAGTAGCCGCCGTACATCGAGCGGGCCGCGTGGTGACCGGGTGGCCGGCACAGGCCGTAGGCCACGGAGGCACCGCCAAGCACGAGGTCGACGGTGGTCAAGGCGACGTCGACGGCGGCGCGCGCGGCCGCATACGTCCCAGCGACGAGCGGCGCCGCTGAATCGAGCCCCCAGAAGCCGGCTCGCCCGCCGATCTGCCTCGGTTCGCGGGGGATCCACTCGAGCGCTTCGGTGCTTATCCCCTCGAACATCGCGATGTTGGGATACGTGTCGGCGGACAGGAAGGCGCGCGATACGTTCTGGGCGCGGAGCTCGGACCAGGCCGTCTCAAGGAACCGGACCAGGCCCGGATCGTGGACGGCGGTGATCGGGGCCTCCCCATGGTCGGTCGGGCCATGGATCGTGAAGCCGCCATCCGCCTCGAGCGCGGTGCGGATGCGCTCGGCGCGTTCCGCGACCTCGTTCGCCGGCACGCCGACGCCCATATACGTCTCGGTATCGATGTCGTGCGCAAGGTGGCGCGGGGAATACACGACCTGCATGGACTCCTCGGGCGTGAGCGGGCCTATCTGGCGACGGCGAGGATCGCCGCCGCGACCTCGCGCGGACGGTACCGCATCAGGTTATGGCCATCGTGACCGAACGCCACGATCTCGATCGGAGCGCGGCCGGTCGCCGCACGGGCGTCCGATGCCCTGGACAACGCAGGCATCCGCGAGCCGGTCTCGTCGTCCGCCGCCACCAGCGCCACGATCGGGGCGTCGATCGTGGTCAACGTCGCGATCGGGTCGTACGTGAACATCGCGCGGACGCTCGCGTCCGTGGCATGCGGGCGGGCCGACGGGACGACCCGCCCGGCATGGGTTTCGACGATCGTCGCGCGTGCCGCACGATCCTGGTCGGCGTCCCAGGTGTCAGGGCCGAACGCCCGACGGTCGGCCAGGAATGCGTCGAGGGACGCCATGACCTCCGGCGGCTCGTCGAGCCCACGAAGAAACTCGTCCGGGTCCATGCCGGTCGAGGTGCCGAGCGATTCCCAGCCGCCGTCGACGAGTACGAGGCCGGCACATCCCGTGCCCAGACGAAGGGCCGCTCCCGCGGCGACGATCGCCCCGAACCCGTGGCCGACCAGGACCGCACCATCGTGATCCGCCGAGCCGCCGCTCAGACCGGAGCCTTCGGCCACGGCGACGACGTCGTCCGCCAGGCGAGCGAGGTCGTACGCGCCGTCGTCGGTCGGGGCGTCCGACAACCCGTGGCCGCGCAGGTCCATCGTCACGATCCGGAGAGGTCCGCGCGGCCCCCCGAGGCGCCGGGCAACCGGCGCCCAGATCCAGGCAGTCTGGCCCAGCCCGTGCATCGCGACGACACCCGGTCGGGGCGCGCCGTCTCGGGGGACACCCCAATCGAGGAAGTGGATCCGGTCGCCCTCCCCGGCCTCGACGATGAACCCGTCCGGCTCGAGCGTTTCATCCGGCTCGGGCACATCGGTCAGCGGCAGGTCCACCGCCCTAGGATACGAACGCTATGCCGAAGCGCCGCCGCGGCTCTCGAACTGCCCGTGCACGGCGACCCGAGCTTCCGGCCCGCCACCGGCGGTTCGAGGATCTCGTCGCCGAGGCGGTCGCGGCCATCCCGATGCCCTTTGCCGAAGCCCTCGACGACGTCGCCATCGTGATCGAGGACGAGCCGTCGCGCGACCAGCTCGCGGCCAACGATATCGAGCCTGGCGACGTGCTGTACGGCCTGTACGAGGGTGTACCGCGGACCGAGTGGGGTGCCGACTGGGTCTCGGTCCCGAACCGGATCACGCTATTCCGCCTGCCCCTCGAGGCGGATTTCGCGGACCCCGACGACCTCGCCGATGAGGTCTGGCTGACCGTGGTCCACGAGCTGGCTCATCACCTGGGCATCGATGAGGATCGGTTGCACGACCTCGGCGTCGACTAGTACCGCTGGCCGGCCTCAGGCCGATGCGCCCGGCAGCGTCCCTGCCGCCGAGATCAGCTCACCGAGGCGCGCGACATCGACGTTCCCACCCGAGACGACGACCGCGACGCGTTCACCGTCCCGCAGTTCGATCCGACCGGCAAGGAGCGCTGCCAGGGCCGCCGCTCCGCCCGGTTCGACCACCTGTTTGAGTCGCTCCAGGGCGAAGCGCATCCCGGCGAGGATCGTCGCGTCGTCGAGGAGCACGATGCGGTCGAGGTATCGGCGGGTCATGGCCAGGGTCCAGCGGCCGGCGAATGGTGCGCCGAGCCCATCCGCGACCGATTTCGGCTCGATCGGCACGATCTCGTTGCGTTCGAGCGCGATCGAGACGGCGTTCGAGGTCTCGGGCTCGACGCCGATGACTCGTGCGGACGGCCGACGCCCCCGGACGGCCGCGGCGACACCACTGATGAGTCCGCCTCCGCCGACGCCGACCACGACGACGTCGACATCGGGCAGCTCGTCGACAAGCTCGAGACCGGCCGTGCCGTTGCCGGCGATCATCATCGGGTCGTCGAACGGCGGCACGAACGTGAGTCCCTCGCTGGCCCGGATCCGCTCCATCTCAGCGAACAGGTCGCCGACATGGTTGCCGTGGAGCACGACACGGGCGCCGTATCCGAGGCACGCGTCGACCTTCGAGCGGACGGCTCCCTCCGGCATGATCACGGTGACCGGAGCTCCGGCGGCACGTCCTGCCCACGCACAGCTCTGGCCCGCATTCCCGGCCGATACCGTGATCGCTCCACGCCGGCGTGCCTCCGGAGAAAGCGTTGCGAAGCGATTCGCCATGCCGCGGGCCTTGAACGAGCCGGTCTTCTGCAGGTGTTCGGCCTTCAGATAGAGACGGCCGTCGGCGATCCCGACGCCGGTCGCCCGCTGGATCCAATCCGCTGCCGTCACCGAGGTCAGGATCGGTGTCCGGTGGACCAGCCCACGGAGCCGTTCAGCCGCAGCCTCGATCTCGGCGAGGGGGACGTCCAGGGCGGCCTCGTCCGCGGGCGCATTCGCGGCGGGGTCGGGCATGCGTTCGAGTATGGCACGCCGTACGCTGCCGGCCATGACCCGATACCGACCCGGGACTTCGGCGGATTCGCGGACGTGCTTCGATGTGTTCGAAACGGCGGTGGAAGACCTTGGGCGCCGGATCGGCGCCGGCGGAAACGCGACGGCCGGCGATCCGGACGCATGGGCCATCCGCCGGCCTATGTTCGACCATCTCGCCGCGACCGCCGACCGCTGGTGGATCGCCGAGGACGAGGCCACCGGATCGATGATCGGCTACGCTCGGTCGATCGTCCGCGACGACGTTCGCGAGCTGACCGAATTCTTCGTCCTCCCCACCACCCAATCGGGTGGGATCGGGCGCGAGCTCCTGGACCGGACCTTCCCGGGCGACGGCATCCGCCACAGGGCCATCGTGGCGACGATCGACCCGCGAGCCATCGCCCGGTATCTCAAGGTCGGGCTCGACGGGCGCCTGCCGATGGTGGGACTCGAGGCGGCACCGCGCGTCGTGAGCCTTGAGACGAATCTGGTCCGCGAGCCGATCGGAAGCGCCGATCCGCCCATCGACGCGCTCGCCGCGATCGACCGGGCCCTGCTCGGCTTCAGACGAGATGCCGACCACCGCTGGCTCGCCAGCCAGCGGCCCGGATGGCTGTATCGACGCGACGGGGAGGCGGTCGCGTACGGCTACCACCCGACCCGACCGCTGTGGGGCGGTCCATATGCAGCCCTGGTCGCGACCGATCTGCCGGTCCTGCTTGCCGATGGCGAGTCTGCGGCCGCCCGCGCCGGTCATCCGACCGTCACCTTCGATCTCGCGCTGACGGCGCGGACCGGGTTCGACCACCTCCTTGGTCGCGGCTACCGCATCGACCCGTTCGTGATGATCTTCTTCACCGACGGCCCGATCGAGGGCCTCGACCGCTACGTCCTGACCTCCCCGCCGTTCTTCGCCTGAACGTCACGTCGGCGGCCCATCGTACTTGCGTGTTTGCGCAAACACTGATAGCGTGTCCTGCGTGTTGGACTACCTGCCAGTCTCCGCCGACATCGATCGCGAGCGCTACGCCGCCGTCGGTCGAGCCCTCGCGGATCCCAAGCGCCTGTGTGTCCTCGAGTCGCTCGCCCTCGGCGAGCTCTCGGTCAGCGACCTCAGCACCCGGGTCGGCTGCCAGGTTCCCAACATGAGCCAACATCTCGCGGTCCTCCGCAGAGCCGGTCTCGTGATCAGCCGCCGCGACGGCAACGCCATCCTCTATCGCCTCGCCGACCACCGGGTCCTCGAGGCCTACCGACTCATCCAGGACATCGCCCGATAGGGCGCTCGCCAGCGCGAGTGGAGAAAGGGACAACATCAATGGTGGAGATCAAGCACGCGACGGACAGCACGTTCGAAGAGCTCGTGCTCAAGGCGGAACGACCCGTCGTCGTCGACTTCTGGGCCGCCTGGTGCGGCCCGTGCAAGATGGTCGCCCCCGAGATGGAGAAGCTCGCCGAGAAGTACGAAGGTGCTGTGGACGTCGTCAAGGTCGATGTCGACGCCAATCCGCGCATCTCGCAGGCGTTCAACATCATGAGCATCCCGACGATCGCCTTCTTCAAGCCGGGCTCGCAGCCGCAGGGCGTCGTCGGCTTCCGACCGCTCGAGCAGCTCGAGCAGCAGTTCGGCCTTACCGAGTTCGCCGGGGCGACAGCGGACTAACCTCGACCTCCACCTCGGCCGAGCACGAACGACCCCGGCATCGCCGGGGTCGTCGTGTGATTCGAGCGACCTACGGCGCGGGCCCCGCGCGTCGACGAGTGGTCCGCGCCCGCACCGCGCGCAGCGTACGGAGCAGCACCGGGGGCAGCCAGTCCCTCGCTATACGGCGCAGCCGGCTGGGCCCGTCCAGGCCTAGGGCACCCGGCGACACCCCACGGGCCGGCGTGTGCGCGGCGAGGTTGACCGATGGACGCGCGGGCCGGTGGACCAGCGGCGTTGCGGGCCTCGTGACGACGCCCCGCCGGCGCAGAACGACGAGCTCACCTGCGGCATGGATCAGCGGGTCGCCGAGCGCTCCCAGCAGCTCGTAGCCATGATCGCCGAACATCGCCACGATGCGCGCCGACGTCACGGGTTCGAGGACCCCGATCTCGTTCCCCTCCCCGATCGCCGGCTTGCCTTGTCGCGAGTTGAGCGACACGACGAAGGTGACGTCCTTGGCGGCCACCCTCGACACGTACCGCTCGACGACGTCCGGCTCCATTTCCTGGAACGAGTAACTGTTGACGAAGACGTCGAACGGGCCGGCGACGTCGTCGATCCGCCAGCTGGGCAGACACGCAGACCCGATGCCGTCGATCGGTCCCCGGTCGGGGATCGCGGCACCGTACACGGTCACCCGGCCCGGGAAGAGCGCGTCGAGATACCAGGACGCCACCGTCAGGAGCGGCGGGATGTCGAGATCGACGTATCGAGCCTCGGCCTGCCGACTCAGGAGGATCTCCCCGAGCACGCCGTATCCGCCGCCGATCTCGAGGAAGCTCGTCGGGGGCTCGTCGACATAGCGCGACAGCGCCGCGAGGCAAAGCAGGTAGTTCAGGTATGGCCGCGTCCAGGCCGCCTTCGAGCCCGTGAGACGGAATCGTTGACTCGGTCGCCCGAAGTCGCTCTCACCCCAGCTCTCGACGTCGAACGGCCAGCGAGTCTGGTCCCACGCCAGTCGCGCTGCGTCGAAGTCGCGCCGGGCTTGCTGGGCGCCCGTCAGGGCCGATACGAACCACGGGCGAGCCAGCTCCGGTGTCACCGATCGCGCCCGCTCGAAGGCGCCGTCGATCGCCTCCTCCGTGAGACGCTGACCGTAGACTGGATAGAACCACGTGTCCGCCGACGGCCAGGACTTGAAGCCGTCGAGGCCCCGTTCCTCGAGATCGCCCAGGAGCGCCCGCACGCCCGGCCTCCAGAAATTGGTCGGCCGGTAGAGCGGATCGCAGGTCTCGACCTCGCGCAGCGTCCGCCGGGTGATGTCCTCCCAGGCGGTCATCGCCGAGCCCGGCGGTAGGCGGCGCTCGCCCACGCACCGGCGCGATCGATGGCGTGCGCGTCGACGACGACCGGCGCGAAGGCGACCCACTCCACCCCGCGTGGCGACTCGGTCGCGTCCGGGGTCCGTCGAGCTGCCGCCGCGAGAACCGGGTCCAGCCGGAACGAGGCGGCACCGCCATCCGCGGACAGGATCGCGAAGACTTCGCCCTCGATCGACCACAAGGTCGACCCGTCCGCCTCGGGCCTGGACTCGACACCGGCAAGTGTCGCGACGACCGATCCGATCGCCTCCCCTAACGTCATCCCGGCGAGCCGGCGGCGACGATCGCCTGGAGGTCCGCCATGTGCTCGCGGTAATGGTCGATCGTCTCGTCGTAGAACGACTTCAGGTAGTCGGCGTTCTTCAACCAGCGCGTCTCGGGAACGACCGTCAGGAAGCCCCGCAGCTCCCCGGGCTGGGTCCGGAAGCGGTCGCGCAGGTCGGCCATCGGCATCTCGGCCCAGGTCCGGGTGATCTCCTCGTTCACGACGTCGCCACCGCGGCTGTCCCAATCGGCGTCAATGCGCGTGAAGACCGAGCTCGTCTCGTGGATGGCGAGCTCCTTAGCAGCGTCCAACGCGACACCCTGCCAGGCGAGCATGTGGGCCATGAGATCGCGGCCCGACCAGCCGTGCGAGCCCTCGACCGCCGCACCCAGCTGCTCGTCGGATAGTGCCGAGAGCGCCTCGTACGGCGCCCAGGCATCGCGCTCCTCCTCGAGGAACTCCATCGCGTCCAGGTACATACAAGCATGGTACCGAGCGCGATCCGCCCGATGGTAGAGTCGCCCGCATGGCGCGCCCGCCTGACGACCAGCCCACGGTCTTCTCGGACGAGGCCGCGCGGAAAGCGCAAACGGCCGGCGGAACCCCGACCGCGACCCCCGCCCCCGGGGGACGGGGCCGGCGGAGGCCCGCTCGCGACGCGACCGCGCCGATCGCGAGCCGAACCGGCATCGTCTTCGTCCACGGCATCGGCACGCAGAGCCCGGCCGAGACGTTCCTTGACTGGTCCGGCCCGATCGTCGAGGTGCTCGCCGATTGGCGCGCCGATCAGGCACGGGCGCAACCCGCCGCATCGCGCATCGACGACCCCGTCTGGAGGGCTGAGTTCGCCTTCAACGCCTCGTCTCCGCCGTACCTCGAGGTGGCGATCCCCGCGCGGGACGCGGCGCCGGCCACGACCTGGGTCTTCACGGAGGCCTGGTGGGCGGCCGACCTGCGAGCGCCGAACCTGGGACGGACCATCGACTACCTGCGACGGCGGATGCGCTCGGTCGTGTCCGATATCGCGGCTGGCTACTACCGCGGCCGCAACCTCCGTCTCCAGGAACGGGCCCAGGCCGCGGACGTGATCGGCGAAGGGCGATTGCCGCTGGATTGGCGGCTCGTCGAAGGGCTCGATCTTCTGCAGGCGCGCACGTTCGGATCGCCCATCCTGGGCTGGCTCGTCGGTGGGATCGGCGCGGTCGGGCTGGCCGCGTACGACCTGCTTCGTCGGGTGCCGCTGCCGGCGATCCGCGACTTCGCGGTGCGGCGCATGGTCGACAGCTTCCTCATCGATTGGTTTGGCGACCTCCCGGTGCTGCTCGACGACTCGGTCCAGGCGGCCAACGTGCGGGCGCGACTCGCCCGCTCGATCCAGCGCCTGGTCGACGACGACTGTGACGCCATCGTGATCGTGGCTCACTCGGGCGGTGCTCTCGTCAGCTTCGAGACGCTGCTCGACCCGGCGTACGCCCATCTGCCGGTCGACAAGCTGATCACGCTGGGCCAGGGCCTCGGGCTGGCCTGGAAGCTCGCCGCAGATCCGGACGTCCACGAGATCACGGCGGGCCACCGGCTCGTCGGCAACCTGGCGGCGATCCGTCCCGACCTGCGCTGGGTCGATTTCTGGGCTTCCTACGATCCGGCACCGGCGGGACCACTCCCGGCTCGCGAAGCAGACGGCGTCTCGAAGGAAGTGGCCGCGACCGCGTCCGCGACCGCCTCGCGGGCGACGCCCGTGGCCACGGGCGACGACGCCACCCGTCCCTGGCTCGTCCAGGCGCCCGTGCCGCTGCCCGGCGAACCACAGCCCGCTACTCCGGCCGGCACGATCACCGTGGAGTCCCGGCCGGTCACCAACGAGATGAACGTCCTCACGGACCACGGCGCCTACTGGGCGAACCCGGAAGGGTTCCTCGTTCCGCTCGTGCGGCACCTCGACGCGGCGCGGGGCGACGCGTCGGCGTCCCGGTTCTACCGGGATCGCGCCGATCGCACCAGGCGGATCGTCTGGCGCCGCGAACGTGTCGCGGCACTCGCCGCCTGGGGCTGGCTCTGCTCGCTCGCCGCCCTCGGGACGGCCATCGGCCTCACCGTGCTCCAGGCGATCGGCGACCGCCGGCTGTCGATCGCCGGCGACACCGTCGTCGCCGTCTGGGATCGCGTCCCGGGCCACGAGATCGTGTCGGGCCCGGTCGTGGCGATCGGCACCGTGATCGGAGCCGTCCTCGACTGGCTCGGTCTCGATGGCGTCGCCAACGTGCTCGCAAGTCTCGGGCCGCCGGTCGTCGGGCTGGCCCTGCTGTTCGGCCTGTTCTACGCCCTCGTCAAGGTCGGCCTGGGTCGGTGGCACGACTGGGATCGGCGGGAACGCCGGGCAACCCACCCCGAGCTGCCGACCCAACCGGATCGTTCGATCGCGGGTGCCCAGGCACTGGCCGTGCTGGGCGGTCTCTTGGGCCTCGTCGTCGCGTGCTTCGGCTCGGGTCCGGCGGCTGCCGTGAGCATCGCGCTCGGTGGCGTCGCCGGACGGTTGGTCTGGCTTCGGCGGCCCTTCCGAGCCACCCCGCCGCCGGCGCCCTAGACCGCGACCGGCTCCCGGTATTCCCCGAACACGCCGCGCAGGACGCCGCACTGTTCGCCGAGCGTCACGTAGGCCTCGGCACAACGGATGAAGTGGGGCATGAGGTTGGTCGCGCTCGATCCCGGTCGCGATGCGGCATCGCGCAGGCCAGCCAGCGCCGATTCGACCGCGGACGCATCCCGGCCGCGGCGCGTTCGTTCGAGCCGCGCGAGCTGGCGCTCTAGCGAACCCTGGGGGACGACCAGCACCGGTACCGGCGTCTCCTCGGTCTCGTCGACGTAGGCGTTGACGCCGATGACGCGACGCTCGCCGGCATCGAACTCGCGCTGGTATCGATAGGCGGCGTCGGCGATCTCGCGCTGCGGATATCCCTCGCCGATCGCGGCGACCATCCCGCCCAGCCGATCGATCTCCTCGATATAGCGCCAGACCTGACGCTCGGTCTCGTCGGTGAGAGCCTCGACGAACCAGGATCCACCGAGCGGGTCGACGGTGGCGTCCACCCCGGTCTCCTCGGCGATGACTTGCTGCTGGCGCAGGGCAAGCAGCGCGGCCTCGGCGGTGGGGACCGCGAGGGCCTCGTCGTATGCATCGGTGTGAAGCGACTGCGTGCCGCCGAGGACCCCGGCCAGCGCCTGCAGCGCGACCCGGGTCAGGTTGTTCAACGGCTGCTGCGGCGTCAGCGATACCCCGGCCGTCTGCGTATGGAAACGCATCCACGCCGAGCGCTCGTTCTCGGCCCCGTACCGCTTGGTCATCAGGTCGTGCCAGATCCGCCGGCTCGCCCGGAACTTGGCGATCTCCTCGAAGAAGTCGGAATGGGAGTTGAAGAAGAACGACAGGCGCGGTGCGAAGTCGTCGATCCGCAGGCCGCGCTCGAGCGCCGCCTCGACGTAGGCCATCCCGTCGGCGATCGTGAACGCGAGCTCCTGGACGGCGGTCGAACCGGCCTCGCGGATGTGGTAACCGCTGATCGAGATCGTGTTCCAGCGCGGCATCTCGCGCGTCCCGAACTCGATCGTGTCGGTGACCAGGCGCATCGACTGCTCGGGCGGGAAGAGGAACTCCTTCTGGGCGATGAACTCCTTAAGGATGTCGTTCTGGAGCGTTCCCTCCAATCGATCACGGGGAACGCCCGCCTTCTCGGCCGCGACGATGTACATCGCCCAGATCGGAGCTGCCGGCGAGTTGATCGTCATCGACGTGGACACCTTGTCGAGCGGCAGGCCGGCGAGCAGCACCTCCATGTCGGCCAGGCTGCTGACGCCGACCCCGCACGTGCCGAACTCGCCTTCGGCCTCCGGATCGTCGGTATCGTAGCCATACAGGG
>JBIOWA010000044.1:0-2970 GCA_044868045.1 Candidatus Limnocylindrales bacterium
GCGGTTCTTCGATGCGATCGGCGATGGTGACCTCGAAGGCCTCACGCATATGCTTGCCGCCGACGTGGTCTCGTACAGCGATGGCGGCGGGAAGGCTTCGGCGTTCCCGCACCCGATGCACGGGCGCGAACGGATCGTGCGGGTCCTGCTCCGGTTCGGGGAATGGACGGCGCAGCTGGGCGCCGAGCGGATGCGGTTGGCAGAGGTCAACGGACAGCCCGGAGCGTTGTTCCTCAGCCGAGATGGGCGGGCCGTCCTGGTCGTTTCCCTCGACATCGCCGAGGGACTCGTCCAGACCATCCGCGCCGTCAGCAATCCGGAGAAGCTTCGTCACCTGGCCCCGAGGGCCGGTCACCGCTGGCTGGTTGATCGCTGAGCTCGAGGTCCGAAGTTCCCTTCCCCGGCACCTGCGGAACCATCGTCGGGGATTGGCGGCGATGAAGGGATGTCACACGGGAGGGTCTCGCCTTGTTTGGAGACCAGGACATCCAGGACCGAGGAGGTTGCCATGAAGATCTTCGTCGCGGGAGCGACCGGGGCGTTGGACCGGCGGCTCGACCCGATCCGTCAATAGGATGACGAAACCCGGCCGAGTGACCAGGGGGCGAAGGCTTTGCGAATCGCCCGCTTACCGCACAGGATTGCTTGGCCCACTAGACAGGAGGACAGATCATGGCTATGCAGGCGCGAATCAGCACGATCGAAGGTGACGCAGCAAAGATCGACGACGCAGTCAAGATCATCAACGAGAAGATCATTCCCCGCGCTTCAGGGCTTGCAAGGGTTCACAGCAGTCAACTTCTTGGCCGACCGATCCACTGGAAAGCTGGTAGCGGTGGCGTTTTACGCTGATGAGGCCGGGCTCGAAGGAAGCGTCGAGGCCGTCGGCCCCATGCGGACTGAGGTGGCAGACGCGATGGGAGGCAGGGTCGTCAGCGTCGAATCCTACGAGCTGGTAGCCCGAAGCTGGTAAGAGTCCGGATCTGGAAGGTCGCGAGCGGCTCCTAGTCGGCGGATGTCGTGACGGCCCCGATCACGCTCGCCGAGCGTCGGGCGGCGGGGCCCGGAGGTCGAGCGTCGTGATCCCGACCGTGTATCGAACCCTGCTGCGCGATCGCCGGACGCGACGGCTGCTGGCCGGGCTCAGCGTCTCGTCGCTCGGCGATGGGATGAGCACCGTGACGATCGCCTGGCTCGCCGTCCGGGTCGCCCCAGCCGGCGAGCTCGGCGCGTACGTGGGCTTGACGCTCGCCGCGTACACGCTGCCCGGTGTGATCGGGGCGCTGGCGTTCACCCGGTTCGTGCGGCGTCGACCCGCCCGGGCCCTCGTGCTCATCCACTGCCTGCTTCGGGCCGGCTTCCTCGGGGTGATCGCGCTGCTGTGGGCGCTCGACGCGCTGGCGCCCGTCGCCTACGCGTCCTTGCTCGCCGGGTCGTCGCTGATGGCCGCTTGGGGCAACGCCGGCGAATACACGATGTTGTCGGAGCTCGGACGCCCGGACGGACGGCTCGCCGTCAACTCACTTGCCAGCGCGCAGGTCTCGTTCGCCGTGATCGTGGGTCCCGCCCTGGCCGGGCCGTTGATCGTCGGGGTCGGTCCGGGATGGCTGGTCGCGCTGGACGCGGCGTCCTTCGCATTCCTCGGCATCCAGGCCTGGCGCACGCATACGGCTGCGTCGACCACCGAGCAGCCGGTCGACGCCCATGCGGCGGAGTCCGGCTTCCGGCTGCTCCGAAGGCGCCGGGACCTGCTCGCCCTGACCGCCGTGACGTGGCTGTTCTTCTTCCTCTACGGACCGGTAGAGGCCGCGCTGCCCGTCTACGTCGCCCGCGACCTGCGGGCGGACGCGGCCCTGCTCGGCGGCTACTGGACGGCGTTCGGCGTCGGTGCCCTCGCCGCCACGTTGGTCGCCGGCACCCTCCGCAGGCGCGATGTCCGGATGATCACGCTGTGGATCGTGGCCGGCTGGGGCGCGTGCCTGATCCCGTTCGCGTTCGCGCCGGTCGGGGTCACCGTGGCGTGTTTCGCCCTCGGCGGGTTGATCTACGGGCCGTTCATCCCGGTCACGTATTCCCTGTTCCAGTCCGCGACCACGACGGCGAACCTCCCGTCCGTGCTAGCCGCCCGCAGCGCATTGGTCATGGTCTCGACGCCCCTCGGCACCGCGATCGGGGGTCCGGTGGTGGGCGCCCTCGGCGCGTCGGACACCCTCGCCGCGTCGGGGGTCGTCACGGTCGTGCTTGCCATCGCGGCGAGCTTCGTATGGACCGAGGATCGGGCCCGGGCCCTCGACCGATCGGCGGCCGAACGTGGGAGCCGCGACTAGTAGCGAGCCCCATAGCCTGGATCTTCGACGGGGGTGGTGGGGAAGGCTTCTCGTATCCAACCCCGCGCAGCGCCGTAAGACTCTGTTCATGTGCGCGAAAGCGCTCCGCAAGGTCCGCCGGGTACTCCTGACGTCGAGCTTCGGGGACCCTCTCCGGAGCGAATCGGAAGGAGGACCGATGAGGAGAGCCCTCTTCACGGCGATCGTGGCCGGCTTGATGCTGGTCGGCTCGGCGTCCCTGGCGGGCGCGGCAGGAGCCGGCGGCGTCACCGGCCCGGCGTTCTACGTCGACGGGACGCTCTACCGGACGGTCGGGACGCCGACTGACCTGTCCGGCACGAGCGCACCAGCGTCGAGCTTCGACACGATCTACGAGTTCTTCGGCGTCCAAACCAACGTGGCGACCGCCGCCCCGGGTGACCCCGACTACGACGGCGGCCGGTGGATGGTGCATGGCCTGACGTTCACGGACTACGACGCCGCGGTTGCGGCGTTCGACGCGAACGACAGCGGCGACCTCGACAGCGACGATGAGGTCGCGGCCGCGCTCGTCGCGGGTGCGGCCACGGATATCGGCGTGGTCAAGAGCTTCACGTGCCCCGCGATCAAGCTCTAGGGATGCACCGAGTCGGGGGGGGGGGGG
>JBIOWA010000045.1:0-13057 GCA_044868045.1 Candidatus Limnocylindrales bacterium
GCGGCCCCGTGATGGGCTACCGGGCCTGTGTGCCTCGCCTCACGTCCCGACGCGTTCGCTCCTCCGTTCCATCAGCACGACGTCCCGCCATCGATCCGCCCTGTCGCGTCCCATGGCTCGCAGCATGCCGACCCGCCGGAAGCCGCACCGCCGATGGAGCGCCAGGCTGGCCCGGTTCTCCCGCATGATCCCGGCCAGGAGCGTCCAGAAACCGGCCGCCTCCGAGGCGGGGATCAGCGCCTCGAGGAGCGCCCGACCGACTCCCTGCCCCCGCGCGTGCGCGGCCACGTACACGCTCTCCCAGGCGACGCCGCTGTAGACGCGTCTCGCGGAGTAGGCCGTCAGCGCCACCCAACCAATGATCTCGCCGCCGGGTTCCCGTCGCGCGATGAGCCGACAGTCGTGGCGGTGCGACCGATCGAAGTGATCCCAGTCGGGCGCCTCGCGCTCGAGCGTAGCGTCGCCGGTCGCGATCCCTTCCGAGTAGATGCGGTGGACGGCCGGCCAATCTGCCGGGGTCATCGCCTCGACGCGGATCGTCGAACCGGGCATCGGCAACGTCTCAGTCGGCCGGTCTGTCCACGACCGGGGTGCGCAATGTGCCGAGACGTTCGACTGAGAGGGCGACCTCGTCGCCGGGCAGCAGGTAGCGGCCCAGTGTCTGGTCGCGGACCTCGAGGAGGCACCCGGTCCCAACCGTCCCCGATCCCAGCAGTTCGCCCGGTCGGAGCGTGACATCGGCCGACGCTCGGGCAGCGAGTTCCGCGAACCCATGCGCGACATCCGACCACGTGCCACGTGATGTCTCGACGCCATTGACCGTGGCGGTCATCGCGAGATCGAACCCGCGGCCCGATCGCGCGTCCTCGAGCTCGTCCGGCGTCACGAGCCATGGGCCGATCGTGGTTGCGAAGTCCTTGCCTTTGGCCGGGCCCAGCCGGACGGTCGACTCGTCGCGCTGCAGGTCGCGGGCGGACCAGTCGTTCAGGATCGTGTAGCCGCCGATCGCCTCCTCGGCACGCTCCACGGCCAGGTCCCGGGCCGGCGTATCGATGAGCGCGGCGATCTCGAGCTCATAGTCGAGCTCCGACGAACCACGTGGCGCCCAGACTGGATCGTCCGGGCCGCGGACCTCCGATACGTTCGAGAAGTAGAAGATCGCGAGTCGATACCAGGCTTCAGGAATCTCGCTGTCGCGGCGCGCCCATACCGTGCGAACGTGTCGCTCGAAGCCGTAGCCGTCGCGCAGCGATCGTGGAGCGAGGACCGGCGGCCCGAAGCGAAGCGCATCCGCCGCCACGATGGCGTCGTCCTCGGCGGGGTCGCCCCTCGCCTCGAAGCCCTCGACGAGGTCGGCCAATGCCGCGACGCGGATGCCGCGGGCGAGATGGTCGTCGAGCGTCGTTACCGACTGCCGGTACAGGACCGCATCATGCTCCAACGCCGGCCTGGCGGCCACGGCCCGCCGACGCGCGATCTCGAGATCCACCCAATACCTCGCAGCCTTGTCGATGGCAGCGACGAGCCGCCATTCCGCCCCCGCCGGACCGTTCAGCTCGCGTACGTGGGCGAGGCGCATCAGGCCCAGCGAGCTAGACGCCCGGCTTGATGACCATCAGCCAGACGAGCAAGAGCAACCCGATGGTTCCGACCGCGAGCAGGATCTCGGGGCGACGACTGTCAAGCTGGGTGGCCAGGCCCTCGTCGGACATGATCGGGTTCCCATCCGGACCCGCCTCTGTGAGCCCCTTGCGCAGGTTCATGTAGTACGGCGAAGCGACCGCCCACATCGTGACCAGCACCACGATGAATACGACGATCGAGGCGATGATCCACGGCTGGCCCCAGAGGTTGGCCGTCCATGCCGCTCCCAGCCCGCCGACGATGAGCAGCGCGAGACCGATGTACATGGGTCCGAGTGACATCGACCCGACCTCGAGGAGTGCCGTCACAGTCTGTCGATCCCGTGTCCCTCGCAGCCGGAACGCCATGAAGGTTGACGCCCCGTGGCTGATCGCGAACAGCACGAGCCCCGCGAGATGGGCGAACACGAACCAGGGATAGAACTCCATTCCCGCCTCCGTCCAGTGTCCCTGTCGACGCGCACGAGGATACTGCGCCCACCCGTCACGCTCGCAACTGGCACGTTCCAACGCTCGATACCGAGCATCTACCAATAGAGACGGACGACGTCCCCGATGGACGTCACCCCACGGGTGGTGAGGGTGGATCGCGACCTCGTCGAAGCGGCACAACGCGGTGACCAGACGGCATTCGTCGACCTGGTCAGGCTCCGGGGTGACCGCCTCTTCGCGATCGCGCATCGGATCCTCCGGGATGTCGATCGGGCCGAGGATGCCTTGCAGGATGCGCTGGTGATCGCCTGGCGTGACCTTCCGGGCCTCCGCGATCCGGACCGGTTCGACGCCTGGATCCATCGCCTTCTGACGAACGTATGCATCGCCCAGGCGACGCGTGAACGTCGTCGCACCGCCAATCTCCGCGTCCTGCCACTCGATGCCCCGGTCGCTCCGGACGACCTGCTCAGCGTGGCGGACCGCGACCAGCTGGAGCGCGGCTTCCGACGGCTCACGCCGGACGAGCGCGCGGTCCTCGTACTGCACCACTTCATCGGATACGCCCCAACGGAGATCGCCGATCTGCTCGGCGTTCCGGCGGGCACCGTCCGATCTCGACTTCATCACGCTCATCGCGCCATGCGAGCCGCCCTCGACGCCGAGGCGCGCGCACCAGCCGTCGGAGGGTCCTCTGCATGAACGAACGCTCCGACATCGATCGCGTCCTTCTGGAGTGGTTCGACGACGGTCCGTCCAGGATGCCCGACAGGGTCGTGGACGTGGTCGCCGACCGGATCGCCCGTGAGCGTCAGCGACCTGCATGGCGCCTCCGCTGGAGGGAGACTGACATGCATCCCCTGGTCAAGTTCGGGGCCGCGATCGCCGCGGTCCTCGTTATGGCCGTCATCGGCTGGAACTTGCTGCCCGGCGGCCGGACCGGCATCGGCGGGGCCTCGCAATCCCCGTCACCGTCGACCGCGCCGTCTGCCACGCCGTCTACCACACCGTCCGCATCGATCGCCGCTGTGTTTCCGGATTGGTACACGCAAGGCGCGACGACGTGCGATCCGAATTGCGCTGGAGAGCTGTCCGCCGGCACCCACACATCGCGATTCTTCGTTCCGGCCGTCACGTACACGGTCCCGGCTGGCTGGATCAATGGTTCGGATGCGGACTTTGGCTACGACCTGTTTCCGGATACACCGTCGAATCAGGCGGAGTTTGCAAGGTCAAACGATGTAGATCAGAACATCGCCATCTCCGCCACGGACGGCTGGGCCGATGACTGGGGCATCTGCCCTGGGACGTATACCTGGGGAACTGCGCTGACTGCGGCCCAGATCACAGGAGCCCTGACGGCCAGCAAGAACCTCGTAACGACAGCACCGGTCCCCGTGACCATCGGTGGCCTGACGGGCCAGCAGCTCGACATTCACCTGAGTCCGAGTTGGACCGGCACCTGCCCGCTGGACCCGGAAGACCCGCCTGACAAGGACTTCAAGGACATCCGACTTCGGCTCCTGGTCCTCGACTTCCCTGACGGGAGTGATGTCGTGCCGATCTTGATCCAATCTCTACACGCGGCCGAGTTCGACGCCTTCGTTGCTGATGCGACGCCGATCGTCGAGAGTTTCGAGTTCGACTTCGGACCGGGCACGTTGCCGAGTCCGTCCTGACCGACACCGAGCGTCGCGAACGGGACCTGGATCAGCCGCGTCCCTTGGGGGCGCGCTGCCAGGTCTCGATCGCGGTCGCCACCGTGTGCGGGCAGAACTCGTGCGCGCCACCGCCAGGGCAATCGCACCGAATCGATAGTCCATCGGGAGTTGCGGCGAGTTCGGCCGTGTGCCGCTCGCCGCCATCCTGGACCTCTGCCGTGACGCGCATGGGCCCGACGTCCATGAGCTGGACGGCACCCGCAGCACGCAAGACCTCGCCTGCCCGCTGGAGGTATTCGCCCGCTCGCTCGCGCAGGACCTCGGGCTCGACGAGGTCGGCCACTGACGCCATCGACTACAGGTTCCCGCGCTTCGCCTGCTCGCGCTCGATCGCCTCGAAGAGGGCCTTGAAGTTGCCGACGCCGAACCCGCGCGAGCCGTGGCGCTCGATGATCTCGAAGAAGAACGTCGGCCGATCCTGGACCGGCCGCGTGAAGATCTGCAGGAGGTAGCCCTCTTCGTCGCGATCGGCCTCGATGCCCAGCTCCTCGAGCGTGTCGATCGGCACGCCGACATCGCCCACTCGATCGGAGAGCGTCGCGTAGTACTCATGCGGCAGGCCGAGGAACTCGACGCCGTTCTCGCGCAGCCGCCGGACCGTTCCCGTGATGTCCTCGGTCCGCAAGGCGATGTGCTGGCAGCCGGGCGATCGATACCAATCGAGGTATTCCTGGATCTGGCTCTTCTTCTTGCCCGTGGCCGGCTCGTTGATCGGGAATTTGATCCGGCCGTTGCCGTTGGTCATGACCTTCGACATCAGCGCGCTGTAGTCGGTGTGGATGACCTTGTCGTCGTAGTGGATCAGCTGCGCGAAGCCCAGGACGTCGCGGTAGAAGTCGACGAACGCGTCCATCTGGCCGAGCTCGACGTTGCCCACGCAGTGATCGACCTCCAGCAGCGACAAGCCACTCGCTGCCCGGGGCGGCGACTTGACCTTGCGATAGCCCGGGGTGAACGCACCGTGGTAGTCGCGCCGGTCCACGAATGAGTGGAGGGTATCGCCATAGGTCCGGATCGAGGAACGCCGCAGCACCCCGTCCTCGCCGCCGTCGAGCTCGTTGGGCTCGAGGGCGGAGGCGGCGCCACGTGACGTGGTCTCCCGCCATGCCGACTGGACATCCGCCACCCGGAACGCGATGTCGTGGACCCCGTCGCCATGGGCCCGGACGTGCTCGGCGATGTCGCCATCCGGCGTGAGCGGAGCCGTGAACACGAACCGGATGTCGTTCTGGACCATCACGTAGCTGGCCCGATCGCGGACCCCGGTCTCGAGACCGCTGAACGCAACCGGCGTGAAGCCCCACAGGGCGCGGTAGTACGCCGCGGCCTGGCGCGCATTGCCCACCCAGAACTCGACGTGGTCGATGCCGTCGAGCGGAAGGAAATCGGCCGCCTTGGCATAGGCGTCCGCATCGACCCGGGCGCCGGCCTGGTTGGCGGCGCCCCGCGGAAGCGTCTCGGTCATCGCACGATCTCCGCTGCATGCGGGCCCGACCTCGGTCGGGACTCCTGCCACGGCCGAGGTGTTGGTCAGTGCCACCATCGTACGCCGCGCGTGCCACACTGGCCGCCGATGACGAGCGAACTCGACCGCTTGGAGGCCACGCGTCTTGCGTTCGCCGATCTGGGACCCGCCGTCCTGGCCGGTGAGCCATGGCCGCTGGCGACAGCCTTCGGCACGGAACCTGAGGCGTCCTGGGGACCGCGCGAGGTCCTCGCCCACGTCGCGGAGATGCTGCCCTATTGGCGTGGCGAGCTCGAGCGGGTTGTAGAGGGTTCGCCCGAGCCCGTCCCATTCGGACGGCTCCAGACCGATGCCTTCCGGATCGGCCTGATCGAGCGGGACCGGGACCTGCCGATCTCCCTGTTGTTCGCGCGGATCGACGCGGGTTTCCGGGACTGGGCATCCCGGATACCCACTCTCACAGACGCCCAGCGCGCGAAGCGCGGGCTGCACCCCCGCCGGGGCGAGGTCGAGGCCGACCGAATCCTGCAGCGGCACGTCCTCGAACACGCCGAGGAACATGTCACACAACTGAGCAAGACCCTGGCGGACCGCACCGGCTGATCGGCTGAGCGGTGTTAATCCTCTACGCCGTCCCGATCGGAATCGCACTCGGCTACCTGATTGGGGGGCGGCTCGATCGGCTTGGCACGGTCCGATTCGAATGGGCATGGCTGGCGGTGGCCGGCCTGATCGTGCAGATCCTGCTGTTCTCACCGCTGGTCACGGGCGTCATCGACACGGTCGTCGGCGCCGCGATCTATGTCGCCTCGACCGCCGCCGTCCTTGCGGCCGTGCTGCGCAACCTGCACGTGACGGGCATGCCGCTCGTCGCCCTCGGGGCCGCATCGAATCTGGCGGCCGTGACGGCCAACGGCGGGATCATGCCGACGACAAACGAGGCGCTGGCGACGGCGGGGCTGGAGCCCGTGGATGGTCTTTCGAACAGTGCGGTCGTCGCGGACCCGGCCCTCGCGCCACTGACCGACATCCTTGCGCTGCCGGCCTGGTTCCCACTCGCCAACGTGTTCAGCATCGGGGACGTCTTGATCGGGATCGGGATCGTGGTGGTGATCGCGCTGGGGATGCGTGCGCGAGGCACCGAGCGCGCCTGAGGCTGCTGGGGCAGCTGCGTCGACGGCGCAGCCGGTGCATCCAGGCACATCTGCCCCTGTGGTCAGGCGCCACTGGTACCGATGGCCCATGGCCGTGCGCAAGCGCAACGGGCAACGTTGCAGTCGGGACGCGCTCCGTCCCTCGAGATCAACGGAACGAAGGGGACCGAGATGAAGAACCTCATCAAGTCGGCGACCTTCCGGGCACTCCTGCTCCTGTCCGCGCTCGCCAGCTCCGGCCTCGTGCTGGAGGCGGCGCGCCGCTGGTCGTAGGGAATCCCGGATCGTCGAGCCGCCGGTACACGAACCGGCGCCGACGCCCAATTCGTACGGCCGTCCGAACCGGGCGGCCGTTTCGATTCCCGGCTAGCGGTCCGATCGATCTCCATCTACAGTCCGCTCGATGCCGAGCCTGCCGGAGATCGGGTCCAGCCTGCCGGACGTCGCGCTCCGGACGGCGATCGTCTACCTCTTCCTGGTCATCGCGATCCGCGTCTCAGGAAAACGCGAGGTCGGCCAGATGTCCGTGCTCGAGCTCATCGTGATCCTGATCATCAGCGATGCGGTCCAGAACTCGATGGTCGGCGACAACCTCTCGTTGTGGGGCGGGATGGTCGCGGTGACGACGCTGCTCATCCTCGACTTCGCGCTGCGATCGCTGTCCCTCCGCTCGCCTCGCGTCCGGAAGGCGATCCAAGGAGAACCACGGCTCCTGGCACGTGATGGGCGGTTCCTCGAACGCGCACTCCGCGATGAGGGTCTGAGCGAGGCCGAGGTCGAGGCCGCCATCCGGGCGCAAGGGCTCGAGCGCGTCGATCAGGTGGCGCTCGCGGTCCTCGAGACGAACGGGATGATCAGCGTGATCCCGCGCGAGCGAGACAAGGGCTAACGATCCGGGGGCCGAGCAGCGTCGTCCCCCAGCTGGGTGCGCAGGAACTTGAGGATCCGTTCGAACGCGTCGCGGCGGTTCTCGCGGCGTTCCCAACCGTGTGCCTCATCGTCGTACCAGTGGACCTCGTGAGCCTTGTCCTCGATCTTGAGGGCCTCGACCATCCGTTCGGTCATGAGGGGCACGACTCGCATGTCCTTGCGACCGTGCAGGATCAGCAGCGGGGCCTCGATCCGTTCGGCGCGGTAGACCGGTGAGCCGCGTCGGTAGGCCTCGCTCTTCTCGGGGTCGTCGGGAACACCCATCATCTTCTGCAAGTCCAGCCGACCTGGTCGATCGCCGTGGCGGAAGCTTTCGGCGATCTCCGAATCGCCGTAGAGGTCGACGCCGGCCGACCAGAGCGACGGCTCCTCGACGAGCGCGCACAGGACCATGTACCCGCCATACGAGCCGCCGTAGACGGCCAGGCGGCCGTTGGACCACGGCTGGGCCTGGACCCACTGCGCGGCATCGACGAGGTCGTGGACGTCGGCGTGGCCCCACTCCCCGTGGTTCGCGTGCCGGAACGTGCGGCCATAACCAGTCGAACCCCGGAAGTCGACGTCGTAGAAGGCGAAGCCCTCGTTGGCGAGCAACAGCTTGAACGGCAGGAAGCTGCGGTATGACTGCCAGGTCGGGCCGCCGTGCGGGTAGATGACGGTCGGGACGCGCTTGCCCCCGCGCTTCCCGGTCGCCGCGGCCGGACGCCACAGCGTGCCCTCGACACGCAGCCCGTCGCGTGCCGTGATCGTGATGCGCTGACCGGCTGGGACTCGGCCCGCGGCTGTCGCCGCGGCGAACACGCCGGGTCGCGAGTCCGTGACCTGGCGCGGCCTCGATCCATCGGGTGCGACGCCGGGGACCGGGAGGAGCCACAGATCCTGGGGTCGCGTCTCGCTCTCGCCGATCGCCGCGACCCAGGCGCCGTCCGGCAGCCACCCGATGGCTCGCCAGACCCCGGCCCATGGCGAGATGCGGATCGCCTTGGTCGCGGCACTCACCGTCCGTGGGGCCTTAGGCGGCCGACCACGGCCGCGCTTGGGGGCCGATCCGGCGCCCGTGCCGCGAACGACCAGATCGATCAGTCCGTCGTGGACCTCGATATGCACGAGTCGGCCGCCGTCAGGCGAGGGCAGCGGCACGAACCCATACCCGCCCGATGGCTCACCGTGTTCGCGCTCCCCGTCGGTCAGCACGATACGATCGCGCCCGTCCGGCGACCGACGGACGACCTGGAACCAGCCGTCGGCATCGCTGACGTAGAGGATCGAGCCGTCGGCCAGCCATTGAGCACTGGTGTCATGGCTGTCGAGGCCGGCCACGATCTCGGTCGACCCGCTCGCCACGTCGACGATGGCGATCTGCGAGGTCGTCAGGTCCTGCGGCCGCTGCTGGGCCATCACGGCGAGGCGGGTCCCGTCCG
This sequence comes from Candidatus Limnocylindrales bacterium, assembly GCA_044868045.1. Taxonomy (GTDB): domain Bacteria; phylum Chloroflexota; class Limnocylindria; order Limnocylindrales; family CSP1-4; genus SPCO01. Next base: position 8,767 of record JBIOWA010000045.1, read on the forward strand.
GCGACCAGACCATGCTATCGACATCGATACCGGCGGCTGTGATCGCGGTCGCTTCGGGAGGTCGAGGGTCTCGCTGCGGTCGACCGCGACGCGGCACCGGCGCGTCGATCAGCCACACCTGCGTCCAGCCCCGACGACGCGACAGGAATGCCAGCCGCCGCCCGTCGGGAGACCAGCGCGGATCGCGCCCGCCAGCAGGCTTGGCCACCACGCGTGTCAGCCGCGATCCGTCCGCCTCCACGATCCAGATCTCGTCGTCACGGGTGAACGCGAGGCGCCGACCGTCGGGTGACCATTGCGGGTCGCTCACTGGCTTCTCCGACGCGGTGATCTGGGTCGCCGGCGCGCCTGTGCCGCGAAGCGACATCGTGTAGAGCTGACGGGCGCCGGCGAGCTCCGCGGTGTAGGCGACGATCCGGTCTCGAGGATGGACTCGGAATTCGCGAGGCGAGTCGACAGCGACGATCGCCTCGATGGTCAGGCCCGCGCCGCCTCCTGTCGCCGGCCCGCCTGATTCGTCCGGCATCAGGCCTCCGGCACGGCCTGGGCGCACCACCGACCGACCATCGCAAGGTGCTTGCGAACGTGTCCGTGATGGCAGTCGTACGCCCAGCTCCAGCCGTCCGGTGACCGTAGATCCTCGATCGACATCGATCTCACCGCGGCGACGAGCGCCCCATGGGCCGCGTCATACCGTCGGAGCGTGTCGGCCGGCGATTCGCCGAGTGTCGCCGCGACATGCCGTTCGTTCCAGGCATCCATGCCCTCGTCGGGGTCGGCGAGCCAGTCGCCCCCCGAGGCGTGGATCGCGATCGCACGAGCGCCCTCGTCCATCCAGTCGGCCAGATGGCCGACGTGGTCGCGAACGGTCCAGCCGGGCGTGACCTCGGCCGCGTCCCACCGCTGGAACGGCAGGCGGCGGACGAGCGCGTCGAACGTCGCGTCGATCTCAGTCGCCGCCGCAAGGAACCCGTCGTGGTCGGCCGCCCTGGGATCGGCAACGAACGGATCGCCGTCAGACTGGCGCGCCAGCAGCACGTCCGTCCACGGCTCTATGACCGCGAGGTGGTCGAGGTAGTGGCCATGCAGCGTCATGTACACCCAGCCCCAGGCCGCGTCGCCGCGGATCGTCTCGAGCGACAACCGGTGAGACGCCTCGAGGAGCCGTGGTCGCGCCGCGGACAGACGACCGACGATCGATGTCGACGGCATCGTCGTCCACGGCGCCCGCCGTCGCTCGTTGAATCGATCGAAGTCGCCTCCGTCGTAGTCGTCGTCGGACGGCCACGCGCCCGTCTGAATCGCGGTCCCGACGTAGTCGATCGCGAGCTCTTGCCAGTCGGCCAGGTGGCCGACGTGCTCGGCCAGGGACCAGTCGGGCCCGCCCGCGTCGGACTTCGCCGCTCCGGGCAGATGCCAGGCGGCCTCGTCGAGGCCGGCCCAGGTCGTAGCCGTCCGGTCAAAGATCGCGGCCTCGTCCGACCAGAAGTCGCGTGACGAGGATCGCAAGTCGAGCGCGCGCACGTCCGCGAGCGCTGCGCGCCTGAGATCGACGATGGGCGGCGCGGGGTCGGCCGCCGGGCTCGAAGGCATCAGGGAGTCGGGCCGCCCTTGCGGGTCACGTCGAGGCGGGCTTCCAGCTGATCGCCGAGTTCGACCGTCCGACGGAACGCGGCCCAGACGGCCTCCGACAGCACGGTCCGGAGCCGACCGCTCTCGAGCTCGTGGAGCGCCGCCGCCGACGTCCCGCCGGGCGAGGTCACCATGTTCCGGAGTTCCGCCGGGTGCATCCCGGACTGGCGGGCGAACAGCGTCGATCCCTCGAGGGTCTCGATAACGAGATCGTGGGCGATGTGGCGCGGGAAACCGAGGTGGACCGCGGCGTCGATCAGCGCCTCCATCACGAGGAACACGTACGTCGGTCCGGTGCCGCTGACCGCGGTGGCCATCGCGACCATCTTCTCGTCGTCGACCTCGAGCTGGAGGCCGAGCGCGCCCAACAATGCCGCCGCCTGCGCGCGTTGCTGCTCCGACGTCTCCGGGGTCGCATACCAGACCGTCACGCCCTTCCCGAGTCGCGCGGGGGTATTGGGCATGCTGCGGACGACCTGGTCGTGGCCGAGGATCCCGGTCAGGGCCGCGGTCGTGGCCCCCGCCAGCACGCTCAGGACGAGCTGGCCGCTGCGCAGGTGCGGCCCGATCTCGCGTCCGACCCGCTCCAGCATCTGGGGCTTGATCCCAAGGAGGATCACGTCGGCGTCGCGAACCGCATCGGCGTTCGCAGCCACGGTCGTGATGCCGTAAGCACCTTCGAGCGTCTCGCGGCGCTCGGCCCGCGGGTGGCTGGCGACGACCCGATCCGGCGTGACCAGCCCGTCACGGAGCAGGCCGGCGATCATCGCCTCGGCCATCACGCCGGACCCGACGGTCGCGATCCTCGCCGCGGAAAGGGGGGACATCGGCCGGAGTATAACGACGGGGAGCCGCCGCTCCGGACCCGGGTCCCTGCCCGCTACCGGGCGGTGGCGCTCCCGAGCACGAAGAACCGGCCGGTCGTCGAGACCTCGACGTCGTCGAACGCGGCCGCCCTCAGGGCCGCGCTCAGTCCGGCGGGCTCGTGGTAGACCTTGACGATCGTGAACTCGCGCCCGTCGTCGAGTCGGCGCACCGCCCGATCGTCCGCTGGCGTGGGGTGATCCACGGCTCCGGATGCGGGATCGGCGAGCGAGTCGATGAACGCGACGCGTCCGCCGGGCTTGAGCCAGCGATGCGCGAGCGCGAGGAAGTCGGGGAGCCGGTCGCGTGAGACGTGGCTGAGCCAGAACCCCAGGAACAGGCCGTCGACCTTGCGGTCGGGCTCGGCCCACGCATCCCGAATGTGGAGGTGGGCCCGGAGCCCATGGGCGACGAGTCGCTCGCGCGCGCGATCCAGTGCCGCGGCCGACGTGTCGTACAGGGACAGCTCCCCGCGGGACGCCAGAAGGGGCGACCACCAACCAGTCCCCGCTGCGAGCTCCACGATCTCGCCTCCCCACGGCAGCGCGTCCAACCATCGACCGGCCGCATCCAGCTCGGCATTCCAGGCCGAATCGTGGACGGCACCACGCTCGTACCTGCCGCGGCGGAGATACCAGTCGTCGTACTCCGGGGCGCGGGCCTCGTAGTACTCGATCATCGATCGGTCGATGTCGTCAGGTTCCTGCCGTCCCCCGCCGACCGCGGCGCCCACCGGCTGCTGGCTGACGACGGGTTGCGCGGCCGCCGGTTGCGCAGCAGCCGCCCGCTCGGCCAACGCCTGGCGCAACCGGAACCGCAGGAACCCGTTGTCGCCCGCCTTCCCGACACAGTCCGGGCAGAGCTGCGCCCAACCCTCGAGGTCGTCGGCCGTCCTCGTCGTGTAGGTCGTGCCGCACCAGAGGCAAGCGAAGGACGCCAGGAACGGCATTCAACCCACCTCGACCGGTGCCCAGCCGCCGGGTGGGGCCAGGTCCACGAACCCCTCCGGATCCATGATCTCGGCCAGCATCTCGATGCCGTCGATGACGCGCGGTCCGGGGCGGGAAAAATAGGCCGACCCGTCCAGGGCGAACACCGCTCCGCGCCGGGCGGCGGGCAGTTCGGCGACCCACGGCGGGACCTCTGTCCGCGCCCATTCGTGGACCGTCTCCGCGAGATGGAAGCCGCACGGCATGAGGAAGAGGACGTCCGGCTCGACGTCCGTGACGGCCTCCCAGGTCGTCGGATGGGCCTTCTCGCCGTCCGTTCCGAGGAGATCCCAGCCTCCCGCGCGTCGGATCTGCTCCGGAACCCAGTGCCCGACCGCGAATGGCGGGTCGAGCCACTCGAGCGCTACGACCCGCGACGCGGGGCGACCAGCGTCGCGCCGCTTGGCGACCCGCTGCTCCACCGCGCCGAGTCGCTCCCGCAGTGCCTCGACGACGTCGATGGCGGCGTCCTCGACCTCGGCCATCGCGCCGACGGTCGTGATCGTGTTGAAGATCCCCTCGATCGACGTCGGCTCGAGCGAGACGACCGTGATGTCGGCGTCGATCCGGCGGGCGACCTCGTTCACGTCGCGGTAGCTGACCGCGCAGACGTGGCACAGCTCCTGGGTCAGGATCAGGTCCGGCTCGGTCGCGGCCAGGGCGTCCTCATCGAGCTCGTACAGGGACGATCCACCATGCATCGACGCCGTGACTCGCGCGTGGATGTCGCGTGAGCCCGCGGTTACGAGATCGTGGACGCTGCGGGTGACAACTGGTTTGTCGAGCACCGACGGCGGCCAGTCGCA
>JBIOWA010000046.1:0-13007 GCA_044868045.1 Candidatus Limnocylindrales bacterium
TATACCTCGCTGCCGCTCGTCGGCGCGAGGTCGCGCATCGCGATGCGCGCCACGCCGTCCCTTGTGACCGCGGCGAGTCCACTGGGTCCAGTGCCGCCTTCAGACCGCATGACCGCGGTGAGCGACCCCGGCCGCTGGGCGGCGTCGAGGACCGCCGCAACCTGCTGCTGGTAGGCCCGGGCGTCGTCCAGCTGTCGCTGGATCGCCAGGTTGTAGCCACCCAGCGCGACGATCGCGATGACCGCCGCGATGCCGAGTGCCCAGGCGCCAAGGGTCGGACGGCGCTGGAGCGGCCGGACCACATCGTCCGACGGTCGGGCCGGGGCAGCGGTTTCGGCCGCTGCCGCTTCGACCACCGTCGAGTCGGCGGCGATCTGGCGAGCCTCGAGGTCCGCGGCCGCGGCGGCCATCAGCCGCATCTTGAGCGACGCCGGCGGTTCCACGAGCTCTACGCTCGCCGCCAGAGCCGGCACCACACCGCCGAGCTCGGCGATCTCGTCGTGTGGCTGCGCACAGGTCGCGAGGTGTTCCCGGACCGCGTCCATCTCCTCCGGTTCGAGCGCATCCAGCACGAAGCTCGCGGCGAGATCCATGACCTCGTCGTGCGTCAGGCCGTCCGGGCGCATCGGATCGCGCGGTTCGGTCATGGCGACAGCACCCGGCGCATGGCCAGCAGGCCCAGGCGCATCCGGCTCTTCACGGTCCCGAGTGGCGTCCCGGTCTGCTCGGCGATCTCGACCTGGGTGAGCCCAGCGAAATAGGCGAGCTCGATCGCTTCGCGCTGCACATCGGTGAGCGTGGCCAGCGCATCACGCACCGCGACTGCATCGAGGTTCGCGGCCACCTCGGCCCAGACATCGGGCAGGCGCAGCGCGAGCGGCGGCGCCTCGTCGCGCTCGGGCAGGTCGCTCGTGGGCCGCCGCCGGCGGACGGCGTCGATCGCCCGGTGGTGGACGATCGCCAGGAGCCAGGTCTTCACGCTGCCGCGCCCCTCGAGATAGCGGGCGGCGTTGCGCCACGCGCCCAGGAAGGCGTCCTGGACGACATCCTCGGCAAGGCTCGCGTCATTCGTGATTCGGAGTGCGATGGAATAGGCCATGGTCTTGTATCGCTCGTACAGCTCGTCGAGCGCGTCCAGCTCGCCGCGCGCAATGCGGTTCAGCGCTGCCCGATCCGCGTCATCGGCGACGGTCGCGGCGCGCAGCGAGAGCGGGCCCGTCGGCTCGCTCATGACGTACTGCGCACGTGGGGCGTCGGCGGTTCACCGATCGCGAACCGTCCTGCGACGGCGTCGACGATCGCGGCACTCACCACGGCGAAGTGAGCGCTGGCATCGACGACCACCACGCGCTCAGGCTCGGCGGCCGCGATCGCCAGGAATCCGTCCCGGACCCGCTGATGGAAGGCGAGGTCGTATTCGGCCTCGAACCTCGTCACGTCGCCGGGCGCCTTGCGCGCCAGGCCGATTTCGACGGGAACGTCGAGGAGGATCGTGAGATCCGGCACGAGCGAATCGGTGGCGACGTCGGCGAGGATCCGGAGCTGGTCAAGCGGGACGCCCGCGCCGTACCCCTGGTAGGCCAGCGTCGAGTCGGCGAACCTGGCACAGATCACGATCGTGCCCGACTCGAGCGCCGGCCGGATGACCTCGCGCACGAGCTGGCGGCGCGCGGCGTTGAAGACCAGTGCGTCGGTCAACGGGTCGGTCGGGGCCGTCGAGCCCGTGCGGGCGAGCAACACTTCGCGCAGGCGCTCACCCAGCCATGTTCCGCCCGGCTCTCGGGTCAGGTGCACACTCGGCAAGCGGGACGACAGATAGGCGGCCAGGCGCTTGGCCTGCGTGGTCTTGCCCCCGCCTTCCGGTCCGTCGATCGTGATGAACACACCGCGCTCCGACGCGGCCCGAGCGCCAGCCATCGAGGCGAGTGTAGCCGACGGTCGGGTGCCGGCCGGCACCGCTCAACATCGCTCGCTCATCCGATCTGGCGTGCGACGCGTACCCTCCGTGCCATGGGACGCTCCCATCATCGCGGCCGCCTCGGTCATCGCATTCGCCTCGGTCGTCGCCATCGCCTCCTCGCGTTCGTGGGCGCGGCGCTCGGGATGCTGCTGGCGCCGACGATCGCTGTCGCGCACCCATTGGGCAACTACACGATCAACCGGTATGCCGAAGTGCGGGTCGAGCCAGATCGAGTGCTCCTCGACGTCGTGATCGATCAAGCGGAGATCCCGACCTTCCTGGCCCGCCAGAACTTCGATCTCGACGGCGACGGCTCGGTCTCCGACGAGGAGACGGACGGCGGGCGGGTCGACGCCTGTCGAACGATGGCCGGGTCGATCGAGCTGACTGCCGGCGGCGCTCCGCTCGAGCTCGTCACGCTGGAGGCCGGGCTGTCGTTCCCGCCCGGCGTCGGCGGCCTGTCGACCATGCGCCAGACCTGCGCGTTCCAGGCTCGCCTTTCCTCACGGATCGGCGACAGCCCGACGGTGATCACCTATGTCGACCGATCGTTCCCGCAGCGCCTTGGCTGGCGCGAGATCGTCGCCAGTGGCTCGGACGTCACGTTGGCCGCGATCGAGGGAAAGCTGCGTGAAACGAGCGTCTCGCAGCGACTCCTGTCCTACCCGACCGATCTCATCGCGACGCCCATCGCCGACGAGCAGCTCGCCGTTAAGGCCACCCTCGGCGGCCCGACGCTCCCCGCGTTCGATGTCCCGGACGCCAAGCCCGTGCCCGGCGCGGTCGTCGATGCGTCCCCGAGCGTGCCCGCGACGCCGGCCCCCAGCCCCGCGATCGCACCCGCGACGCCGGGCGTCGTGCCGGGCGGTGTCAGCGACGCCGAGCTGCCTTCGATCTTCCACCAGGCCGACCTCACGCCGGTCGTCGTCATCCTCTCGCTGCTGACTGCCGCGGGCCTGGGTGCCGGGCACGCCCTCACGCCCGGGCATGGCAAGACACTGATGGCGGCCTACCTGGTGGGCACGCGCGGCACGGCGCTCCACGCGCTCGGTCTCGGGTTGTCGGTGAGCGTGTCGCACACCGTCGGCATCCTGGTGCTCGCCGCCGTCGTCGTCGGCCTCGCGGGAGCCGTGGCGCCGGACGTCGTGGTGCGCTGGGCACCGGTCGTCGCTGCCATCTCGATCGTGCTGATCGGGGGCTGGATGCTGCTGAATGAGGTCCGACGACGGCGAGCGGTCGACAACAGCCAACCCGACCACGATCACGCCCACCCCCTCGGGCACGCCCACCCGGCCGAGCATGACCACGTGCACGAGCCGGCTCACGCCCACGAGCATGCGCACGGTGGCGTCGCACACAGCCACGCGCCCGCGCCAGGCTCTTCGATCACCTGGCGGAGCCTCTTCCTCCTTGGTCTGGCGGGTGGCCTGATCCCGTCGACCAGCGCCCTCCTGATCCTGCTCGGCTCGATCGCCGCCGGGCGCCCCCTGTTCGGCTTCATCCTCGTCGTGGCGTTCGGCTGCGGCATGGCCGCGGTCATGGGCGGGATCGGGTTCGCCCTGGTCGCCGCCCGCGACCGTGTCGAACGCGTCGAACTCGGCGCAGGCCTCGCACGGGTTCGCGAGACCGTGCCGCTCATCGCGTCGGTCGTCGTCCTGTCGTTCGGCCTGTATCTCACGGCCCAGGCGCTTGGTGGCATCCCGACCCTCTGACGACCCCCGCCGATGCCGCCGGATACGGCATCTACCCCAATGCCGACCTCCCGACCACCCCTGCTAGGCTGACCGCTCCATGCGTGACCTGACCGAGCGCGCGCTCGACACTGCCACGTCCCTCGGGGCCAGTTATGCGGATACCCGCGTCGTTCGCCGCCTCGACGAATCGATCGCCATCAAGACCGGCAGGGTCGAAGGCGTGGCGTCCGGGGAGAGCGAGGGGTTCGGCGTGCGGGTCATCGTCGATGGCGCCTGGGGCTTCGCCAGCAGCCACGTCCTGACGTTCGACGAGGCCGATCGCGTCGCCGCGGAAGCCGTGCGGATCGGGAGGGCGAGCGCGACCGCGCTGCGGGAGCCCGCCGATCTCGCCCCTCGCCCCGTGGCGACCGGTCGCTACGAGACGCCGATCGAGGAGGATCCGTTCGCGGTCCCGCTCGAGCAGAAGATCGCCGACCTCCTCGCCGCCGACCTGGCAGCCGGGCGCGTCGACGGCATCGCCTTCACCGAGTCGATGTACGCGGCCCAGCGCGAGTGGAAGACGTTCGCGGCGTCGGACGGCTCGTTCACCGAGCAGACCATCACCCATGTGGGTTCGGCCGTGGAGGCGAACGCCGTCGACGGCGACGACCACCAGCGCCGGTCGTACCCCGACTCGGGGGGCGGCTGGCGGGCCGCCGGCTACGAGTACATCCGCAGTCTCGGCCTGGAGGCCAGGGCCGAAGCCCTCGGGGACGAGGCGGTCGCGCTGCTGTCCGCCCCCCAGTGTCCGAGCGGGCGGTTCACGGTCGTCCTTGACCCGTCGCAGCTGTACCTGCAGGTCCACGAGAGTTGCGGCCACCCGACCGAGCTCGACCGGGTGTTCGGCACGGAGGCCTCCTACGCCGGCACCAGCTTCCTCACCACCGACAAGCTCGACGAGGGCTTCCGCTACGGCTCCGACCTGATCACGATCGTGGCGGACGCGACCGCTCCAGGCGGGATGGGGACCTTCGGCTGGGATGACGAGGGCGTGGCGGCACAGGCCGTGCCGCTCGTCGAGGACGGCGTCTTCGTCGGCTACCTGTCGAGCCGCGAGACCGCCCCGCGGATCGGGCGTACGAGCGGCGGCGCCATGCGGGCCGACGGCTGGAACCGGATCCCGCTGATCCGCATGACGAACATCAACCTGCTGCCGCGGCCGGGGATGAGCCTCGATGACATCGTGGCCGACACCGATGACGGCCTGTATCTCGCGGCGAACCGCTCCTGGTCGATCGACGACCGCCGGCTGAACTTCCAGTTCGCGACGGAGGTCGCCTACGAGATCAAGGGTGGCAAGAAGGGCCGCCTCTTCAAGAACCCGACCTATACCGGGATCACGTATGAATTCTGGAGGTCGTGTGATGCCGTCGGTGACGAGCGGAGCTACGTGATGCTCGGTACCCCGAACTGTGGCAAGGGCGAGCCGGGTCAGACTGGTCACGTTGGTCACGCGGTGCCCGGCGCGAGGTTCCGCGACGTCGAGGTCGGTGTCGGCAAGTGGTGACGGAACGGTGAACCACGAACGAGCCCGCGATGCACTGGACCTGGCCGAGCGGGCGCTGGGACGAGCGGTGCGAGCCGGCGCAACCGAGGCCGAAGCCCTGGTGATCGCCGAGGACGCCGCCCTGACGCGCTTCGCGAACAGCCAGATCCACCAGAACGTCGCCGAGACGAACGTCACGATCAACCTTCGGTTCGTCGTCGGCAAACGCGTCGGCGTGGCCTCTTCGGATCGCACCGACGACGAGGGTCTCGATCGCCTCGCGGAGCACGCGGCGGCGATCGCCCATGTCGTGGAGGAGCTGGAGGACTGGGCCGGCTTGCCCGAGCCGACCACCGTCGACGATGTCGATGGCGCGTACGCGGCCGCAACCGCGAGCGCCTCACCCGAGCTCCGGGCCGACGGCGTCCGAACCGTGATCGCGGCCGCCGATGCGGCGAGCGTCAACGCGTATGGCTCGTTCTCGACGAGTACCGAGACCACGGCCGTCGCCAATTCCAAGGGGGTGCGCGTCGGTGCGACGCGCACGGCCGCGCAACTGCTCACGGTCTCCATGGGCCCCAACGGCGGCACGGGGTATGCGGAGCAGGCAGCCGTCGATGCGACCACGATCGATGCGAAAGCAGTCGGCGGCCAGGCCGCGGAAAAGGCCCGAGCGACCGCGAACGCGGTCGCGATCGATGCGGGCGACTATCCGGTCGTGCTCGAGGAGTACGCCGTGGTCGACCTGCTCGACATGCTCGGGTATCTCGGCTTCTCGGCCCTCGCCGTCCAGGAGGGGCGCAGCTTCTTCGAGGAGGGACGGCGGATCGGCAGCGATCTCGTATCGATCGTCGACGACGGCCATGATCCGGCCGGCTTTCCGATGGGCTTCGACTATGAGGGCGTCGCCAAACGACGGGTGACGCTGCTCGACCACGGCGTCTGCGGGGCGGTCGTCCACGACGCCCAGACGGCCGCCCGCGCCGGCGTCGAGTCCACCGGCCACGGCCTCCCGGCGCCCAATCCCTGGGGCCCGTTCCCGCTGAACATGCTGATGACGGCGGGCGACTCCACGCGGGAGGAATTGATCGGCGGCCTGGACCGCGGGCTGCTCGTGACACGGTTCCACTACACGAACCCGGTCCATCCGAAGCTGGCGATCATCACGGGGATGACGCGCGACGGGACGTTCCTCGTCGAGGACGGACGGATCGTGGGGCCGGTCCGCAACCTGCGATTCACCCAGAGCTACCTCGAAGCCCTGGACTGCACGGTCGCGGTCGCCCGCGACCGCAAGACGCTGAAGGGGTTCCTGGGCGGCGTCGTCGTGCCCGCCCTGCGCCTCGACGGCTGGACGTTCACCGGGACCACGGAGCACTGACATGGGCGCGCTCGATGGTGAGATCTGGGTCTGCGCCGAATGCCGGTCGATCAACAACGCGCGCGCGAAGCAGTGCTACAACTGCAGGACGCCACGCGAGCTCGCGGCCGTGGATCCGTCGGCGATCGAGGGCACCGGACACGGCAAGCTTCGTGAGATCGAGTTGCCGGCGTTCCATTCGCCCCGGCCGTACGCGATCGTCGCCAGCATCCTCATCCTCGTGGTCGCGGGGATGCAGGTCGTCTCCGCGGTGAACGTCTCGAGACTGATCACGCAGGTCCTTGACGGCACCCCGGCGACCGAAGAGCAGCTTCGCTTCATCGGCATGGTGGAGCTTGCGACCCTCGGCATCGGTGCACTGGCTCTGATCGCCTGGTCGCTCTGGCTCAGCCGGGCGGTGGTCGCGATGCCGGCACTGGGACTCGGCTATCCCGCCGCGAACGGGCTGATGGCCTTCGTCGAGAACTTCCTGCCGGGGCTCAATCTGCTTCGGGTCCCGGCGATCGTCCGGGACGTGGTTCGACGGATCGAACCGGGGCAGAATCGCGGTGAAGCTCTGATCTTCGCGGCATGGATCGGGCTTCTCCTGGGGTTCGTCGTCCCTCGTCTCGGCGCGTTCCTGACCGGTTTCACCGCGGACTCAGAGGCAGCTGCACTCCGTTCGACACTCACGATCGCGGCGGTTTCCACGGGATTCGTCCTGGTCGGGGCGATCTTCCTCGTCGCGCTGATCTGGTGGATCGAACAGCGGATCGCTCGCCGGCGCGAGGCGCAACTCGCCGCGCTCGATGCCGCGACGGCCGGAGCGGCCGGAGAGACCGACGGTTCGACCGAGGCGGGCACCTCGGTGCCGCCGATGCCGCCTTCACCATCGCCCGTCCCGGAGGTACAGACGGCGGTCGCCCAGGCGCCGGCGGCAGCGGCTTCGCCGTGGTCGTGGCGGGACATGGGCGAGTCGCCCCTGGCCACGCCAGGACCCGGCTGGGACAACGAGTTTGCGCCGGCGGTCGTGGTGGCCGCGCCGGCTGCCCCGCCCCGCGAGCCCGTGCAGGCTGCCCCGCCCCGTGAGCCCGTGCCGGCTCCCGAACCGGCACCACCGCCACCGACCGAGGCCATCCAGGCCGCCGAACCCGAGCCCGTCGCGGCCCCCGAACCCGAGGCCGTCGCGGCACCTCAACCCGAGCCCGAGGCCGTGGCGGCAGCCCGACCCGCGGCCGTCGCGTCACCCCAGCCCGCACCCGAACCTGCCCGGAATGAGCCGACGCCGGTCGCTGCCGCGGAAGGCGGGGCACCCCACCTGACGATTCGTGTGACGAACAGCGGGATGCTGCAGGCCGAGCTGGGCGGCGAGACGGAACCGATCCTCCTCGAGGACCTGCCGGCCTACGGGCACGCCCTGGCCGATGCCGGCGGCTCGGCCGAAATCGTCCTCGCCGGGAGCGACGGCATGGTCCACCTCATCGCGCGCCGCGCACAACGGATCCTCGCCGACACCGGCATCGAGGCGACGATCCCCGACTAGGCATCGGGACGCGAGGCGGACCCCGACTGCTACCGTTGGTCCGATGCCTACCCAGACGGCCTTCGATGTCGACGCGCTCCGCGCCGAATTCCCGGCGCTCCGGCGCGAGCAGGACGGTCGACCCGTCGTCTTCCTCGACGGCCCCGGCGGCACGCAGGTCCCGCAACGGGTCGTCGACGCGGTCACGAGCTACCTGACCGACACCAACGCGAATGCCGGCGGCGCGTTCGTGACAAGCGAGGCCTCAGACGCGATGGTCGACGAGGCGCACGCTGCCGTCGCCGACTTCCTCGGCGCCGCGAGCCCGGACGAGATCAAGTTCGGCGCCAACATGTCGACGCTCACGCTGCACATCGGGCGATCCATCGGCGCGACGCTGTCGCCCGGCGATGAGATCGTGGTCACGACGCTCGACCACGAGGCGAATGTGAGCACCTGGGAGGCAATGGCCGCCGACCGGGGCCTGACCGTGCGCAAGGTCGACATCCGCCTGGACGACGTCACGCTCGACCTCGAGGACCTCGAGTCGAAGCTATCGACGCGCACGAAGCTCGTCGCGGTCGGCTACGCCAGCAACGCGGTCGGAACGATCAATCCGGTCGGCGAGATCGTGGCGCGAGCCCACGAGGTCGGCGCGCTGACCTATGTCGATGCGGTCGCGTACGCGCCGCACGGACCGATCGGCGTCGGGGCGATCGATACCGATTTCCTCGTCTGCAGCGCATACAAGTGGTTCGGGCCGCATCTCGGCGCCCTGTACGGCAAAGCCGACGTCCTCGATGCGTTGCCCGCGTTCAAGGTGCGGCCCGCGCATGACCGATTCGAGACCGGCACAGCGGCATTCGAATCGATCGCGGGCACCCTCGCCGCGACGGACTACTTGCGCGACGTCGGGCGTCGATTCGGCGAGCCGGCCGACGGCGATCGTCGGTCGGAGCTCGTCGCCGGAATGACCGCGATCGTCGACTACGAACAGGGACTGGCCCGTCGGCTCCTCGACGGTCTCGGCGCCATCCACGGGGTGACCATCCACGGCATCGTCGACCCCGCGCGAGCCGCCGAGCGCGTGCCGACCGTGTCGATCTCGATCGACGGCACCCATCCGCGGGCGGCGGCCGAGGCGATGGCGCGCGACGGGATCTTCGTCTGGGACGGCGACTTCTACGCGACCGGGTTGATCGAGCGCCTCGGCCGGGCAGCCGAGGGCGGGGTGGTCCGTCTCGGGCTCGTCCACTACAACACCGCCGCGGAGGTCGATCGTTCGCTCGAGGCGGTCGAACGCCTCGCGACCGGGTGAGCCGACCCGACTCGATACAGGCCCGGCTCGCGCGTGGCTTCGATCCCGTTGAGCTGCGCCGGGTCAAGCGGCTCTGGGTTCGCCATTCGATCGCCGAGGATCGCCGCGACATCGACGGCCTGATCGCGACGCTGTCGCCAGCCTGCGTCTACGAGATCGTCGTGACCGGCCAGCGCTGGGAGGGGCACCAGGGCGCGCGGCAGTTCTACGGCGAGTTGTTCGCGGCCTTCCCCGACAACGCCTTCGCGCTCTCGGAGATCGTGGTCGGACCGCAGGGCGTCTTCGAGGTGGCGACGCTGACCGGCACGAATCGAGGTCTCTGGGCGGAGGTGCCGGCAAGCGGGCCCTCGGTCGCACTCGAGGTGTTGATCCTCTTCCCTTGGGATCCAGTCACGGAACGGTTCGCCGGTGAGCGGATCTGGTTCGATCGAGGCGGTCTCGAGCGCTAACGGAGCCGTGTCGAGCGGGCCTACCATTCGGACATGTCGGGCCTCGGAGCGTCCCAGCGAGTCGGCGCCATCGGCCTCGCCCTGGGGCTCGCGGCCGCCTGCGGATCGAGCTCGTCATCGGCCCCGGTCCTGACCGGCGAACCGCCCACGACCCGGATCCCGGTCGTCATCGATGCCGACTTCGATCTCAGCGATATCGCCGCGGTCGCGATCCTGCTACGCGATCCGAAACTGGACGTTCGGGCGATCAGCATCACGGGTACCGGACTCGTCCATTGCCAGGGGGGCCGTTTGCTGGCGCGCTACGTCCTCGACGAGCTCGAGGCGTCCGCCATCCCCTTCGGCTGCGGCCGGGAGAACCCGGGCAAGGACGGGCGTTCGTTCCCTGAGGAGTGGCGCGCGAGTGCCGACGCTGGGTTCGGTTTCGACATCACGCCGCAGGTCGAGGCCGGGGTCCCGCTGGACGCGGTCGAGGTCATCAGTGCCGCCGTTGCCGACAGCCCGAGCGCGCCGACCATCGTCACGCTCGGCCCACTCACGAACATCGAGGATGCCTTTGCCGCCGACCCGGAGCTGGCGGATCGTGTCGCAGCGATCCACGCGATGCTCGGAACGGTCGAGGCGCCGGGCAACGTGCTCGTCGACGATCACAAGCCCGAGGACAAGCTCGAATGGAACGCATTCGCGGACCCGTCGGCGGTCGCGGCGGTGTTCGCGACGGAGGTGCCGATCGCGATCGTCCCGCTCGACGCCACCGACGACGTGCCGGTCCCGGCGGATCTGGTCGATCGACTCGAAACCGACCATGCCGCCGCCGGCGCGGACCTTGTCCGTGAGCTGCTCATCCGGAATCCGATCCGGCTCCAGGCCGATCAGGGACAACAACTCTGGGACGAGCTCGCCGCCCTGTTGCTCACGGATCCTGACCTGGCGACATGGACCGAATCCGCGTTGACCGTCGCGGAGGATGGCCGCCTGGTGCAGGACGAAGCGGGTCGCCCGGCACGGTTCGCCGACGGCGCCGATCGGCCGGCTGTCGAGACGGCGCTCCTCGCGGCCTTGCAGCAAGGCAGACCGCGAGCGACGCCGTTCCAACTGGCCGGCGAACTCTCGGTGACCTTCGACGGCCGTACCTGCGCGATCTCCGGACGTTCCGAGCGCGACGGCCCCCACCGACTTCAGTACAGAGGACCGGCCGGACAGCCCTCGGGCGTCGCGATCATCGGCACGGCGGAGCCCCATACGTGGCAGGACGTCCTGGCCCTGCTACCGACCATCGATCTCCAGAAGGAGCCGCCGACTTGGCTGGTCGTGGGGCCCAGCGCCACGGACGAGGGCGGCACCGGAACGGGAATCACGACCACTGGTGAGCTCGCCGAGGGCTTCTATGGGCCGGTGTGCCTGCGCGGCAACTGGCCGAACCTGGCCTTCACGGCGGGAGCGCCGTTCGAGGTCGGCTCCGGCGCGATCGGCTCGTGACCTAGAAGGCCGACAGCATCCAGATCCCTGGGTCCTGATCGGCGGCATCGCCGCCGACCTCGGCAAATGCCTCCACCGCCCGTCGCAGATGGGTCATCGCGTCGTCGTCGCGGCCGGCCGCGTGGAGGAGATCCGCGAGGTGGTTCTCGACCGCGCCCTCGAGATGACGATCGCCGATCTGTCGGCAGAGCTCGACCGCCGCGAGGCCATGAGCGACGCCCGCATCCACGTCGCCGGCAGCGGCCTCGGCCAGGGCCAGGCCGGTCAGCGCCGCGATCCTCGCCGTCGGATCCGCATCCGTCGCCGCCACCGCTCGCCGGGCGGCGGTCCGAGCGGCCTCGGCATCGCCTGACGCCAAGGCGATGAGGCCGAGCGACCGGTGGGCCGCACCGATCGCCGCCGCGTCGTCGGCACGGACCGCAGCGTCGAGCGCACCATGGGCGGCCACGAGCGCCGCGGGAAGATCGCGACCGAGCCTCAGTACCACGCTCCGGTCCACCTCCACCCGCGCCACGAACGCCGGGTCGGCCGCCCCGTCAAGGGCGGCGTCAAGATGCCGGGCGGCCGCCACCAGATCGCCGCGCCGTAGTTGCGCGGCAGCGATGGCACGTTCGATCTCCGGAAGCGCCATGCCGTCGGCGGCCGCGGCGGCCGCTTCGAGGGCGCTGATCGCGCCGGCGTAGTCGCCCAGTCGCGTCCGCAGTCGGCCGATCGCCGCGTGGAGCGCGACCATGTCGGGATGCCCGAGCGCGAGCGCGGCCTCGTCGTGCTCGATCGCCTCGCGGTTGGCGAAGATCGCCGCGGCCCGGGCACCCGCCAGCCGAAAAGCCTCGGCGGCCTCAGCCGATCGCCCACCGTCGCGTTCGTGTGCCGCGATCTGCGCGAGTCGCGCCAGGTCGTCCCGGCCACTCCCCGCGAGGTCGCGTCGTAACGCCTCCGCGACGCGCCGATGGAGCAGTCGGCGTCGCGTGAGGCTGGTCGACTCGTAGGCAAGGTCACGGAGGCCGCCATGGGCGAAGTCGAAGCCGGCGCCGGCTTCCCGCACGAGGCCGCGACGAAGCGACTCGTCGAGCGCATCCACGGTTTCGCCCTCCGACCGGCCGCTGGCGTGGCGCACCGTCGCGAAATCGAACGATCGACCGATCACCGACGCGGCCGACAGGACCTGCGCCTCGGGCTCTCCGACGGTGCCCAATCGAGCGCGCAGCACCGCGCGCACGCCGATCGGCATCGAGGCGAGCGTCAGATCGCCGGCCGCCAGCGCCTCGACCGCGTAGAGCGGAAGCCCCTCGGACGCCTCGAACAATCGATCGACGACGATGCGGTCGGTGGTCACCGGGGCCGCGAGCTCGGCGACAGCCGCATGGTCGAGCCGGGCCAGCTCGACGGCGACCGCGGGTGGGGCCGCGAGTCGCCGAGCCACGGACTCGGTCGTTTCATCGAGATCGTCCGGGCGCCACGCCAGGAGGACCAGCAGCGATCGCCCGGCCAGCCGGCGAGCCAGGTAGTCCAGCGCTTCGAGGGTCGCGCCGTCCGCCAGGTGCAGATCGTCGATCCAGATGCAACCCGGGACCGGGCCGGAGGCCAGGGCTGTCAGGCCGTCGGCGATCGCCGCTACCAGTCGAGCGTGAGCGCCGGGACCGTCGGCCCGCGCGCGTTCCGGGTAATGGCTGGGTTCGATCGCCGGGAGCAGGCGAGCC
>JBIOWA010000047.1:0-3254 GCA_044868045.1 Candidatus Limnocylindrales bacterium
CGAAGGGCATGCCGAGGAGCTCGAGGAGCTTCTTCGATTCCTCGTCGGTCTTCGCCGTCGTCACGATGCTGATCTCCAGCCCGCGGAGACGGTCCACCTTGTCGTAGTCGATCTCGGGGAACGCGAGCTGCTCGCGCATCCCCAGTGAGTAGTTGCCCCGGCCATCGAACGACTTGCTCGGGGTCCCGCGGAAGTCGCGGATGCGCGGCAGGGCGAGCGTCGTCAGCCGATCGAGGAAGTCCCACATCCGCTCGCCGCGGAGGGTCACCTTGGCCCCGATCGAGTTCCCGGTCCGTACCCGGAACTGGGCGATCGAGCGCTTGGCCTTCGTCACCACCGGCCGCTGGCCGGTGATCGTGGCCAGGTCGCCGATCGCGGCGTCCAGCGCCTTGGCGTTGGTCAGGGCCTCGCCGAGACCGATGTTGACGACGATCTTGCTGACCTTCGGCACCTCGTTGGCGTTGCCGTAGTCGAATTGCTTCCGGAGCGCCGGCACGACCTCGACCGCGTACCGCTCGCGCAGGCGGCTGGTCACGACTTCACCTCCAGCTGCTCTCCGCACTGGCGGCAGATCCGGACGCGCCGGCCGTTGTCGAGCGTGCGATGGCCGATCCTGGTCGGCTTGCCACAGTGGCTGCACACGACCATCACCTTGCCGATCGGCAGGGGCTGAGCGATCTCGAGGATGCCGCCCTGCTGGATCTTCGGCATGCGGTCGGTCGAGCTCGTGGTCTGGCGCGGCTTGGTGTGCCGCTTGGCGATGTTGAGGCCCTCGACGACGACGCTCACGCCGCCGGCCGGCGAGGAGCGTCGGAACACGCTGCGGCCGCCGCGCGGCGAGGGGGCGCGACGGATCACGCGCTCCACCGTGCCGCGCTTGCCGGCATCCCGGCCGGACAGCACGACCACGGTGTCGCCCTTGCGGATCTCGGGCACCTTGGGGGTCTTGGAGGGAGCGCTCCGGATGGCCATCACAGCACCTCCGGGGCGAGGGACACGATCTTCATGTAGTTCCGATCCCGCAGCTCGCGCGCCACTGGGCCGAAGATCCGGGTGCCGCGCGGGTTGCCCTGGTTGTTGATGAGCACAGCGGCGTTCTCGTCGAAGCGGATGTAGCTCCCGTCGGCGCGGCCGTACTCCTTGTTCGTCCGGACGATCACGGCTCGGACGACGTCGCCCTTCTTGACCGCGGCGTTAGGGATGGCCTGCTTGACGCTTGCCACGATGACGTCGCCGACGCCCGCCGTGGTCTTGAGGGAACGACCCATCACCCGGATGCACTGGATGCTCCGGGCACCGGTGTTGTCGGCCACCTTGAGACGGGTCTGGGGTTGGATCACGAGGCGGCCTCCGGCTCGTCGGAATCCTCAGACCGATGGCTCGCAGTCGCGTCGCCTCGGTCTTCGGAGCGGCTCGCGTCGGCACCATCGGTTCCGTCGTCCGCGCTCGTCTGGGTCTCAGCGTCCTCGGCCACCTCGGAACCTGTCTCGGCCTCGGACCCCGCGGGGCGCGTGCGGCCCGGATGGGCGGCCGCGTGGATGGCCTCGGTCACCGCGGCCTCCTCGGCCACGACGGTCTCACCGGGCAGGCCGTGCTCGCCGGCCCGCTGGATGATGCTGACCAGCCGCCAGCGCTTGGTCGCGGACAACGGCCGCGACTCCTCGATGAGGACCGTGTCACCGGTTCGCGCATCGTTGGTCTCGTCGTGCGCCTTGAACTTGGTCGTCAAGCGGATGACCCGCTTGTAGAGAGGGTGGCGCGCCAGCCGCTCGACGGACACGACGATCGTCTTGTCCATCCTGTCGCTGACGACGCGGCCGACCTTCGTCTTCCGCTTTCCTCGCACCGTGGTGATAACTCCTGTCATCGCGTGATCTTCATCAGGCCGTCTTGCCGAGCTTGCGCTCGCGCTGGACGGTCAGGATCCGCGCGATCGTTCGTCGTGTGAGCGGGATCGAGCTGTAGTCCTTGAGTTGTCGGGTCGAGAGCGCGAACCGTGCTCCCCAGAGGTCCTGCTTGGCTTCGCGCAGGGCGTCGTCGAGCTCCGCGTCGGAGAGCGACCGGATCTTCTTGAGGTCCACCCGCTACGCCTCCTTCGCGCCTTCGCGGACGACCAGCCGGGTCGCCACGGGAAGCTTGTGACCGGCGAGGCGCATCGCCTCGGCCGCCTCGGCGTGACCGACGCCGGCCATCTCGAACAGGATCCGTCCCGGCTTGACGACCGCGACCCAGTGGTCGGGCGCGCCCTTGCCGGACCCCATGCGGGTCTCGGCCGGCTTCTTCGTGGCGGGCTTGTCGGGGAAGATGCGGATCCAGATCTTGCCGCCACGCTTGACGGAGCGGGTCATGGCCCGCCGGGCCGCCTCGATCTGGCGACTGGTGATCCAGGCCGGCTCCTGCGTGGCCAGGCCGTACTCACCGAAGGCCACCGTGAAGCCGCCCTTGGCGATGCCGGACATGCGGCCGCGCATGACCTTGCGGTGCTTCACGCGTCGGGGCATCAACATCGTCAGGCCCCCTGTCCCGGGGCGGCCTGGGCCAGCTCGGGCCGGCGCACCGGCTCCTGGGCGAAGTCGCCGCGATAGATCCAGACCTTGACGCCGATCCGGCCGTACGTGGTATGGGCGTGGACCTGGCCGTAGCTGATGTCCGCGCGGAGCGTGCCGAGCGGGATGCGCCCTTCCTTGTCCCACTCGCGCCGGCCCATCTCGGAGCCGCCGAGCCGACCGGCGACGGCGATCTTCACGCCCTTCGCCCCAGCCTTCATCGAGCGCTGGATCGCCTGCTTCATGGCCTTCTTGAACGCGATCCGGCGGGTCAGCTGCCCGGCGATGTTCATCGCCACGAGATGGGCGTCGAGCTCCGGCTGGCGGATCTCCTTGATCTCGAGCTTCACCTTGCGGTTGCTGAGCGCACCGATCTGCTGGCGCAGGACCTCGACGTTCGCCCCGCCCTTGCCGATGACGATGCCCGGCTTGGCCGTGTGGATCGTGACCGTGACGTGGTTGATGCCGCGTTCGATCTCGACGCCGGAGACGGACGCGTTCGACAGCCGCTTCTCGATGAGCGTGCGGATCGCGATGTCCTCCTTGAGGGAGGTGGTGTATTCCTTGTCCGCGTACCACTTCGCGGTCCAGGTGCGCGAGACACCCAGGCGGAAGCCGTACGGATGGACCTTGTGTCCCATGTCAGGCCTCCTGGTCCGCGACGACGATCGTGATGTGGGTCATGGGCTTGTGGATGGGGAACGCCCG
>JBIOWA010000048.1:0-8130 GCA_044868045.1 Candidatus Limnocylindrales bacterium
AGGTCGGCGGCGGCCGTCGTCCCACGAAGGTTGATGGCGGCGCCCGCGCCCGTCCCGAGCGGATCGAACTCGATCGGCCCATCGACGGTCAGGTCGATATGGACGCTGCGGGCCGATGCCGTCGTGGCGGCGGCCGCGGCGAGGATCGCGTTCGGATCGGTGAGCAGGGTGACGGACTGCTGGCAGGCGCCAACGGCCAGCGCGGCGGCGATGAGCGAGGCGGTGAGGCGACGCATGCGGGCAGCCTCGGCTGGTCGAGGCCGGCTGTCAAACGGTCGACCCGCCGGCTACCGGGAACGAGCTAGGCGGTGGGAGGCGCCGGCGGCGTCATCCAGGCCGGCGGCGGCGAAGGCGGGGCGACCGGTTCGACCTGGACCTCGATGCCACCGACCCATCCCGCAGCGACGTTGTAGATGTAGCAGGCGATCGCGGTGAAGATCCAGCCGAACAGGCCGTATCCCAGGATGGCGAAGAGCCCGAAGATGATGCTTCCCCCGAAGAACTGTTGGGCCTGCGGAGTCCCCGTGGCACTGATCAGAAGGGCGAAGATCGCGAACGGGATGACGAAGATCGCCACGATCACCATGTACATGACGGCAACCACCGTTGCGGTCTTCATGACGTTGAAGCGCCGGATCCGATACATCGCTTCCCTCCGTTCCCGCTGTCCGTCGTCCGATTACGAGTATGTCGCGGTCGAGTCGCGCAGACACGAGAAAGCCCCGGCGTGGCCGGGGCCTTCGAGATACGCGATGGAGCTCGGGGACTAGAAGTCCATGCCCCCGCCGTGGTCGTGGCCTGCGCCGGCCCCGGCCTTCTCCTTCTCCGGGATGTCGCTGACCAGCGTCTCCGTGGTCAAGACCATCGCGGCGATTGAGGCGGCGTTCTGGAGGGCGGACCGGGTCACCTTCGCGGCGTCGACGATGCCCTTCTTGAAGAGGTCACCGTATTCACCAGCGAGCGCGTCGTAGCCCTGGCCGGACTTGAGGCCCTTGACATGCTGCACGATGACTTCGCCGGAAACACCGGCGTTGTCGGCGATCTGGCGCGCCGGGGCCTCGAGCGCCTTGCGCACGATGTCGACACCCACCTGGGCATCGCCATTGAGGGTGATGGTGTCGAGTACCGGGATCGCCTGGAGGAGCGTCGTGCCGCCGCCGGCGACGAGACCCTCTTCCACGGCCGCACGGGTCGTCGAGAGCGCATCCTCGATGCGGTGCTTCTTCTCCTTGAGCTCGACCTCGGTGGCGGCACCGACCTTGATCACGGCGACGCCGCCGGACAGCTTGGCGAGGCGCTCCTGGAGCTTCTCGCGGTCGTAGTCCGAGGTCGTCTCCTCGATCTGGGCCTTGATCTGGGTCATCCGGCCCTTGATCTGGTCGGGCGAGCCGGCACCATCGATGATTGTGGTGTCGTCCTTGGTCGCGACGACGCGGCGGGCCGAGCCGAAGTCCTCGGCAGTGACGGAGTCGAGCTTGCGCCCGACCTCCTCGCTGATGACCGCGCCGCCGGTCAGGGTGGCGATGTCGCGGAGCATCTCCTTGCGCCGGTCGCCGAAGCCCGGCGCCTTGACGGCGAGGACCGAGACGGTCCCGCGAAGCTTGTTCACGACGAGCGTGGCCAGCGCCTCACCATCGATGTCCTCGGCGATGACCAGCGTGGGCTTGCCCTGCTGGACGGCCTTCTCGAGCGCCGGGAGCATGTCCTGGACGCTCGAGATCTTCTTGTCGGTGATCAGGATGAGCGGGCTCTCGAGGACCGCCTCCATCCGATCGGGGTTGGTCACGAAGTACGCCGAGAGGTAGCCCCGGTCGAACTGCATGCCCTCGGTATATTCCTTCTCGAGACCGAGGCTCTGGCCCTCCTCGACGGTGATGACGCCGTCCTTGCCGACCTTGTCCATCACCTCGGCGATGACCTCGCCGACCTCTGGATCCGCCGCGCTGATCGCCGCCACGGCCGCGATCTGCTCGCGGTTGTCGACCGGGCGCGAGACCTTCTTGATCTCGGCGACGACGGCATCGACTGCCGCCTCGATCCCGCCCTTGATCTGCATCGGGTTGGCGCCGGCCGTGACGTTGCGAAGACCATCGGTGACCATCGCGTGGGCAAGGACCACGGCGGTGGTCGTCCCGTCACCGGCGACGTCGTCCGTCTTGGTGGCGACTTCCTTGACGAGCTGCGCGCCCATGTTCTCGAACGGATCGTCGAGCTCGATGTCGCGGGCGATCGTGACACCGTCGTTGGTGATGGTCGGGGAGCCGAACTTCTTGTCGAGGACGACGTTCCGGCCCTTTGGCCCGAGCGTGACCCGGACCGCGTCGGCAAGGCGGTCGACGCCGCGCTTGAGCGAACGACGAGCGGTCTCGTCGAAGATGAGCTGCTTAGCCAATGTCGTGTGTCCTCCTGGAACAGTTCGTGATGGTGGCAACCTCAGCGGTGAGGAGCCTCTCGCTCTCCGAGCGCCGAGGCAACGCTCCTGCTAGCCATCGGCGCGAGGATTCAGTCCGCGACGATCGCGAGGATGTCCTTCTGGCTGACGATCAGTAGTTCGTCGCCCTCGACCTTGAACTCGGTCCCGGCGTACTTGGCGTACAGGACCTTGTCACCGGCCTTGACGTCGATCGGCACGCGCTTGCCGTCGTTGTCGAAGGCGCCCGGACCGACCGCGAGGATCGTGCCCTCCTGTGGCTTCTCCTTCGCGGTGTCCGGCAGAACGATGCCGCTCTTGGTCATCTCCTCGCGCGGAGTCGGCTCGATGACCACGCGGTCGCCGAGGGGGCGAAGCTTGGTCTTGCTCGCAGTGGCTGTGGCCAACGTGCAGTACCTCCTGTGACGATCGCTGCCGACCGTCGGGCATGAATCGCGGGTGGCACGACCGCGCTGGGGTGAGCCGCGGTCAGCCGATCCCCTTGTCTCTGTCGATGCATCGGCTGGACGCGTGCCCCGCAGGGCGGTCCCCGAATGCATTAGCACTCTCTGTGTCAGAGTGCTAAGTGGAGACTAACGAACCGATCGCCGGGCTGTCAACCTGCGCGCCCAGCGTACTCAGCGGGCGGGCCGGAACGTACGGTCATAGGCTTCCACGAGTGCGTCCCCGAGGGCATCCGTCGTGATCCCGCGGCGCTCTGCCACCCATCGCGCCGTGATCTCGACGTAGGCCGGTTCGTTGCGCGATCCCGGCGCGCCAGGCGGAGCCAGGAACGGCGAGTCGGTCTCGATCAGGAGTCGGTCGAGCGGGACGATCGCCGCGACCTCGGCGGACGTCTCTTCGCCGCGCCGGAACGCGAGCCCCGAGAAGCTGATCACCGCGCCGAGATCGAGCATCGCCCGGGCGTAGTCGACCGGGCCCGAGAAGCTGTGGATGACGACTGGCGGCCTGCTCGGCCCCAGCTCGGTGAGCTCCGCAAGCAGGGCGTCCTGGGCATCGCGGCGACGCGCCGCCGACCGGCAATGCAGGATCGCCGGCCTGCCGAGGTCCGCTGCGAGGCGCAGGTTCCGGCGCAGGTTGGTCAGCTGGTCGGGGATCGGGCTAAAGACCCGGTCGTAGTCGAGGCCGGTCTCGCCGATCGCCACGACGCGGTCGTCCGTTGCCCATGTTCCGATCTGCTCCCAACCACAATCGTCGACCCGGGCCGCGTCGTGCGGATGCACACCGACTGCCGCATCGATCCACGGCACCCGTTCGACGAGGTCGAGGGCTCGCTCGCACGAGGCGACGTTCCATCCCGGAACCAGGATCCGCTCCAGGCCCGCCAGTCGCGCCGCCCCGATGACGAGCTCGGCATCATCAGTGAATCGGTCGGCGTTGACGTGACAGTGCGAGTCGATCAGGCGCACCGGGGCATGGTAGGGCGCAAGCTCCGGCTGTGGCCGCGTACGATCTGGCGAGGAACGAGACGACCGGCCGCTGGGGTTTCGCGGAACCCGGGCCGCTCCGCGACGAACTGACCGCCCTGGCGCTCGCAGGCGCCAAGACCACGACCGCGAGCCTCTACCTGGAGTACGAGGTCGACGGCGAAACGCTCGCGGAGCCAGGGCAGCGTGACCTCCTCGTCGACTCGTCGGACCACCCGGTCGCGATCGTGGAGACCGTCTCGGTCCGCGTCATCCGCCTGGCCGACGTCGACGATCGACACGCCATCGACGAGGGCGAGGGTTACCCGGACGCGGCGGCTTCCCGCACGGCCCACGAGCGGTATTGGATCGAATCGGGCACGGTCGACCGGGTGCGGGCTCACCTGAGCGATCCCACATGGGCCATCACCGACGACACGCTCGTTGTGGCGGAGCGCTTCAGGATCGTCGAGGAGCTTGATCCGGAGGGGAGTCGCGTTACGACCGCCTCCACGTGATTCTGAGGCGAGACGCTGGCGCCTCCCCACGTCGGATTCCTCCTGGCGGTACTCGCCCCACGACAATTGACCCACGAGCTCGCACGGCCATGGCGGACTTTCCCGTCCCCCGGCAGCTGGCGCTGCCGAGTGCCCCTCGAATGATCCTTTGTGCCGCCCCATGGAAGAAGGCGAGCCGTCCCGCCGTACCACGGCACAAATCATCATTTCCAGCCACGTTTACGCCGTCAGGTCCCGCCCCACGAAAACTGGCCGTTCCGGCACGCAGCGCTAAATGGAAAAATTCCGCCCCACGGAAGTGGACGAACGTGGGCGCTCCCGCCCGACTTGGTGACGCCACCCAGTCCGCGGCCGCCGCCTACGCCTCCCCGGCCGCGACCTCCACTTCGAGGCGAGGGAACAGCGGTTCGGGCGAGCTCACGCGACCGGACTCCCCTGCCCTCGCGCCCCACTCGAGCTCGTCCAGGATCGGCGGGCCGCCGTTGCCGTCCGCACCGTAGTCGAAGGCGTAGCCGAGCTGGCCGAGCACCTTCGTGGCGCTCGACGGCATGTACGGCGCCGCCGCCAGGCCGACGAGGCGGCACGCTTCGATGAGATCGCCGAGTATCGAACGGAGACGCGCGCTCGCGGCCTCGTCTCCGTCCTTCGCGGCCTTGGCGAGCTCCCACGGCTTCTCGGCATCGACGACGCGGTTCGCGCCGCCCACGAATTCCCAGAGTTCGGCCAGCGCGTCGTGGAGCAGGCACGCCTCCAGCCGCTCGGCATACAGGCGGGCGGTATCACCCCAGCCTTCGGCCAGCGGCGACTCCTGGGCGGCACGCGGCGGCGGCCGCTCCCCATCGAGGTACCGCTTCGTCATCGACACCGTGCGGTTGACGAGGTTGCCGAAGTCGTTGGCGAGATCGGCGTTGTAGCGGCGCACGAACGAATCCCACGACACCTCGGCATCGCGGTCGAACGGCACCTCGCGCAGCACCACGTATCGCGCCCCATCGGACCCGAACGCAGCCACGAAATCGTTCGGATCCAGGAAGTTCCCGCGGCTCTTGCTCATGCGCTCGCCGCCGGCGGCGAGCAGCCAGCCGTGGACCCACACGCGTCGCGGTGCTTCCAGGCCTGCACTCCAGAGCATAGCCGGCCAGAAGAGCGTATGAAACCTCGCGATGTCCTTGCCGATGACGTGCAGGTCGGCCGGCCACCACCGCTCGAACGACTCGAGGTCGTCCGGGAAGCCTGCACCGGTGATGTAGTTGATCAGCGCGTCGTACCAAACGTAGATCACGCCCGCTTCCGGATCCCACGAGCCGTCCTCGCGCAGGGCGGTCTCGCCGTTCTCGGCGATCGGGAACGGGATGCCCCAGCCGCCGGGCGTTCGCTCGCGCGAGATCGAGAAGTCCTCGAGCCCGCCGCGGATGAACCCCAGCATCTCGTTGCGCCGGTACTCGGGCTGCACGAAGTCCGGATGGTCGGCGAAATACCGCTCAAGCCGCCCCTGGTAGGCAGAGAGGCGGAAGAACCAGTTCTGTTCGGTCAACCACTGGAGTGGGACGTCGGGATGGTTCGGGCAGATCGTCCCGCGGGCGGTCTCGATCACGTCCGAGGCGCTGCGAAACCCCTCGTTCGGGCAGTACCAGCCCTCGTACGTGCCGAGGTAGATGTCGCCGTTCGCGTGCGCCCGGCGCACCATCTCCTGCGCCGATCGGACGTGGTCGGGATCGGTGGTGCGGATGAAGCGATCCGGCGAGATCGCCAGCGCGTCCTCGGCCTCCTTGAAGAAGACAACCTTCTCGTCGACGAACTCGCGCGCCGGTCGGCCCTCGTCGACCGCGGCCTGGGCGATGTTGATCGAGTGCTCATCGGTCCCGGTCAGGAACCGCGTGTCATCGCCCTTCATCCGGTGCCATCGCGCGATGACGTCCGCGCCGATCACCTCGTACAGGGTATGCAGCCCGGGTTTGTTGTTCGCATAGGCGATGGCCGTGGTCAGGTAAAACCGGGGTCGGTCGGGCATGGGAGCGCGATGGTAGCGCGGCGACCGGCGATGATGGGCGGACCCCAGGCCGTCAGTGGCGGAAGTGGCGCACCCCTGTGATCAGCATCGTCCCATCGACGGCGTCGACAGCGGCGATCGCGTCGGCGTCGCGGACCGAGCCGCCCGGCTGGGCGAACGCCCGAACGCGGGCATCCAGGCAGACCTCGACCGCGTCCGGGAAGGGGAAGAACGCATCGCTCGCGCAGGCCGCGCCGACCGTCGAGGTCGGTCCGAGCATGGCGTGCGCCTTGGCGACGGCTTGACGAGCCGCGTCGACCCGCGACGTCTGGCCGCTGCCCATCCCGATGAGCCGGCGTTCGCGGACGAGCACGATCGCGTTGGAGGTGACGCCACGGACCAGCCGCCACGCGAGGTCCAGATCGAGCTGCTCGTCGGGCGTCGGGCCGCGGCGCGTCGCGCAGGTCCACGTCGACGGCGCCTCGGAGATCACGTCCGGGGCGGTGACGAGGACCGCGCCACCGGCTGACCGGATCGAGCCGGTCGGGTCCGCGGCCTCGGCCGTCACCGGCGCGTCCGACGCAAGCGCCTCATCGACCAGGACGCGGAGCTTGGGTTTCGTGGCGAGGACCTCGAGGGCCTCGGCGCTGAACGTTGGCGCGACGACGATCTCGAGGAAGATCGACGTGAGCGCCTCGGCTACGGCTCGATCGACCTCCCGGGTCAGTGCCACGACACCACCGAACGCGCTCACCGGATCGGCCTCGAGCGCCGCGGCCCAGGCGTCGAGGAGCGACGACCGCTCGGCGGCGCCGCACGGGTTCGTGTGTTTGACGATCACGACCGCAGGACCACGCAACGCCCGTCCGATCGCGGAAGCCGCCGCTGCGTCGAGCACGTTGTTGTACGAGAGTGCCTTTCCTTGCAACGGCGCCCGCTCCACGCCGAAGAGCCCATCGGCGAGTGTCGCTCCCGGACGACGGTAGCGCGCAGCGGGCTGGTGGGGATTCTCCCCGTAGCGCAGCGTCTCCACCTTCTCGAGCGCGAGGGACAACGTCGCCGGATATGGATCCTCGGACCGCGCGAGCAGCCCGGCCTCGACCAGCCGAGCCGGCAGCTCGGCCGCGATCCGCGCGTCATAGGCCGCGGTATGGGCAAACGCTTCGAGCGCGAGCCTGCGCCGGAACCCGTCGTCCAGCCCGCCCGGCGAGTCGAGCGCGGAGATCACCTCCTCGTAGCGGGCCGGTGAGGTGACGATCGCGACGTTGGCGTGGTTCTTGGCGGCGGCGCGGACCATCGACGGCCCGCCGATGTCGATCTCTTCGATCAGCTCGTCCACGGTGATGCCGGGCCGCTCGAGGGCGGCGGCGAACGGGTAGAGATTCACGACGACCAGCTCGAATGGCGCGATCCCCGCCGCGATGAGCTGACGGCGATGGTCATCAAGGCGGCGATCGGCGAGGAGCCCGGCGTGGACACGTGGGTGCAGGGTCTTGACCCGCCCATCGAGCATCTCCGGGCTGCCGGTCACGGCCGCAACGTCGGTGACAGTTAGGCCGGCGTCGCGCAGCGTACTCGCCGTCCCGCCCGTGGACACGAGCTCGAACCCCCGCTCGATCAGCGCCCGACCAAGCTCGGCGAGCCCGCTCTTGTCCGAGACCGACAACAGCGCGCGGCAGGGCATCGGCGACCGCTCGTCGGCGAGGGCCGGGTCGAGGGTGACGCGACGGCCGTCGACCGAGAACGCTCCAGACGAGAGGAGGGCGACGACGCGCGGTAGCAGGC
>JBIOWA010000049.1:0-4038 GCA_044868045.1 Candidatus Limnocylindrales bacterium
AACTCGATCCATACGAACCCGCCGCTGTCCATCAACGAGGAGGAGCTCGCCCACGGCTTCGACGTGATCGACGCGGCGCTCGACATCGCCGACCAGGCGGTCTCCGGCTAGCGGTGGCGACTAGCACATCGATCCGACGGCGCCTTCGACCGGTCCTCGGCTTCCTGACCGTCCTGCTCGCCCTCCTCGTCGTCTGGGAGTCGGCGAAACTGATCGGCGGCGAGCGCTGGAGATACGATTCGTTCCTCGGGACCGGGATCGCGATCGATCACGATCCGCCGCTGACCTTCGCGTTCGCGACCGATACGAAGCTCCCGCACGTGTGGGACATCGTGGCGGAGTTCGGGCGCCCCGATGCCGCCGGCGCCACGACCGCGGCGCGCTTGACCCGAGCCGGCCTGTTCACCTTGCGCAACGCCGCGATCGGGTTCACGCTCGGCTCGGTCTTCGGCCTGCTCCTGGCCATCGTGCTCGTCCACGTCCGGACCCTCGAGCGAGCGCTCGTGCCGCTGATCGTGGCCAGCCAGACGATCCCGATCATCGCCATCGCGCCGTTGATCGTGATCGGCCTCAAGGCCGACTGGTTCGGGGTCGCGATCGTGTCGACCTATCTCACGTTCTTCCCGGTCACGATCGCGGCACTGCGCGGCCTGCGTGCCTACGATCCGAGGGCGCTCGAGCTGATGCGCTCGTACGCGGCCTCGCGCGGGGCTGTCCTCAGCAAGCTGCGCCTCCCGGCGGCCCGTCCGTACCTCTTCACGGGGTTCAGGATCGCGGCGCCCGCGGCCGTCGTCGGCTCGATCGTCGGAGAGCTGCCGTCGCTCATCCAGGACGGACTTGCTCGACAGATCATCACCGGCATGCAGTACTACTCGCTCAACGCCGAATACCTGTGGGCGACGATCGTGGCCTCCTCGGTCCTGGGGATCGGGGTCTACCTCCTGGTGGTCGTCG
This sequence comes from Candidatus Limnocylindrales bacterium, assembly GCA_044868045.1. Lineage (GTDB taxonomy): Bacteria > Chloroflexota > Limnocylindria > Limnocylindrales > CSP1-4 > SPCO01. The sequence goes on from JBIOWA010000049.1 coordinate 955, forward strand.
CCGAGGCCTGGATGCTGCGGCACGAGCGGCGCCTGGACGCGGCCGCGGCGTGACGGAGGCCCGGCAGGTGACCACCGACACGGAGCCCGAAGGAAGGGGGCGGCGACCGGTCGTGGAGATCGCCGGGGTGTCTAAGGTGTTCTCGCAGCGCGGCCAGGCGGCCGCCCCGGTCGAGGCGCTCGTGGACATCGACCTGACCGTCGTAGCCGGCGAGTTCGTATCGCTGATCGGCCCCTCGGGGTGCGGGAAGTCCACGCTGTTGCGGATCATCGGCGACCTGACCTCGCCGACGACCGGGACCGTGACCGTGAACGGCAAGCCGGCGCCCCGGGCCCGCCTCGACCGCGATTACGGCATGGTGTTCCAGGCCCCGGTCCTGTTCGACTGGCGGACGGTCCAGGGCAACGTCGAGCTGCCGCTCGAGGTCTCCGGTACGCCCCGCGCGGAGCGAACGAGGCGGGCGACGGAGAACCTTCGACTGGTCGAGCTGGCGGACTTCGCCAGGCATTATCCGTGGCAGCTCTCGGGCGGCATGCAGCAGCGTGTCGCCATCGCCCGGGCGCTCGCTGTCGATCCGGCGATCCTGCTCATGGACGAGCCCTTCGGAGCACTCGATGAGATGACCCGCGAGCGGATGAACCTCGAGCTCCTGAAGATCTGGGAACGAACCGGCACGACGATCGTGTTCGTCACCCACTCGATCGCCGAAGCGGTCTTCCTGTCCACCCGGGTCGTCGTGATGTCGCCACGCCCCGGTCGGATCAGCGCCGTGATCGATATCGACCTCCCGAGGGAGCGGACGGCCGATACCCGGGAGATGGACGAGTACTTCCACCTCGTCACGACGGTCCGCGAGGCGCTCCGCGGCAAGGACTACGATCGGGGCAACGACGGGACGGACGGCCCGGGAGCCGATGCGCGTCGCGTCGCGGCCGAGGGTCTCTCTGCGTGAGCGGGTCGGTTGCGGCGGTCGAAGCCGGACCGTCCATGGGTGTGCGTGCCGTTCGCCAGGCGCGTGACTGGGTGCCGCCGATCGGGCTGCTGATCGGGTTCCTTGCCGCCTGGGAGCTGACGGTCCGCGTCTTCGGGATCAAGCAGTTCATCCTGCCGAGCCCGCTTGCCATCGCGAACGCGTGGCAGACCTACTTGCCGGAGCTCTATGCGGCGGCTCGCTACACGTTCCTTGAGATCGTCGCCGGTCTCCTGATCGGCGCGGTCTCCGGGATCCTTGTCGGGACGTTGACCGCGCGGTTCCGGTTCATGCAGGACTCGTTGATGCCGTTCGCCGTGGCGGCGAGCTCCGTGCCGATCCTCGCCTTTGCGCCGCTCTTCAACAACTGGTTCGGGCTTGATCAGCAGCTGTCGAAGGCGATGGTCGCGGCGGTCCTCTGCTTCTTCCCGGTGATGATCAACACGGTCCGTGGACTGACGACCGTCGACCCACGTGCCATCGAGCTGTTCCGCTCGTACGCGACGCCGGAACGCGCCGTGTTCCGGAAGCTGCGCGTCCCGAACGCCCTGCCGTACATCTTCACGTCGCTCCGGCTCGCGGTCACGCTGGCGACCATCGGCGCGGTCGTCGGGGAATACTTCGCCGCCCCACGGGCGAGCCTGGGCCAGTACATCGCCACCTATTCGGCATTCCTGAACTTCGAGCGATCGTGGGCGGCGATCGTCTTCGCCTGCGCCATCGGGATCGGGCTGTACCTCGTGGTCGTGGTCCTCGAGCGTCTCGTCATGCCCTGGTACGGCCGGCAGGCCGCGGCGTCCTAGACGGACCGCGATCCAGCCGACGACCGGTCGGGCGGGCGTTCGCTAGACTGCGCCGTGAGGAGGAGGGCCGCGCTCGACTGCGGTCCGAGCAAGGAAGAGGTGTCCACATGCGAAGTCGGCGCATCAGCGCGCTGTTCGCCGCGGCGATCGTGGTGGCAGCCTGCTCGAGCGGCGGTGGCGCGACCGTAGCCCCCGCGACTCAGAGCGCGGCCCCGAGCGCCCCGGCTGCCAGTCAGTCCCCGAGCGCCCCCGCGGAACTGAAGCCGATCCGGCTGCAGCTCCAGTGGTTCCCACAGGCCCAGTTCGCGGGCTATTTCGCGGCCAAAGAGAAGGGTTACTACGCCGAGGAAGGATTCGACGTCACGATTCTGCCCGGCGCCGTTGAGATCGTGCCGGCGACGGTGGTCGCCGGAGGCCAGGCGGAGTTCGGGATCAGCTGGGTCCCGCGCATGCTCGCGCCGCGCGAGAGCGGCGCCGATGGCGTGGTGATCGCCCAGATCTTCCAGCGATCGCCGACGCTGCAGGTGTCGTTCAAGGACAAGAACATCACCAAGCCCGAAGACCTGAAGGGCAAGAAGGTCGGCTCGTGGGGCTTCGGCAACGAGGCCGAGCTGTACGCCGGCCTTCGCAAGGCGGGCCTCGACCCCGACAACCCGTCGGACGTGCAGATCGTCGCGCAGCAGTTCGACATGGTGGCCTTCGCGGCCGGTGAGATCGACGCCGCCCAGGCGATGATCTACAACGAGTACGCGCAGGTCCTCGAGAAGAAGAATCCGGCCACCGGCGAGCTGTACAAGCCGGAGGACCTGAACGTCATCTCATGGGAGGAGTACGGCACGTCGATGCTCCAGGACGCGATCTTCGCGTCCGAGGCCTGGCTCGCACAGGCCGGCAACGAGGACGTCGCCGTCAAGTTCCTCAAGGCCTCATTCAAGGGCTGGATCTTCTGCCGAGACAACCCCGCCGAGTGCGTCGACATCGTGCTGAAGTCCGATGCGGCGCTGCCCAAAGGTCATCAGACCTGGCAATTGAACGAGGTCAGCGGGATCATCTGGCCGGCGCCGAACGGCATCGGGATCACCGATCAGGCTGCCTTCGACCGAACGGTCCAGGTCGCCCTCGACGGGAAGATCCTGACCAAGCCCGTCGAAGGCACGGCCTGGCGGAACGACCTCGCCGAGAAGGCTTTGACCGAGCTCGGCGATGCCGACACCAAGGGCGAGTCCTGGACCAAGGCGAGCGTGACCCTCACCGAGGGCGGAACGTAGTCGTCACCGGGAGCGACCGGATCACGGAGGCCGACCGCCCACG
>JBIOWA010000050.1:0-3409 GCA_044868045.1 Candidatus Limnocylindrales bacterium
CGCAAGTTGGCGGCCTGGCGGCCCAGGGCAAGGACTTCATGGCCAGCCAGTCGGAGACGATCCCCTGGGCGATCGCCCTGACCCTCGGCGCCAGCGCGGTCATCCTGTTCCTGCTGTTCGGCTCCGTCGTGATCCCGATCAAGGCCGTGATCATGACGCTGCTCTCGATCACCGCCTCGTTTGGCGCGCTCGTGCTGATATTCCAGGACGGCAACTTCGCCGACATCCTCGGCTTCACCACACCGGGCTTCACCATCGCGGGCAACCCGATCATCATGTTCAGCGTCCTGTTCGGCCTCTCGATGGACTACGAGGTCCTGCTCCTCTCGCGGATCCAGGAGGCCTACCGACGGACCGGCGACAACACCGCGTCCGTGGCCGAGGGCCTGGCTAAGACGGCCGGCGTCATCACCGGCGCAGCGCTGATCATGGTCACGGTGTTCTCAGCTTTCGCGCTTGCCGAGTCGATCACGATCAAGAGCATCGGCGTCGGCATGGCCATCGCTGTCCTGATCGACGCCACGATCGTCCGGGTGCTGCTCGTGCCGGCCACGATGCGGCTGATGGGCCGCTGGAACTGGTGGGCGCCAGGACCCCTGGGCCGCCTCGCCAACCGTCTGGGCTTCAGCCACGTCGAGGACGAGGTGGTCGCTCCGGCTCAGGTCGCGCAGCCCGCGGGGTAGGCTTTCGCTCGACATGGACGACCGTTCCGAACAGGTGACGCGCCTCGGCCCGGACAGCGGCGGCCGGTCTGCGGGCACGCCGACACCGCGCGTCTACACCTGGGAGTGGGGGCCCGACCAGGCGCGCCGCCCGGGCCTGCCCTGGATCGGCATCTTCCTGCTGGTCTTCGGTGGCTTGCTGCTGCTCCAGCAGGTGTACCCCGAGGCGCAATCGGTCGGCTCGGTCTTGGTCCTCGCCATCGGCATCGCCTTCCTGATCCGCTGGGCGCTGACGCGGGGCACCGGGTCGCTGTACGCGGGGGCGATCATCACCGCGCTCGCGGTGCCGAGCGCGCTCACCAACGCGGGCCTGGGACGCGAGGGCCTCGGGACGCTGGCCCTCGGAGTGGCCTTCCTCTTCATCGCGCTCGTCCGGGCCACGTCCGGTGGCGGCGTCGGCTGGCAGGCATGGTTCGGTGGGCTGCTCGCCGTGATCGGTGGCGTGAATCTGGTGCAACCACAGGTCGGCGGGCTGCTCGTGCCCGTGGCCCTCGTCGTGATCGGGGTGTTGCTCGTGTTCGGCGGCGGCCTGCGTTTCGACCCACGCCGCCGGCCCTAGCGCGGAGCGACTCGGGGAGACCCGGCGAGGTGGGCGCGTAAGGGCGACTGGTACGCGCGTTTTCGGGCCGAAGCGAGCCGCGAGCGATTCCTCCGCGGGCGGGCGCGACTCGTACGCACGTTCTTGAGCCCAAGGGAGCCGCGCGCGCTTCCTCGGCGCGATTCCGCGACTGAGGGGCCCGCGGACGCGCCGAGAGCGTAAGATCCCGGGCGCTCGGGCCGAAAGACGCGACTGCTAGTCGCGCGGGAGCCGGACCGGCGCGAGCTTCAGCCTGCCGGACCCGGATGGGTACCTAAGCCGTTACCCGGCGACCACCACCGACGCCGTCGCCACCTCGATCGACTCCGCCAAGACTTCGGCGACCCGCTGCATCTCCTCGTCGGTGATCACGAACGGCGGCCCGAGGAGGATCGTGTCGCCGTCGACGCCGTCGGCGTTGCCCGTCCCCATGTACACCAGTACGCCCCGCTCGCGCGCCGCGCCGAGTACGGCCTCCGCAACACGCGCAGCTCGGGGGAACGGCCGCCGGGTGGACCGGTCCGCGACGAACTCGATCCCGACCATCAGGCCGCGACCCCGGACTTCACCGACCGCCGGATGTTCCTCCAGGGCACCCTTGAGCAGCGTCGTCAGGCGCACACCCTTTTCGGCGCTCGCCTCGACGAGCCGCTCATCCCGGAGGATCCGGAGCACCTCTCCAGCGACGGTGGCCCCGAGCACCGAGTGCGAGTGCGTGAAGCCGTGGACGAACCCCTTGCCTGGGGCCGTCACCGTCTCGAAGATGCGCCCGCTCGCCGCCGTGAAGGCGAACGGCCAGTACCCGCCGGTCGTCCCCTTCGCCGCGACGAGGATGTCGGGCCGGACACCCCAGTGATCCAGGCCGAACCAGCGACCCGTCCGGCCGAACCCGGTCATGACCTCGTCTGCGATCAGCAGGACCCCATGCCGCGCGCAGACGTCGGCGATCGCCGGCCAGTAATCGTCGGATGGGACGACGGCGCCGAGCGTTGCTCCGACGATCGGCTCGGCGAGGAACGCGGCCACACGCCCTGGACCGGCCTCTCTGATCGCGGTGTCGAGCTCCGCCGCGAGCGCCTCACCGTCCCCGAGCGCATGCGCGTCCGGTTCTCCCGCCCGGTACGGATACGCCGCCGAGACGTGCCGGAACCGGCCCAGCCAGGGCTCGTATGGAGCGCGAAGGGCGGGCCGACCGCCCGCGTCGAGCGCGCCCAGCGTATTGCCGTGGTAGCTCCCGTACCGCGAGATGAGCACCTCGCGGTCGGGCTCGCCCCGGGTCAGGTGGTAGATGCGGGCCAGCTTCAGGGCCGTCTCGATCGCCTCGGATCCGCCGGATACGGGATAGATCGCCGGGTCGTCGACGGGCAGCACGTCGGCCACAGCGGCCGCATACGCCTCGAGCGGCTCGCTCGTGAAGGCCGAGCCGTGGGCGTAGGCCAGTCGAGCGGACTGCCCGGCCATCGCGGCCACGATCGATGCGCGGCCGTGACCGACGTTGACGACGATCGCGCCACCGGCGGCATCGATGTACTCCCGGCCTCCGGCGTCGCGGATCGTGGAGGCCCGAGCCTCGACTGCGACAGGAAGGTCGGCGACGAGGGATCGGCGGAAGACGCGCCCGACGGGGCGTGCGGTATGGGTCACGACGGGATTGTAGGAGCGCCGCTGGGAGGCACGCTGCGGGGCCGGGAACCGTCGTCCAGCGGCCGGTGTAGGGGGTACGGTTGTCGTGGAGGGCCGTCCACATCGAAGACGCCGAACTGATCGTGCGCGCCCGGTCCGGCGACGTCACGGCGTACGAGTCGATCGTGCGCCGCTATCAGGACGTGGCCATCCGGACCGCGTATTTGATCTGCCCGGAGACCGATGCCGACGATGCAGTGCAGGAAGCGTTCCTCAAGGCGTTCGATGCCCTCCCCCGCTTCCGCGAGGGGGCGCCGCTTCGGCCGTGGCTCCTCCGCATCGTGGCGAACGAGGCCCGAAACCGCCGTCGGTCGGCCGGGCGTCGCCAGGGCCTCGCATTGCGTGCCGCCGACGCCGCCGCGCCACAACGGACCGAACCGGGACCCGAGCAGATCGTGATGGCCGCGGAGCAGCGCTCCGAGCTGCT
>JBIOWA010000051.1:0-4873 GCA_044868045.1 Candidatus Limnocylindrales bacterium
GACTCGCGCCTGCGCCGAAGCAACGCGAATCCAACGGCAACCTGCGTCGCTGCGCCCGTCACGAGCAGAGCCGAGGGACCAGACGGCGTCACGACGACCTTGGCGAGGAAGGCGCCGAGGCCCTGAAGCAGGAGCGATGCGATGGCCAGCCACAGCCAACCTCCCTCGGTTGGGTCGCGTTGGGGCTGGTAGCCGAGCAGCACCACGGCGAGGACCGCGGTGGCGACTCCGAGCGCCGCCGTGAGCGTCAGCCGCTCATCGAGGATCGTTGCGGCCAGCACCGCGGTCAGGGCCGGCGACAGCCCGGTGATCGGTGAGACGCGACCGACGGGGCCACGCCTGATCGCCTCCGTCGTGACGCCGAAGGTGACGGCCATCATGGCCGAGAGGCCGAGGGCCGGCGGGAAGGCAGAGGCCGGAGGCGGATCGAACAAGAGCGTGGGCAGGTAGATGGGAAGCGAGATGACGGCGGTGACCGCGTAGAGCTGCGGTGTCGACAGCGTCCCCAGCGCTGCCTTCGACAGCGCTCGCTGCACGGACCACACCGCCAATGCAACCAGGGAAAGCACCAACCAGGCCGGCATCGAGCCCAAGTATGGAAGTACCGGTGGGGAAGCCCAGAGGCCACCGAACTTCAGAACGCTGGGAGCTGCACGAGGCCCGGCGGCCCTGGACAAGGTGGCCCTCGGTCTGCTGGACGGCCATGTCCGTGTGCCTGATCGGCGGGCACGGAGGACCGACCGACCCCGATGAGCAGGCCCAGGAACTGATGGGAGCCGTGGACCGGATGATCTCTCGTCCGCCACCGCCAGCGAGAGTTGGGGTTGACGGATCTCCATAGCGGGATGGAAACGGTAGGAGCCGAAGGTTGGAGCGGTCTCCGGCTCGGGGCGTCTAGGCGGCCGGGCTCCGCGTCAAGACCCGATCGCGTCGATCGAGCATGATTCGGGCCTTCGAAGGACGCGGCCTGCGAAGAGTCCCGCCGAGGAGAGGTCAGGGCAGTCAGCGCACCGGGCGCAGACCATCCAGCACAACCATCACGAGCCGATGAATCCCCGGCTTCGAACGTAGCTTCCCGGCTCCAGCGAGGGCGGTGATGCAATAGCCGGCGAGCTCGTCCGGCGGTACGTCGTCCCGGACATCGCCCGCCTTCGCCGCCGCTCCCACCAAATCTCGGATCATCTCGTGGACCTGTCGCTGAGCTCGTCCGATCCGTTCGTCTCGATGCAACAGCTCGGCGAATCCCGCGTCCTGGTGCCCGCGGGAATGACGGGAGAGGAGGGCGTAGGCCTCGAGCACCGCCTCGAGTCGCCTCCCGGGATCGGCTGGCTGGTCGCGGACCTCCGCCAAGTACGCGAGGTGGGTAGCGATTTGACGATCGTGCCATGCAACCAGGATCGCTTCGACGTCGGGAAAGTACTTGTACAGGGTCGCCCGGCCGATCCCCGTCTCCTCGGCGATCTGCGACATCGTCACCGCCAGCAACCCGTGTTCCGCCGCGAGAGCCGCCGCGGTATCCAGGATCGCGTCGCGCACCTCGCGGCGGTGGGCTTCGACCGTTTCGGTCCACAGCTTGGGCACGGGCTGAGTATACGGCGCGATTACGGTGGAGACGGTGTGATTTGACAGAGACAGAGTGTCTCGATACCTTGGGTGGAATCCGGCTACGAGCCGGCCACCCAGACAGGAGCCCAACGTGGCCGACCCACCCCGCTCCCCCGAGACCGCCGCTGGTGCCGGCCCGGGTCCTGACCGTGGCACGCCGGGCGGGTCGCGACGGTGGGTAATCGTGCTTGGGATCGTGATCGCAGTCGCCCTGTTGGGCCTGCTCGTCTTCCTCCATGTCACCGGGACTATCGGTCCCGGTCTCCATCAGTAGGTGAATGAACGGTGACGGAGGACACCCGCCAGACGCACCGACCGATCGCTCCCGACAACGGCGGCGCGGTGGTCACGGTCCGGTCGCTCACGAAGCGCTTCGGTGAGCTCATCGCCGTCGACGATCTCTCGTTCACCCTTCGGCCCGGAACGGTCACAGGGTTCCTCGGCCCGAACGGCGCAGGGAAGACGACCACCTTGCGGCTGCTCCTCGGCCTTGCCGAGCCAACCGCGGGCGAGGCGCTGGTGTTCGGCAGACGCTACCGCGACCTCGACGACCCACCGCACCGGGTCGGCGCCGTGCTCGAGTCGAACGACTTCCATCCCGGACGATCCGGGCGAGACCACCTGCGGGCCCTCGCGCTGGCGGCGGAGATCCCGCCCGGCCGCGTAGACGCGGTGCTGGAGATCGTCGAGCTCGATACGGCCGCTGGACGACGGGTCAGGACGTACTCGCTGGGCATGCGGCAGCGGTTGGGGCTGGCGACGGCGCTCCTAGGCGACCCCGAGGTCCTCGTCCTCGACGAGCCGGCCAACGGCCTCGATCCCGCGGGCGTCCGCTGGCTGCGGCGCTTCCTGCGTCGGTACGCCGAGCAAGGTCGCACGGTCCTCGTCTCCAGCCACATCCTCGCCGAGGCCGCACAGACTGTCGATGAGGTCGTGATCATCGACCGCGGCCACCTCGTCGCGAAGGGGACGCTCGAGGAGCTGACCGGGGACGGACGGACGCTCGAGGACGTCTTTCTCTCACTGACGGGAGCGCCCGCATGAGGGCGCTGCTTCGATCCGAGCTGCTGAAGCAACGCACGACCCGTACGACCCTCGGCCTGTTCGCCGCCCTGATGGCGCTCGTCCTGCTCGCGGTGCTCCTGCACGCCTTCGGGCTGCGGGCCGAGAGCCTCCGCGACCCGCACGTGCAGCTGATGGTGCTCGGCCGGGGCGAGTTCCTCGGCGTGCTCTTCGCGGCCCTGCTCGGCGCCATCTCGGTCACGGCCGAGATCCGCCACGGGACGATCCGGCCGACCTTCCTGTTCAGCCCGGAGCGGGTTCGCGTGATCTGGGCCAAGATCGCGGTCGGCGCGGCGGTCGGGGCAGGGTTCGGACTCGCGGCGGGTGCCATCGCCGTCGCGGCGGGCACGGCCGCGCTACGGGCGCGAGGGATCGACGTTCTGCTCGACGGGGGCGACGACGCGCTCCTCGTCGTGGGGGCCGCGGCCGGTGCGGCCCTGTGGGCGGGGATCGGCGTCGGGATCGGCGCCGTCGTCCGCAACCAGGTCCCGACGCTGATCGGCATCTGCGCGTGGTTGCTGTTCGTCGAAGGGCTGCTGGCGGGCGACGTCGGCGGTCTCGGCGACGTCGGACGGCTCCTGCCGGGCTCGGCAGCCGCGGCGATCAGCGGCCAGGACCCGGGCACGCTGCTCGCACCCGCGGTCGGACTGGCGGTGCTAGCCGCGTATGCGGTGGGGGTAGCAGTGGCCGGCTCTCTCGCCACCGCCCGCCGAGATGTCGCGTAACGGCATGTCCTCGCCCCCGCTCCACGACGGCTCGGACGAAAGCGCCGAGGCGACCCATCGGAAGGGCGCTCGACGTGGGGGCGGACCGTCCAGCGTCCGGTTCACCGTGACCGTCGCGAACCGCTACACGGTCGACACCGATCTTGTGACCGGGAGGCAGATCAAGGAGACGGCCGGCGTTCCCCCGGGTTTCGCCCTGTACCGCCGGACGCCCGCCGGGAACGAGCCGATCGCCGACGATGCACAGATCGAGCTCCACAACGGGGACCACTTCTTCGCGCGGCCGTCCCCGGTCGCTCCATGACCGCCCGAGCTCGTGCGTTCGTGGTGCTGGTCCGAGCGGCCGCGGCGGTCGCCGTCGCGCGGCACGCTGCCGGCCCGATGGGCCGAAGGGTTCCCGGCGGGATCGTGATCCGCCACGCCGGGCTCTACGACGCGCTCGCCCACCGGCTCCTGCTCGCTTCGCTGTTCCGTCACATTGCCGCCGACATCGCCGACGAGGCCCCGGCCGCCGCCCGGGTGCTCGAGATCGGCTGCGGTCCCGGTCGCCTGTCGATCATTCTGACTCGCGAGCACGGGCTCGAAGTGACTGGTGTTGACCTCGACCCGGCGATGATCGAGCGCGCCCGGGCCAACGCCGACCGCGCCCGGAAAGCAGGCCGTCGTGTGCCGGTGTTCGTCGTCGGCGACGTGGCCTCGCTCTCGTTCGCGGACGCATCGGTCGATCTGGTCGTGAGCACGCTCTCGATGCATCACTGGTCCGATCCAACGAGCGGACTCGCCGAGATCGGCCGCGTGCTACGGCCGGGCGGTCGGGCGCTCGTCTGGGACTTTCGGCCGGGAGTCGTGCCATTCCACGCACACGTCCCCGATCCCGCTAGGCACGTAGGTGGTGGCTCGCCTCTACGGGTGGCGAACGTGACCCCCTGGCGATGGCCATGGAGGTTCACGCTCACCGAACGGACCGAGCTTGTCCGCGCCGATGTCGCGGACGTGCGCGGAGGACCCTAGATCGACGCGATCCTCGCGGTGGCCGGCTGGGACGATGAACGCCACGTCGACACGTGAGGTGCTCGATACCACCGTCCTCGCGATCGGGACTGTGCTCGCGGCGGTCGGCGTCGGGGGACTGATCGGCGATGAGATCAAAGCATCGCGAGCAGAGGGACGACGACTCGGGTCTGATCTCGGATGGACCCTTCTCTGGGCGGCCGGCCTGGGCGCGCTCTTCGTCGCCGCCTGGGCAGCACGAGGCTGGTGACGGGCACGCTCACCGGGCCCCCTTCGGCATGGAGCCCGGCGTCGACGTTGGGAGCCGCACCCGCACGACGAGCCCCCCATCTTCCTTGGGAGAGGCGCGGACATCGCCACCGTGCGCGTGCGCGACGGCACGCACGATCGACAGCCCGAGCCCGACGCCTCTGGCGCTCGAGGTCGTGGCCAGACCGTCGGCGTCGGGCAGGCGGCGAAACGGCTCGAAC
>JBIOWA010000052.1:0-14688 GCA_044868045.1 Candidatus Limnocylindrales bacterium
AGACCGTACTCCCGGAATATATCCTGAACTCGCTCTGGCTCTGCCTGGGCGTCGGTTGCGGCGTCGGGGTAGTCGGCGTGGCGACCGCTTGGCTGACCTCGATGCACGATTTTCCCGGTCGCCACGCCGACTACCCCGACGCCGCAACCGACGCCCAGGCAGAGCCAGAGCGAGTTCAGGATATATTCCGGGAGTACGGTCTGGGCCAGGTGCGACCAAGTGGCACTGGTGCCGCCGGCAAAGAGGTTGAGGCCAACGCTGGCCACCGGCAGCCCGGCGAGCAGCGCTACAACGAAACCGACAATCAACAGGGGGGAATATTGGGCTGCGCGCATGGGAGTGAATGCGAATTATAATCGACCGCTATGGCCCAAATTGAACTAAATGGCGTAATCCAACGCTACGGCAAGCACACCGTCGTCGACGGCGTTAATTTTCGGCTGGAAACCGGCCAGATCGCCTGCCTGCTCGGCCCCTCCGGCTGCGGCAAGACGACGCTGCTGCGCTGCATCGCCGGCTTCGAGGATATCGCCGGCGGCGAGATCCGCCTGCACGGCGAGATCGTCAGCCGCCCCGGCCATCGCGTCGCCCCGGAAAAGCGCCGGATCGGCATGGTCTTCCAGGACTACGCGCTGTTCCCGCACCTCAGCGTCGGCGACAACGTGGCGTATGGCCTGATGGTCCGCAAGATTCCGAAAGCCGAACGCGCGACGCGGGTCGCCGACGCGTTGCGGATGGTCCGGCTCGAGGGGTACGACCGCCGCAGGCCCGTGCAACTCTCGGGTGGCCAGCGCCAGCGGGTGGCCCTCGCCCGGGCGCTGGTCAATCGACCTCGTGTGCTGCTGCTCGACGAGCCCCTCGGCGCGCTGGACCTCAAGCTGCGCGAGGAGATGCAGATCGAGTTGAAGGCGATCCAGCAGCAGGTCGGGATCACCTTCATCTACGTCACCCACGACCAGGAGGAGGCGCTCACCATGAGCGACCGACTCGCGGTCTTCAACGCCGGCCGGATTGAGCAACTCGGCTCGCCAGCAGAGGTGTATGAGCGACCGCAGACGCGGTTCGTGGCGGGCTTCGTCGGGACCTCAAACCTGCTGACGGGCGACGTGGCGCAGGCCGTGCTGGGTCGCGCGGGGACCTTCACCATCCGGCCCGAGAAGATCCATCTGCGGGAGCCCGAGCACCCGATCGGCGCCGATGAGACGGGGGCCGCCGGCGTCGTCAAGGACGTCGTCTATGTCGGCCCCGACACCCGATACGTGATCGCGCTGGATGCCGGCGCGCGGCTCGTCGTGACCCAACAGAACCTCGCGACGTCCTCGACCGAGGCGCTCGCCCTCGAAGGCAAAGCTGTCCGCCTCGTCTGGAAGCGACAGCACGAACTCCCTATCGGCGATGGGACGTGATTTGAGAGTGCCGGGATACCGGCACACCTGGAGGAGGAGAGATGCGCGAACGGAAGATCTCGGTCGGGCTGGCGACGTTGGCCCTGATCGTAGCCGCCTGTAGCGGCGGCGGCGCGACCACGGCCCCATCGGTGGCGCCGACGACCGCCGCCAGCACCGAACCGTCGGCCCCGGCCAGCACCGAACCGTCGGCGGCGACGGTCGGTGAGGGCGAGGGTGCACTCAACCTCGTCGCGTGGACGCAATACGTCATGGGCGGCTCCGGCGGCGAGCCGGTCCCTGACGGCGGGTACGACTGGGTCACGCCATTCGAGACGGCCACAGGCTGCAAGACGACCGTCAAGGTCGGCGCGAGCTCGTCCGAGATGGTCCAGCTCATGAAGACGGGTGAGTACGACGGCGTGTCGGCGTCCGGCGATGCCACGCTCCGACTGATCGCCGGCGGCGACGTCGCCGAGATCGACACCTCCCTCGTCCCGAACTTCGCCAACGTGTTCGAGGGCCTCAAGGGCCAGCCGCACAACACCGTCGATGGCAAGGTCTACGGCGTGCCCCACGGCCGCGGCGCAAACCTGCTCATGTACAACAAGGACGTCGTGAAGCCGGCTCCGGACAGCTGGAACGTGGTCTTCGAGGGCGGATCCGCCTACAAGGGCAAGGTCACGGCTTACGACTACGAGATCTACATCGCCGACGCTGCGGTCTACCTGATGACCACCAAGCCCGATCTCAAGATCACCAATCCATACGCCCTGGATGAAACCCAGTTCAAGGCGGCGGTCGACCTGCTCAAGGCGCAGCGCCTGAACATCACGACCTACTGGGGCACGGCCCAGCAACAGATCGACTCGTTCACGAGCGGCGACATGGTCGTTGGCACGACCTGGCAGTACCAGGTCGGCGTGCTGCAGGCCGGCGGCGTGCCGGTCGAGGCGATCAAGCCGAAAGAAGGGACGACCGGCTGGTCCGACAGCTGGATGATCTCGAGCAAAGCCAAGCATCCCAACTGCATGTACAAGTGGATGGACTGGATCATCGGTCCTGTCGCGAACGCCCAGGCCACGGTCTGGTTCGGGGAGGCACCAGTCAGCGAGCAGGGCTGCGCCGAGGCCGAGAAGCTTTCGGCCGGCCACTGCGACCTGTTCCACGCCCAGGACGAGAGCTACTTCAAGGACGTGTACTACTGGAACACGCCATCCGCAGAGTGTCTCGACGGTCGCGGGCCGATCTGCAAGGACTTCTCCGAGTGGACCACAGCCTGGACCGAGATCAAGGGCTGACCCGCACCGCGTCATGACCTCGGACCCCGGCTTCCGTGAGGTTGCCGGGGTCCGTCCTCGCATGGACCCATCCCGATGACGACCACCGCAGGACCCAGCGCCGCCCCGCGGCAAACGCCGCCCCCGCCGAGCTTCGCTCGTCGGCTGTCCGGGGCACTCTACCGGCGACCGAGGGTCCAGCTCGGGTTGCTGCTGGCCGCGCCGCTCGGGTGGCTGCTGATCGCCTACATCGGGTCGCTCGCGCTGCTCGCGGTCTCGGCGTTCTGGCGGCTGGACCCGTTCAGCGGCAACATCGTCACCGAGCCGACCCTGAGGAACTTCCAGGACCTGCTCGGCTCGAACATCTATCGAACCGTCGCGCTGCGGACGATCGGCTTCGCGGCGCTCGTCACCATCACCGACGTCATCCTGGCGTTCCCGATCGCGTACTTCATGGCCCGGCTCGCTGCGCCGCGGACGCGTGCCCTGCTGGTCGTGTCGATCCTGCTGCCGTTGTGGTCCGGCTACCTCGTCAAGGTCTATGCCTGGCGCCTGATCCTCAGCGAGAACGGGCTGCTCAACTGGGTGCTGGCGCCGCTCGGCCTCCACGGTCCGGGCTACGGCGAGATCGCGGTCTGGCTGGTGATGTCGTACCTCTGGCTGCCGTACATGATCATCCCGATCTTCGCCGGCCTGGAACGGATCCCCGAGTCGCTGCTCGAGGCATCAGGAGATCTCGGCGCGAGATCCGGGACGACGTTCCGCCGCGTCATCGTGCCGCTGGTCTTCCCGGCGGTCGTGGCCGGCTCGATCTTCACGTTCTCGCTGACACTCGGCGACTACATCACGCCGACCCTCGTCTCGAGTACGACGTTCGTGGGCAATGTCATCAGCTCGAACGTGGGTGTCGCCGGGAATCAGCCGCTCGCCGCCGCGTACGCCTTCGTCCCCGCCGCGGTCATGACGATCTACCTGCTCGTCGCCCGCCGTCTCGGCGCGTTCGAGGCGCTCTGATGCGAGGTTCGCGCTCCAGCCGGATCGCCCTCCGCGCCGCGGCGGGGCTGACCCTCGCATTCATCTACCTGCCGCTCGGCGTCGTCCTGCTCTATTCGTTCAACGCGAGTCCGCTCGTCCGATGGCCCATCACCGAGCTGACGATCGACTGGTATTTCCGGGCGTTCGCCAACGAGGGCGTCCGGAAGGCGCTGATCGCTTCACTCCAGGCCGCTCTCGGGGCGACGACGATCGCTCTGATCCTCGGCACCATGATCGCGTTCGCCGTCCATCGATTCCGGTTCTTTGGCCGGGACACGGTCTCGTTCGTCGTCGTGCTGCCGATCGCCCTGCCGGGCATCCTCACCGGCATCGCGCTGAACACCACGTTCCGGACGCTCGACCTCGACTTTGGCCTGTTGACCGTCATCGTCGGCCACGCGACGTTCTGCATCGTCGTCGTGTACAACAACGTGATCGCGCGCCTCCGTCGAACGGCTCGATCCGCTCAGGAGGCCTCGATGGACCTCGGCGCGGACACGTGGCAGACGTTCCGGTTCGTGACGCTGCCAGGCCTCGGCACGTCGCTGGTCGCTGGCGCGCTCCTGGCATTCGCCCTGTCGTTCGACGAGATCATCGTCACGACGTTTACGTCGGGCGCGGGCGTCCAGACGCTGCCGATCTGGATCTTCTCGAACTATTCGCGCTCGCAGCAGCTGCCGCTGGTCAACGTCGCGTCGGTCCTGGTGCTACTGCTGTCGGTCATCCCCGTCTACATCGCGGCGCGGATCACCGCCGATCCGGCTGCTGTCGCGGATAGTCGACGCTGAACCTGACTACCATCGACGCGCACTAGCCAGCGCCATCGCTGCCGCGATGAACGGAGCGAGCCGCAGCGCGAGCGAACGCAAGCGAGCCACGAGGCACCTCCCCTGCCGGTCATGCCGGCGGTGCGACCGAGGTCGATCCCAGTTGAGGAGTGCCCGATCGGGGCCGCGGTGCCCGCAGTATCGCGATGGCCGCTTAGCTGCGGCTTATCTGGAACGGGCGACGCCGGCCCGCTGACCCGCCGCTACATCGACGGGCTGTACTCGGGGTCGAGGTACTTCTCCGGGTCGTCCTGGAAGTCGAGCAGGCAGCCCTTCCCGCAGAACCAGTAGGTGGTGCCGTCGTACTCGTACGACTGGGTCGACGTGGTGGTGTCGACCTCCATGCCGCACACCGGATCGATCGCGATGGCCAAGGTTGGGTGCCCTCCATTGGTACTCCCCATGAGTATATCGAACGGCGCATCACGACCCGTCGAAGCGTACAGTCCCGCGATGGACGCCCCGGATCTGGCAGCCGCTCGCGCAGCGCTCACGGCGGAGCGGCAACGCCTGGTCGACGAGCTCGGTGAGGCGATCGTCGCGCCCGGGCAGATGACGTACGGCTCCCAGGCTGCGGCGGCCAGCCAGGTCTTTGCTCAGCAGCGCGATCTCGCGTTGCGCGACCGTGCGGCGCAGCAGCTGGCCCTCGTCGATGAAGCCATCGCGCGTCTCGAGGCGGGAACGTATGGCAGCTGCCTGCGCTGCGGCCGTCCGATCGCACCGGAGCGGCTGGCCGCCCTGCCGTGGGCCGCCCACTGCATCGAATGTCAGAGCATCGTTGACCGCGGCCGCCGATGAGCGACCGACGGCTGGTCGGGCTCGAGGAGATCCGGACCGCCGCGAACCGGCTCCGCGGCGTCTCGCTCCGCACGCCGCTCGTCCCGTACGGCCCGCCCCAGGATCGCATCTACCTCAAGGCGGAGAGCCTCCAGCCGATCGGCGCCTTCAAGCTCCGGGGCGCGTATGTCGCGATCGCGTCTCTCAGCGAGGGCGAGCGCGGACGTGGCGTCATCACCTATTCGTCCGGGAACCACGCGCAGGGTGTGGCCCGTGCGGCACGGCTTCTTGGGGCGAAGGCCGTCGTCGTGATGCCGGATGACGCGCCGGCGATGAAGCGCGAGCGAGTGGCCGAGGACGGCGCCGAGATCGTGACGGTCGGCCCCGCATCCGACGAACGCCAGGCTCGCGCCGAGGCGATCGCCGCGGAACGGGGTCTCGCGATCATCCCGCCGTTCGATGACGATCGGATCATCGCCGGCCAGGGCACGATCGGCCTCGAAATCATCGAGGACCAGCCGTCAACGAGGCTTGTCGTCGTGCCGGTGGGCGGTGGTGGGCTCGCGAGTGGGGTTGCGGCGGCGGTCAAGGGACGTCGGCCGGACATCCGCGTGATCGGCGTCGAGCCGGAGCTGGCCGCCGACGCGCACGAGTCGCTGGAACGCGGCACGATCGTCCGCTGGTCCGCGGCCGACGTCGCACGAACCATCGCGGATGGGACGCGGACCCAGGCGCTCGGCCATAGGACGTTCGCGCACCTTCGTGCCTATCTCGACGGCATCGTCACCGTGACGGAGACCCAGATCGCGGCCGGCGTTCGGCTCGCTGCGGAACAAGCCCGTCTCGTGGTCGAGCCGTCGGGCGCCCTGGCCGTGGCGGCCATCACGTTTCGCGCCGCCGACCTCGGCCTTGCCGACATCGACGGCGACGTCGTGGGGATCGTAAGCGGCGGCAACGTCGACCCCGTGCAGTACCGAATCTACCTCGGGACGCCACTCCCCGATTGAGCGTCCTCGTGCTCGGCCGCCCGTCGAGCGGCAAGGCGGCCTTCGCGTTCCCGGATGGTGGCGAGCTCCCCGGCGGCCTGGCGATCGGCCCTCGGCGCGTCGCGGCTCTCGGCCCGCGACCAGCCGACGAGTTGCAACATGATCGCGCTCAGGAAGATCAGGTCGCCGGCCAGCCACATGATCCCGGCGGCGAGTTGCTGGTCTGCAAGCGGGCTCGATCCCCAGGGACGGACGAGCGTGGCGTAATGCGGGTAGAGCACGGACTGGGCGTTGAGCAGGACCACCGCCAGGAACGTGTTCTGCGTCATCTGAAGGAACGTGTACATCGCGCGAACGGGATGGCTCATCCGCCAGGGAACCGGGTCCAGCGCGACCGCCGGGCCCCAGAAGAGCAGCGCCGCGGCGAGATACAACGCGTGCTCCAGGTCATGGACGAGCGGGTCCTCGAGCGAGGCATCGAACAGCGCCGTGAAATGCGTGCCCCACATCACCACCGCGAAGACGAGCCAGGCGACCACGGGGAACGACATGATCCGCGTCAAGCGGGCATGGAGGGCCGGCAGGATCCAGCGCCGCCGCGTGGCCGCTGACGAGACCCTGAGCACGAGCGTGATCGGCGCCGACAGCGCGATGAGTGGGGCCGCGACGAGGGTCAGCAGGATGTGCTGGACCATGTGGACGGAGAACAACGTCGTGTCGTAGCGGTCGATGCCGGACATGAGTGCTAGCGCGATCGCGGCCATGCCACCGACGAACGTCACGGTCCGGCGGCGCGGCACCGCGTTGCCCGGATGCGCGGCGTTGACCCTGCCGACTGCCCAGCGCCACCAGACCAGGGCGACGACGATCCCAAGCGCTGGTAGGGGTTCGATCGTCCAGCCGAACAGCAACGATGCGGCGCTTGGCGGCTCGTCCGGAACCGGGCCGTGGCCCGCGACGGGGCCGGCGCCCACGAGCGCGGCGCCCAGCGCGATGAGCACTGAGGTTCCCAGCTGGGTGAGGGCGCGGATCGGCCGGAGCTCCCGAAGCATTGCCGGCATCGTCCCACGATTGGTGCGCAGTGGCGCCCGATCATCCGCTACGACCATCAGGTTCTGATGCCAGCAGAACGAACCGGCCCAAGGGGCATGGCCGGCCCGCCCACGATGCCTCGCCGCACGGCGGCCGGGAGGCCGTGATCGCGCGGCACGCGGGCCCTTCCGGGTATCATGGCCGCGGTCCGACCCCGGGCGGGTCTGGACGCGCGCGTCTCCCATCCGCTGAGGACCTGCATGGCGAGTTCCCCTCGGACCGGCCGCTCTTCCGCCGCCATCGGCGCCCTCGTGGTCGGAGCACTCCTGGTCCTCGGGGTCATCGTGGTTGTCGTCGGGCAGGTCGACGTCGCGGGCGCGGGCGGGCGGATCGTATCGAGCCTCTATCCGCCGCCGGCAGTCACCGATCGCGCAGTCCACATCCGCGACCTCTACAACACCGTCTTCGCGATCGCGGTTGTGATCTTCTTCGTCGTCGAGGGTCTGATCGTCTGGACCGTCGTGCGCTACCGGCGCAAGCCGGGCGACGACGAACTGCCGCCCCAGACGCATGGCAACGCGATCGCCGAGGTGGTCTGGACCGTCGTCCCGACCCTCATCGTTGCCTTCATGTTCGTCATCTCCTGGCAGACCCTGAACTCGGTCGAGGCGATCTCGGCCGAGCCGCAGACCAAGATCCGTGCGGTCGCCGGGCAGTTCCAGTGGCAGTTCGACTACCTGGCCCCCGACGCCACGCCCAAGAACTGCGCGGACGCCAAACCCGAGTACACGCAGTTCACGCCGACCGGCGAAGGCGGCGGCCTGTATGTGCCGGCCGGGCGAACCATCCAGCTGTACCTCTGCAGCCCGGACGTCATCCACGCCTTCTACGTCCCGCAGTTCCTCTTCAAGCGCGACGTCGTTCCCGGACGCATGAACACCTTCGAGTTCAAGATCGACGAGGTCCATGCCGGCAGCACGTTCCGGGGCCAATGCGCCGAACTGTGCGGCGCTGGCCATCGCGTGATGTTGTTCGATGTCCACGCGGTATCGGGCTCCGAGTTCGATGCGTGGCTCCAGGGGCAGATCGCGTCCGCATCGGCGTCGCCGCCACCCGCGCCGTCGGGTGAACCCGCCCCGTCGGGTGAACCAGCCCCGTCAGGTGAGCCGGCACCCTCCGGCCAGCCACCCGCCCAAGGTGGATCGGTGCTCCAGGTCAGCGCGATGGGCATCGCTTTCGAGCAGACCGCCCTGCAGGCGCCAGCCGACACGCCGTTCAAGATCGACTTCGACAACAAGGATCCGGGCACCCCGCACAACGTGGCGATCCACGAGGGATCACCCACCGGCGCGGAGGTGTTCAAGGGCGAGATCTTCCCGGGTCCGGCCAGGAAGACCTACGACGTTCCGGCCCTCAAGGCCGGCAGTTACGCATTCGTGTGTACGGTTCACCCGAACATGACCGGCACACTCACGGTCCAGTAGGAGCAACGCCGTGGCGACGACCGTCCTCCACCCGGCCGCCCCCGCTTATCGAAGCACGCTGTACGAGTGGGTCACGACCACCGATCACAAGAAGATCGGGATCATGTACCTGATCAACTCGTTCCTGTTCTTCTTCCTGGGCGGCCTGCTGGCCCTCGGCGTCCGCGCCGAGCTCGCCGAGCCGGGCCTGCAATTCGTGACCGACTCGACGTACAACGAGCTGTTCACGATGCACGCCACGTTCATGATCTTCCTGTTCATCATCCCGATCCTGGCGGGCTTCGGGAACTACATCGTCCCGCTCCAGATCGGCGCCCCGGACGTGGCGTTTCCGCGTATCAACGCCATGTCACTGTGGATGCTGCCGCTCGCCGGCGTCCTGCTGATCCTCAGCTTCTTCACCGGCGGCTCGGCCGCGGCCGGCTGGACCAGCTATGCGCCGCTCTCCGAGGATCGTCCGCTGGCGGCGGTCGGACCCGGACAGGACCTGTGGATCGTGGCGGTCGTGTTCATTGGGACGAGCTCGATCCTGGGCGCCGTCAACTTCCTCGTGACGATCTTCAAGCTGCGCGCGCCGGGCATGACGTTGTTCCGGATGCCGATCATGGTCTGGACCGTGATGGTCACGTCGGTCCTCGTGCTCCTTGCCACGCCGGTGATCACGAGCGCGCTGATCATGCTGTTCATCGACCGCAATTACGGCGGCAGCTTCTTCGACCCGGCGAACGGCGGCGACGCGATCCTGTACCAGAACATCTTCTGGTTCTACTCGCACCCGGCCGTCTACATCATGGTCCTGCCGGCGATGGGCATGATCAGCGAGATCCTGCCGGTATTCAGCCGCAAGCCGTTGTTCGGATACAAGGCGTTCGTATTCGCCACGGCGGGCATCGGCGCCCTCGGCTTCTCCGTGTGGGCCCATCACATGTTCACGACCGGCGCGGTGTACCTGCCGTTCTTCAGCCTGATGACGTTCCTCATCGCGGTACCCACGGGCGTGAAGATGTTCAACTGGATCTTCACACTCTGGCGGGGCAAACTGCGGCTCTCGACGCCGCTGCTGTTCGCGCTCGGCTTCCTGAGCATGTTCCTGATCGGCGGCATCAACGGCGCGATCAGTGCCGCGGTCCCCGTCGACTTCGCCCTCCACGACACCTATTGGGTCGTCTCCCACCTGCACTACGTGCTGTTCGGCGGCTCGGTGTTCGGCGTGATGGCCGGGCTCTACTACTGGTTCCCGAAGATGACCGGCCGGATGCTCAACGAGACCCTGGGCAAGATCCAGTTCGTGTTGATGTTCATCGGCTTCAACCTGACGTTCTTCCCGATGCACCAGCTCGGCCTGTCGGGCATGCCGCGCCGGATCGCCGACTACTCGTCCACGGCCGGTTGGAACGAGCTCAACCTGGCCGCCACGATCGGCGGGTTCCTCATCGCCGCGAGCATGGTCCCCCTGCTCTGGAACGTGTTCCTGTCGCTCCGGAGCGGGAAGCCCGCCGGAGACGACCCGTGGGAGGGCAACACGCTCGAGTGGGCGACCAGCTCACCGCCGCCGGCCTACAACTTCGACCACCTGCCGGAGATCCGCTCCGAGCGGCCGGTGTTCGACGCTCGCTACGGCCCCAAGCCGCACGGTGCCGCCGCGGCACCCGCGGAGCACTGATCGATGGCCACCGAAAACCTCGCCCTGACGGCCTCGACCGAGCACAGCCCGGTCGCCGGGTTGTCGCACGACGCCCGGGGCGGCATCAGCAACGTCGTCCTCGGGATGCTGCTGTTCATCACGTCCGAGGTGATGTTCTTCGGCGGCCTGTTCGCGGCGTACTTCAACGTCCGCGCCAACTCGCCGGTCTGGCCGACGATCAACCCGGAGACCAGCGAGAAGTTCCGACTCGAGATCCTGCCGCTCGTGGGGCCGGCGACCGTGATCCTGATCCTCTCGTCGCTCACCTGCCAGATGGCGGTCTGGGGGATCCGTCGCGGCGATCGGACGGCGTTCCTGCGCAACATCGCCGTGACATTCGTGATCGGCATCACGTTCCTGGTGATGCAGGCGACCGACTACGTGGTCCTCGGTAGCGAGGGCATGACGCTGTCGGCGGGCACGTACGGAACGACCTACTTCACCCTGACAGGCTTCCACGGCGCTCACGTCTTCGGCGGGGTGATCATGCTCGGCGTGCTGCTCTATCGCGGCCTGGCGGGTCAGTTCTCGGCGCGCCACCACGACGCGGTCGAGGCGGTCTCGCTGTACTGGCACTTCGTCGACGTCGTGTGGATCCTGCTGTTCTCCCTGCTCTACCTCCTGCCGGGCAAGGGATAGGAGGGCCCGTGCATCCGCTACGCCATCCCCGGAACGCGATCTTCGTCGGGCTGCTGTTCTCCGCGGTCGGCGCAGGCTATTGGGCCGTCCAGTACATCGCCGGCTGGCACGTCGACTACGCCGGGGTCACCATGCTGATCCTGCTCGGTGTCGCGACGAGCATCCTCGCCTACGTGCTTATCGCCGGATCTCCGAACGACTGATCGGGCGCCATGTTCGAGCAGTTCTGGAACGGCATCCTCGAGCTGATGGCCAAGTTCGTCATCCCCGACTGGGGCTCGGTCGTCGCGATGCTCCCGGTCTTCATCTTGGTCCTGAGCGTCATGGTGATCGCGGCCCTGTTGTGGAGGCTGGCCCGGGCCCCCAAACCCGGGCGTGGCAAGCGACGCATCGAGCCGGTCGCGCCCCAGGGCGTCCACATGCCGGGGCCGTCATGGGCGCCGGTGTTCGCGGCGATCGGCACGTTCCTGCTGTTCCTCGGGCTGGTTTTCGGTGGTCCGATCCTCATCCTCGGGCTGATCGCGCTGGCGCTGACCCTGCTGTACTGGCTGGTCGAGGCGGTCCGGATCTACGAGCACGACGTCGGTGCCACCGCGCCGCCACTTCCCGTCGTCGTCCACGACGGTCCGCCGCCCGGCGTTCACATGCCCGGTCCGTCGTTCCGCCCTATCCTCGGGGCGATCGGCACGGCGATGCTGTTCCTCGGACTGGTCTTCGGGGAGTGGCTGCTGGCGGTTGGCGTCATGGCCCTGTTCCTGACGCTGGTTGGCTGGCTCGGCGATGCGCGACAGGAGTACCTCAAGACCGTCGAGGCCGATGCGACCGGGCACCTGGAGCCGCTCCCGGCGCCTCGGACGCCGAACGCTCTGCTTGCCGTCCTGGCCCTCCTGCTGATCGGCGGGTTCGTCATCCAGGCGGGCTGGCTGCCGCCGCACGAGGCGAGTGGTGCGGCTGCGTCGGGTGGCCCGCCGGCGTCCGGGGAGCCCGGTGGTTCGGGCGCTCCCCCGCCCAGCGGCCCGGCCGCCGACGTCACGATCCACGCCAAGGGCGTGGCCTTCGTCGAGACCAGCATCACGGCGCCAGCTGACAAGCCATTCACGATCGCGTTCGTCAACGAGGATCAGGGCACCCCGCACAACGTCGCGCTCCACGAGGGTTCACCGACCGGCAAGGAGGCCTTCAAGGGCGAGATCTTCCCCGGCGTGGCGACCAAGGTCTACAAGGTGCCTCCGCTCCCCGCCGGCACCTACGGCTTCGCCTGCACTGTCCATCCGAGCATGACCGGGACCGCGACCCTCCAGTAGGGTCGGCTGTCCCAGGGAACGTCAGCACGCCCCGTCGACCCATCGTCATCGCCGTCGCGATCGCGGTCCTGACCGCGGCCGGCGTCTGGTGGTACGTCAACGGCGACGACCTTGGGCCGCACGCCGCCGTCGGCCAGCCAGCCCCACCGATCGTCGGTCGGACGCTCGACGACCAGCCGTTCGATCTCGCGACGTACCGGGGTCGACCGGTCATCGTCAACTTCTGGGGTCCGTCCTGCGTCCCCTGCCGGGACGAGTTCCCGCAGTTCCTGGAGAAGCTCGAACAGCACAGGGCCGACCGTCTCGCCATCGTCGGCGTCCTGACCGACGACCCCGTGGAGCCCGCTCGCCAGTTCGCCGCCGAGTACGGCGCGACGTGGCCGACGGTCGTCGACCCCGATCAGGCGATCAAACGCGCCTATCGCGTCGTGGCCCGGCCACACTCCTGGTTCATCGACCGCGACGGGATCCTCCGCTCGATGCAGATCGGCGGGCCGATGTCGGACGCCGACTTCGAGCGGCAATACGCGCGGATCGCGCGATGACCGATCCGGCCGTCGACGTCGACGGGCTGACCAAGCGCTACGGGCCGCGGACTGTCGTCGACAACGTGTCATTGGAGGTAAGGGCGGGTGAAGTCGTCGCGATGCTCGGGCCGAACGGCGCCGGCAAGACGACGACGGTCGAGGTCATCGAGGGTTACCGAACCGCGGACGACGGTTCCGTGCGGGTCCTCGGCCTCGATCCTTCGCGGTCCGGGCGGACCCACCGAGCGCGGGTCGGGTTGATGCTGCAGCAAGGCGGCATCGACCTGCGAGCGCAGCCGGCCGAGAGCCTTCGTCAGTACGCGGCGTTCCACGCCGATCCACTCGATCCTGATGCCCTGCTGGATGAGTTCGGACTTCGCGAGGTGGCATCGACACCGTTCCGGCGGCTATCCGGCGGCGAGCGGCAACGGCTCGGGTTCGCATTGGCGCTGGTCGGGCGTCCGGAGGTCCTGATCCTCGACGAGCCGACGGCCGGCATGGATCCGGAGGCACGGGCCGTCGTCCGAGCACGGATCGCCACGGAACGGGAAGCCGGCACGGCCATCCTTGTCACGAGCCACGAGCTGGCCGATATCGAACGCCTCGCCGACCGGATCGTGATCCTCGTGGCGGGGCGGATCGTCGCCGCGGGCAGGCCCGCCGAGCTCACGGCAGGACTCCGGCCGCGGCTGCGATTCCGCCTGGATGCTCCGCTGGACGGCGCGGCCTTGGCTTCCCTGCCGAGGGCACTCGCGGCCGACGTTCGCGCGACGGACGGCGCGCGCTACGAGATCGATGGGGCGGAACCGACGCCCCGGCTCATGGCGGCCCTCGCGGCCTGGTGCGAAGGCGCGGGCCGCCTCATCGTCGAGTCTCGGGCTGTCGGCGGATCGCTCGAAGATGCGTACCTCGACCTCGTCGCTGCCGGACGACCCGCGGCGGACGAGGCCACCGCGGCACCCGTCGACACCCCTCCGTGAGTCGGCCGGCTCCGTTCCTGACTACGGTTCGCGCACAGGCCGCGATGGAGGCGCGTCTGACCGCTAGGCGAGGCGAAAACCTCCTGGCGATGGTCGGCATCCCGGCGGTTGTCCTGGTGTTCCTCGCATGGCTAGGGCGAGACGTCGTGTCGCTCCTGCCGCCCACGCTGGCCCTCGCGATCGTGGCGAGCGGCCTCGTCAACCTGGGGATCGCCACCGCCTATGAGCGCGGTTACGGCGTCCTGAAGCGCCTCGGCGGTGCGCCGCTCGGACGGAGCGGCCTGCTCACGGCAAAGCTGACGGTCGTCATCTTGATCGCGATCGCCCAGGTCATCGCGTTGATCGCGCTCGCGCTGGTGCTTGGCTGGCGACCGACTCTGTTGACATCGTGGCTGGTAGTCGCGGTCGCCAGCGTCGTTGGGAGTGCTGCGTTCGCTGCGCTTGGCCTGCTACTCGCCGGCACGCTGCGGCCCGAGGCGGCGCTCGTCCTGGCGAATGCCCTGTTCCTCGTCGCCATCCTTCTCGGCGGCGTCCTCGTGCCGATCGCGAACCTGCCCGGACCGCTGGCGACGATCGCCGGCCTCCTACCCTCCGGTGCGCTGGCCGACGTGTTCGACCGTGCGCTGATCGGGCACGGCGACGTCGTTCAGCCGCTGGCGGTGCTGGCCGCCTGGGCGGTCATCGCCTTCGCCTCCGCCGCCCGGGCATTCCGCTGGGACTGAGAACCGGATCGCCGACACCGACGCCA
>JBIOWA010000053.1:0-22893 GCA_044868045.1 Candidatus Limnocylindrales bacterium
GAACTGGCTCGCCACCCCCACCGCCTCGTTCACGTAGCCGCCCGGGTTGCCGCGAAGATCCAGGACGATCCGCTGGGCGCCGGCCTCGCGCGCGGCCTTGAGCGCCTTGACGACGTCGTCGGCCGCGCCGTTCGAGAACTGCTCGAGGAACAGGTGGGCGGTCTTCGTCCCCGGCACCAGCGTCCATGACACCGGCTGGACAGGCACGTCGGCGCGAATGATCTCGACCGTCCGTTCCGGCCCATCGACGCCCCGCCGCACGGTCACCTCGACGGTTGTCCCGGCCTCGCCCCGGACCCAGGTCGCCACCTGGTCGATCGAGGCGCCCTCCGTGGAATGCTCGTCGACCCTGACGATCACGTCGTCCGGGACGAGACCGGCCCTCTCGGCCGGGCTGTTCTCGAAGACGCCGACGATCCGCGGGCGACCGGCCTCGTCGGGCTCGATCCGGACGCCGATGCCGACGTAGGAGCCCGACAGCGAGTCGTTGCGCTGCTTGCGCTCCTCGGGCGTCATGAAGTCGGTGTGCCCGGTGTCGCCCACGGCCTCGGTCATCCCTTCGATCGCGCCGTAGATCAGGGCACTGTCGTCGAGGTCGGCCCGGCCGACGTACTTCTGATGGAGGATGTCCCACGCCTCCCGGATCAGGCCGAAGTCGGTCGGCTTGAGCGAGGACGCAGGGTTCGGGGCCGTGCCGCTGTCAAGGACCACCGGCCCCAGCAGACGACCGACCCCGATCCCGGCGGTGAACGTCACGATCAACGCGAGGCCGACGACCGAGCCGATGAGGGCCGTCCGGCCTCTGCGCCCAGCCGCCGATGGCGTCGGAGCCTGGGAGGGACCGGGCGTGAGGGAGGTCACGCCCGGTGGCTCGTCGGCAGTGGTCGGCTGGGTCGGGATCCGGTCGGTATCCATCGGTGGCATCGGACTCGTGCGGTCTTGACGCTCGGACCGCGCGGAAGCCGCGCGGACTGGCGCCGGACGGCTGTCCGGCAGGCGCAAGGATGCCCCAGAACGGTTCAAGGCACGGTGGGCGATGGGTGAAGCTTCGTTGGCGATACGCTAGACTCCCGAATCCCCAGTGAGCCACTCGGAGATCCCACCGACCGTGACAGACGCCGCGACCGCGACCATCGGACTCGGTCCGCTGCGACCGTCACCGGCCGGCATGCCGGATCCGGCAGTTACCCCGCCGACCATCGGCGAGGCGGGCGATCCCTTCACCAGTCTTCGTGTCATCGACCTGGTCGCGCGCCTGGAGCGAGGCCGGCCGATCCGGCTCGCGGATGTCGCCGATCGGCTGAACGCGTCGTATCTCGATTGGCTCTTCCCGGTGTCGGTCGTAGCCGATGTCGCGCTCCAGCTGCAGGCGAACTGGATGGCCGATTACCGCAACAGCTCGGGGATCGTCGTGGCCGACGGCGCGACGGGCCCCACACTGACCATCGAGGACTCAAGCCGGGTCGATCCATGGATCGTCCGCCAGGCGCGACGTACCGCCGCCGACTGTACCGAGCGGCTTGCCGAGTTCAGCCGCCGCGACCGACCGTCGTCGCGCGACTGAGCCAGGTCCGCCGCGGAGCACCGTCGTCCCCGATCCGTCCCGTCCCGTATCGAGTTCCGCAGGGAGGTAACACCAGCCATGACACACCACGACACCGCGTCCGGCGCACTCGTCGACGCGACCTGGGCACAGGCCCATCTGGGCGATCCGAACGTGCGCTTCGTCGAGGTCGACGTCGATACGACGGCCTATGAGCAGAGCCACCTGCCAGGCGCCGTCGCCTGGAACTGGACCAGCCAGCTTTCCGACGGCATTCGCCGCGACATCGCGTCACGCGAGGACTTCTCGAAGCTGCTGTCCGAATCGGGCATCGGTCCCGACACGCAGATCGTCCTCTACGGCGACAACAACAACTGGTTCGCCGCTTGGGCCTACTGGCAGCTGAAGCTGTACGGGCACAGCAACGTGCGGATCCTCGACGGCGGGCGGAAATACTGGCTCGACCAGGGCTTGCCGCTGACCGTCGACGAGCCCTCATACGACGCGACGGGCTACGAGCTACCCGAACCCGACTTCTCGCACCGCGCGTACCGCGACGACATCCTGCCGCGGCTCGGCGACCCCGAGCTCTCCCTGGTTGACGTTCGCTCGCCGGCCGAGTTCAACGGGGAGGTCATCGCGCCTCCGGGCATGAGCGAGACCGCCCAGCGGGCGGGCCACATCCCGGGTGCGACATCGATCCCGTGGGCCCAGACGGTCCGTGAGGACGGCACGTTCAAGTCGACCGACGAGCTGCGGGAGCTGTACGAAGGGAAGGGCATCACCTCAGACAAGGACGTGATCGCCTATTGCCGGATCGGCGAACGCTCGAGCCACTCGTGGTTCGTGCTCCACGAGCTGCTCGGCTATCAGCGGGTCCGCAACTACGACGGGTCGTGGACGGAATACGGCAGCCTGATCGGCGTGCCGATCGAGAAGCCGGTCCCGGCCGGAGTGGCCGATTAGACTGACGGCATCAGGCCTCGGCCGGCTCTAGAGGAGCCCCGGGCTCGGGAAGATCCGGTCTGGGTCAAAGAGGTTCGGGTCGGTGGCGCAGAACGTGTCCTGCCCGCCGATCCGGACTCCGTGCTCCAGCAGCGGCGCAACAGCCGGGTGCGGCCCGGGCACGGCGGCGCCGAGGCGGTCGCCGCCGGCCGCTGCCCGCAACACGGCGAACGCCGCCCGGACGGGGTCGGCATCGGGCGCGATCGAGGCGTGGTCGAGCCATCGACCCTTCGGCGGGACGAGTTCCCGCCGGGCCCATCCCATCGCGGCGACGCGGTCGTGGATCATGACGACGAACCCCGACGCATCTGGTAACCGCGCGTAGAACGCGAAGTCGGCCGACCGGTCGATGCCGCTCCACGCGACCGACAGGCGGGACGTGGCGGCGACATCGGCCGTCCGCACGTCGACGTCGCCGTCGTGCGGCCCCAGACGACCCGCGGCTACCTCCAGGTACAGGAGCGGCCACCGTGGCCGCAACCCGTTCCGGATGTACGAGGCAAGCGCACGTGGATCGCTCGACGAGAACGTCATCCGCTGGTCGACACCGTCGAAGGCGGCCCGCAACATCGCCGACCCGAGGCCGCGCGACTGGCGGGCCGGATCGACGTACAGGTCGCTCAGGAACCGCTGACGCGGGCCGCCGATTTCGATCGAGGCCGCGATCCCGGCGACCGTGCCGTCGAGCTCACCCACGACCACCCGCGTCCGAGGTCGGCTGAGCAGGTGATCGACGTACGGCGCTCGCGGGACGTCGGGCCAGACGACGGGTTCGTCGTTGGCTTCGAGGACCGCGGTGATGGCCGGGATGTCCGCCTCGGTCGCTGGCCTGACGATCATCGGCCGGCCGCGCGGAGCACCTCGACCAGCCGATCGTGCGGGATCGCGTGGGCCGTGATCCCGTCTCGGCCGACGACCGTGGTTGCCGCGACCAGTGCGTTCACGATCGCCTCTTCGGTCGCCTCGATGGTGGCGTCGAAGAGTCGATCGACCACGAGATCGCCGACCATCCCGACTTGGAGGGTCTCGAGGCCGTTCGGCTGGTCGTCCAGGCCCTTCCAGCTCGGTAGCTGATTCCCTGTGGCGAAGGCGATGATGAGGTCGCCGCTCGTATGCCCGCCGGTGCCGCCGACGCGGGCGATGCCGAGGCCGGCCCGTTGTGCCAGGCGCTCGCACTGATGGGGGAGGAGCGGGGCATCGGTCGCGACGACCACGATGATCGAGCCCGAGCCCGCCGCGGGGACCTGATGCGCCGCCCGCTGATCCGCAGGGCTCGGGACCTCGCTCGTCGGGATGGCTTCACCGACCCGGACGCCGTCGACGCGCAGCCAGGAGCGCTTGCCGTAGTTCGCCTGGACCAGGACACCGACGGTCCAGCCACCCGCCTCGGCGTCGATCACCCGCGACGCGTTGCCGATGCCGCCCTTGAACTCGTGGCAGATCATCCCGGTGCCGCCACCGACCGTCCCCTCTTCGACCGGTCCATCGTGGGCTTCGCCAAGCGCGGCGCGGAGATGCTCGGCGGTCACGTGGAATCCGTTGATGTCGTTCAGCGCGCCGTCGTACGTCTCGCCGACAACCGGCAGCGACCACTGGCTGCTTGATCGGTCGATGGTGGCCGCGACAAGGGCGTCGCGCACGACGCCGACGCTGTGGGTGTTCGTGATCGCGATCGGGGTCGTGAGCAGGCCCGACTCGCGGACCCACTCTAGGCCGGTCAGCTCGCCGTTCCCGTTGAGCCGATGACAGCCCGCGAAAACCGGTTCGCGACGCCGCTCCGCGCCGCGCGGACAGATGACGGTCACGCCGGTGCGCACCGGTCCCTGGCCCACCACCAACGGTCCGTCGCCGCGGATCAGCGTCGTGTGCCCAACGGTCACGCCGGCGACGTCGGTGATGGCGTTGAACGGTCCCGGCGACCCGAGGCCGATCCGGATCCCGAGGTCTCGTGCTCGCATCCGAGCAGCGTACCGTCCAGGTCGCGTCCCGCTGCGGCCGTTGCGCCAAGCCTATTCCCCGGGCCTTCCGCCGGGCCGCCGTATCATCGGCCGCGTGATCCCCGTCGGACCGGACAAGCCCGGTGCGCCCACATCGACCATCCGACTGCGGCGGCTGCCCGGGCGGATCGCCGAGTTGCGACCGATCGATGCCGCCGAGGCGTTCCGCGACCTGCCGGGCCTGGCCCTGCTCGAGAGCGCTCGCCCCGGCCGCAACGCCCGATGGACATACCTGACGGCCGATCCCGTCGCGCTGCTCGAGGCGCCGGCCGCCGGCGCCGATCCGTTCGCTGTGGCCCGTCGTTTGCTCGGACGGCTCGACCGGACGCCGCCCGATATCGCCGATGCACCACCGTTCCTGGGCGGCCTCGTCGGCTTCCTCGGCTACGACCTGGGGCACGCACTGGAGCGGCTTCCGTCGATGGGTATCGACGATCAGGGCCTGCCGCCGCTGCGGCTCGCCCTGCACGACTGGGTCGTGGCCTGGGATCGGCGCGCCGGCCGGGCCTGGCTGGGGGGACGAGCCGTTGACGGCGACACGGGGCGGCTGGGGCGACGGCTCGATGACGTCCATGCGCGACTTACCGCCCCGGTTACGGCCACACGCTCCGTCGACGTGGCGCCGCTCGAGTTCCGATCCTCCCTGTCCAGATCGGAGTACGAGGACCGCGTCGAGCGCGTCCGCCAGCACATCGCGCGGGGCGACATCTACCAGGCCAACCTGACCCGCCGGCTGGAAGCACCGTTCGAGGGCGACCCCTGGGATGCCTATCGGCTCCTGCGGACCGGCGACCCATCCCTGTTCTCGGCGTACCTGGATCTCGGGGCGTCGCCGGAGACGGGTCGGCCACGGGCGCTCATGTCGGCGTCGCCGGAGCCGTTCCTCTCGGTCGATGCCGCAGGGGTCGTCGCCAGCGACCCGATCAAGGGGACACGCCGCCGTGGCCGCGACCGCGCGGAGGACCGCGCGCTTGCTTGTGAGCTGCTGTCGAGCTCCAAGGACCGCGCCGAGAACGTGATGATCGTCGATGTCCTGCGGAACGACCTAGGGCGAGTCTGCCGGCCCGGCACGGTCCGAGTGCCGCGGCTGTGCCGGCTGGAGCGTACGGCCGCCGTCCAGCATCTGGTCTCGACCGTGACCGGACGCCTTGCGCCAGAGCGGGATGCCTTCGACCTCCTCGGTGCGAGCTTCCCGGGCGGCTCGATCACCGGCGCACCCAAGATCCGGGCCATGGAGATCCTCGAGTCGTTGGAGCCGGTCCGGCGAGGTCCGTATACCGGGGCCCTGGGTTGGATCGGGCCGGACGGTGCGATGCAGACGAGCATCCTGATCCGGACGTTCGTGGCCGACGGGCGCCGTCTGACGCTGCACGTCGGCGGCGGCATCACCTGGGGAAGCGACCCGACCGCGGAATGGGAGGAGACCGTCGCCAAGGCTCGGGGCCCGCTGGGCGCGATCGGCGGAGCGGAGGCGGCGTGACGAAGGAGGCCGTCCCGCAGCCGACCCACGTGTGGGTCGACGGCGAGCTCCTCGCCGCCGACGGCGCGCATCTGTCGGTCTTCGACCGCGGGTTCCAGCTCGGTGACGGCGTCTTCGAGACCCTGCGGGCGCGTGGCGGCCACCCGACCGAGTTGCCGGCCCACCTTGCGAGGCTCCACCGTTCGGCCGTCGGCCTGGATATCGCGCTGCCGGACGACATCGACCGACTCCTGGATGAGGGCATCAGGGCCCTCCTCGCCGCGAACGGCCTGGATGGACCGACCGGCGACGCCTCCATCCGTGTCACGGTTTCCCGTGGCGCCTACCGAACCCGGGGCGTGCTACCGGCGCACGAGGACGTACCGGCGACGATCGCGATCCAGGTGTGGCCGGTCTACCCGGCGCCGACCGACCATCTCGAGCGCGGGCTGCATCTGATCACCTCCGCGGTTCGTCGCGATCCCCAGAACCCGCTTGCCACGCTCAAGACCACGTCCCGCGCCGAGTACGTCTACGCACGCCTCGAGGCGCGCCGCGCCGGGGCCGACGATGCCATGTTCCTGACCATCGACGACCACCTGTCCGAGGGGACATCCGCCAACATCTTCCTCGTTCGGCGCGCCCCGGACGAGGTAGTCGAGCTGGCGACACCATCGCTCGACTGCGCGATCCTGCCGGGCACGACGCGCTCGTGGCTGCTCGACTGGGCAAGTCGGGTCGGCCTACGGCCGTGCGAGCGCCGGCTACGGCGGCACGACCTGGCCGGCGCCGAGGAGGCGTTCCTCTCCTCGAGCGTGGCCGGGATCCTGCCGGTGACGTCGTTCGATGGGGCGCCGATCGGCGATGGACGGCCGGGCGATTGGACTCGGCGCGCTCGTGCCGACCGCGAGGCCATGATCCGCGAGGATGAGCCGGTCCACCGATGACACGGGACGAGCTCATCAACAGGACCCGCCAGCTGATCGAGGAAGGGGAGCGCCTGATCTCGCAGCCGTCGCTCGGCGCCATGCAGATCTGGCTCCAGCTGTCGGACGACCTGCTGGCCGCCGCGTGGGGCAGCATGGATCGCTACCACCTCGCCTGGCTCATGGTCGGGAAGCCGAAAGCGATCGTCCGTGGCCGGGTGATGACCCCCGACGAAGAGGCGGCCTACGTTCGCGAGGTCGCGACGCAGAAGACGGCGGCCCTCCGGATGTCGCTCGACGCCGTCGATCGGCAACAGATGCCGTTCGTTGGGGAGAGCGCCGGTGGGCTCGGCGAGGGCGGGATCGCGGAACGGGCCGGTTCGGATCCGGGCGTCGACCGCGCGTCCGATCGGGCGCACGACCGCCCGCCGGATCGGGCAGGGCTGCCACCGGATCCGACGCTGGCCGAACGGCTTGCCGAAGCTCGCCGGCTTTCCGATGCACATCGCGACCACGGGGAACGGCGCGCACCTCGGCCCGATCGCATGCAACGGTGACCGCGGCAACCCCGCTCGTCCCGGCCGTCGGCGGCACTCGCCGCGTCCCGACACCGGACTCCATCGCCACCGACTACATCCTGCTCGGCCTGCGGCTCGACCAGCACATGCCCGGACTCGTCGACGGCTACTACGGACCGGCCGATCTCAAGGCCCGGGTGGACTTGGAGCAGCGCCGATCGCCGACCTCGCTCCGGGACGCTGCCGCGGCACTCGCCGAGCGCGTCGATCGTGAGGTGGATGAACCCGACCGGCGCGACTGGCTCGCCGCGCAGCTGGTCGCGCTGGAGACGCAGGCAGGCGCGCTCGCCGGCGATCCCCTGCCGTACACCGAGCTCGTCGAGCGGTGCATGGGGTTCGCGCCGCGGCGCACAGATGACGGCATCTTCAAGGAGGCGGCCGCATCCCTCGACACGCTGCTCCCGGGTCGCGGCTCGCTGGACGATCGCCTCGAGGCGTGGGACCGCTCGCTCGAGGTGCCGATCGATCGCCTGCAGGATGTCGGAGAATGGCTGGTCGCGTGCTTCCGGGAGGCGGCCGCGCGGATCTTCGGGCTCCCCGACGGCGAACGCCTGCGGATCTCGCTGGTCCGCGACCAGCCGTGGAGTGCCTACAACTGGTATGACGGCGGCCGCCACTCGCGGGTGGACATCAACGTCGACTTGCCGGTGCGGGCGCCGGACCTCATCCATACCGCGGCCCATGAGACCTACCCCGGCCACCACGTCGAACACGCCTGGAAGGAAGCGGACCTGGTCGATGGCCGGAGTCGACTGGAGTCCTCGATCCTGCTCATCAACACCCCGGAATGCCCGGTCAGCGAAGGGCTCGCCGACATCGGGGTGATGTTCGCCTCACCACCCGCCGATCGTGCGGAGCTGCTCGTCGAGCTGCTCGAACGGGCCGGAACGGCGCCCGATGGCGACCCGGCCGCCGCGCGCGACCTCGCCGAACGCGCCGTTCAGATCGCCGCCCGTCGCGAGACGCTGAGCACGATCCGTGGGAACGCCGCGCTGCGCCGCCACGCGGACGGCGCATCGCACGACGAGGTCCTCGACTACCTGCGCGAGGTCGGCCACCAATCCTCGGTTGTGGCCGCCAAGCGGCTCGAGTTCATCGGACATCCACTGTGGCGGACGAATGCCTTCGTCTACGCGCAGGGAGCCGCGCTCCTCGAGCGGTGGATCGCCTCCTCCACGAACAGGTCACGCCGGGTCGGCTCCTCGCGGAGCTGGGTTGAGGGTGACCTTCGGCGTCGGTCCCGGGCGCCCGGCCAGCCACGCCATGGCGAAGCCGGCCACCGCGCCGGAGAGGACGGCGAGGCTGATCACCGCCAGCAGGGGCAGGCCGCCGTTGCCGTTCTCGAGCTCCGCGACGCGGGCCGCCAGCCTGTCGCGGTCCGCGCGGAGCGTGTTGGCTTGCGTCGACATCGCCGCCAGCTCGTTCCGGAAGTCACCGACCTGCACGCTGAGCTGCTCGATCTGACCGCCGAATTGCGTCGCGAGCTCGTTCCGAACCTCGGCCTTCGCACGATCGATCGCGCTCAGTGCCGCGGTTGGATCGAACGCGGGCAGGCGGCCGTCGGCTGCTCGGACGGCAAGCGAGACCGGCACGTGTTCGCTCTCGAGGTTCTGAAGGGTGACCTGCCAGGTCCAGTACCCGGCGTGCGGCAGGGTCGCGGTGGCTGCGAAGTGGCCGTTCGCGTTGTCGTTCTTGGCCACCACGTCGATGGTCTCGCCCGACCCTACATCGACGAAATGGACGGTCGCGGTCTCCCACGGGGCCGGGGTGACGCCGTGTTGCATGACCTTGAAGCCGACCTCGATCGGCTGGTCCTCCACCGGGGGTTTGCCGGTCTGGGCATCGGCCACGATCTCTGCCCACCCACCGGCCATGACCGGCACGGCCAGGATCAACAGCATGGCCACAGCAGTGATCGAGGCGGCGATCCGACGGATCATCGGAGTACTCCTTCCAGCGCAGGACTGGGATCGGGTTCGACCCTTGCTCCCGTCCTACACCGCCCGATCGCCGCGGGTTCCCGGGATTTCTTCAGAGATCTCGCGTGAACACGACGCGGTCCTCGCCCCAGCCGTCGTAGTCGGGATAGGCCGGCGTGCCGTACAGGCGCTGGGTCCCATCGCCCTCCTCGATCCGGAAGCCGAGTGCGCGATGGAAGGCGACCGACGTGCGATTGCCGGGCCACGTGATCGCGCGAACGCGGTGGACACCCCGGGCGCGCAGGTCCTCGAACACGCGTGCGTACAACGCGCCACCGATGCCCGCACGACGCCAGTTCGGATCGGCGCCGACCATGTGGACGTACCCGACGGTCGGGTCGTCCTGGCTGATGAAGGCGACGATGAAGCCGGCGAGGCGGCCGTCCGGCGCCTCGAGGACCCAGGACGTGCTGGTGAAATGCTGGAACCACAGCCGCGGCAACAGCGCGCGCATGCGGCGACCGCCCCACCACTCGTCGACGACGTTGACGATCCGCTCGTGGTCGGCCTCGACCGGTCGCCGGAAGGTCAACGTATCGAGGCTCGGCTTGGTCATCTCGAGCGCCACCAGGCGACGAGCCCGGCGATCGCCAGTTCGAGCGGCACGAGGAGGCCGAAGACTTCCGCGAGGTAGTCGAGGGGCGGCAGGACACCGCCCTCCTGTCGCGCCAGCACCCACAGCCCGAGTTGGCCGAGCCCGACACCCGTGACGGCCAAGGTGACCGCGGTACCTACCCGCCTCGCACCGCCAAGGCTCGCGCCGCCGCCGTTGACGACCGCGACCGCTACGGCCCAGCCGACGACGCCGGCGATGACGAGCAACCCCGCGGTGATCGCCAGCAGGCCACCGGCTACGGTGATCGCCGCGGCGCCGAGGATCGCCGTCGCCATACCCCACGTGATGCCACGAGACCGGGTACGGACCGGCGCTGCCGGCTCCTCGACCGCGCGGTAGCGTTCGGACGGGGGGCGCGGCAGGCGCCGCTCGCCCGGGACATTCGAAGGGGGATCCTCGGCCACGACTGAATCGTAGCGGGGCGGCGGCGGCCTCGATCGAACACGGTAGACTCTCGAACCGTGAGCCACCCGAGCCTTGGTCTTCCGCCGCCCAGCCTGACCGCCGGCTTTCCCGGCGCCGCCCGGCGGATCCAGGATGCCGCCCCGTCCCTTGCGGCGCGCGCGCTTGCCGTCGCGCTCGACCGCGATCCGACCCTGCGCGATCGCAACGACGAGGTGGGGCTGCGGCAACGGCTGCACGACGCCGAACTGCTCGCCGAGCGGGTCGCGCTGGCCGTCGCGACCGATGACCCGGCGGCAGCCCGCGAATACGCGGTATGGACCGCCCCGGTCTATCGGCGCAAGCGCGTTCCGCTCGACGACCTGATCCAGCTCTGCGAGGGCCTGCGAGTGGCACTCCCCGCTGTGCTGGCACCCGACGAGCTGGCGAGCGCCGGTCGTGCGCTCGACGCGGCAATCGCCAGATTCCGCTGGCATCGGCGGATCGCGGGCGACGCTCGCAAGCGAAACGCGTTCCTGCAATTCATCTACAAGGGCGGCTGAGGCCCGATGACCATCAAGTGGGTCCAGCAGGACCCGCTCGTGATGAACGGCGAGCCGTTCTGCTACGGGTCACGGCTCACGGTTCGTCAGCTGCTGGAGCTTCGGTCGAACGGTTACGACCTGACGAGGATCCTGACCGATCACCCGGAGCTGCGCACGGTCGGGGTCGCGGCTGCGTTCACGTATGCAAGCGAACATCGCGAGCGCTACTCCGATTTCTTCGATGCCGACGGCTCGATCACCGGCCCGGGCTACTCCGAGGATGAGGCAGCCGCGTTGCCGTCGCAGTACCGGCTTCCGGGAGTCGTCATCAAGGCCGGCTGACCGGCATATGAAGGCGTAGGAGGGCACGCGAGGGTCTCGGTGCTACGCTTGCGTGCAGCACGCTCCCGGAGAACCCAGCCAGATGACCGAAACCAAACTCGAAGAGACCGCCGACGCCACGTCCGAGGCGCCTGCCTTCGACCCAGAGCGGCGCGCCACCGAGCTCGCGATCCTCGACGCCCTGCGCGCGGTCGTCGATCCCGAGATCGGGATGAATGTCGTCGAACTCGCGTTGATCAAGCAGATCCTGCTCGGTCCCGACTCGACCGAGATCAAGATGATCCTCACCACGCCGTTCTGCCCCTACGCCGGCTCGATGATCGCGCAGGTCAAGGAGCAGGTGGAGTCAGTGGTGGGGCACGACGTCAAGGTCACGCTGCTGGCCGAACGCTGGGATCCCCGCGATGCCGGCCTGATGTGGTGACGCAGGCGCGCTCGATCCTTCTGCTACCGTCCCTGATCACCGCTTCCGTCACGAGGAGCTTCCAGACCGATGAATGACCCACGCTTCACCAACCCCTACGCCACGCCGACCCAGGCCGGGATCGGGCCGGATGTCGCCGTCGCGCCTCGGCCTGACGCCCGGACCCAGGCTGCGTTCTTGACCCAGGCGTTCGTATGGATGTTCCTCGGCCTGGCGGTTACCGCCGGCGTGTCGTTCGTCGTGCAGAGCAACACGCGGCTGCTCGAGTTCGCCGGCAACAACGTCCTGGTGCTGATCATCGGGCAGCTGGTCCTGGCGTTTGCGATCCAGCTGGGCATCCGGCGGATGAGCGCCACCCTCGCGCTCGGCCTGTTCTTCGTGTATGCAGCGTCGCTCGGGCTGACGATCGGGCTGATCGTCTCCTTCTACACGACCGGATCGGTCGTGACCGCCTTCCTGTCGGCCTCGGCGATGTTCGGCGCGGCCGCTGTCTACGGCCACGTCACCAAGCGGTCGCTCGCGGGTCTCGGCGGGATACTGCTGATGGGCGTCATCGGCCTGCTGGTCGCGAGCGTCATCAACATCTTCTTCGCCAGCAGCTTCTTCTCCTGGGTGATCTCGCTCGTCGGCGTCGTGATCTTCACCGCCCTGACCGCCTACGACGTCCAGCGCATCCAGAACGGCGACCTCGCCGTGTGGACCGGTTCGACCGAGAAGGCGGCGGTCCTCGGCGCCCTCCACCTCTACCTCGACTTCGTCAACCTGTTCCTGTTCCTGCTTCGGCTGCTGGGCAACCGCAACTGAGGGACCCGAGCGTCAGACGACCCGGCGGAGGGTCCTCGAGCGAACCGGGCGGGGGCGGGTCGATGGCGGCCGCAGGACGCGCCGCCGCAGGACGTTCGCGGTGCGCGCGGCCGGGACCGGACGGCTGAACAGGTAACCCTGACCGTAGTCGCAGCCGAGGTCGCGCAGTCGATCGACCTGTGACTGAGTCTCGATGCCCTCTGCAACGACCCCGATGCCAAGCCCGTGCGCCAGGGCGATGACCGCTTCGACGATCGATCGATCGGCGGGACCCTCGATCCCGGCGACGAACGTGCGGTCGATCTTGATCGTGTCGAGCGGCAGGTGCTTGAGGTACGACAGCGACGAGTAGCCGGTCCCGAAGTCGTCGAGCACCAGCCGCACGCCGAGGCCGCGCAAGTCGCGGAGCGCCCGGATACCCGCCTCCGACTGGTCCATCAACACGCTCTCGGTGATCTCGAGCTCGAGGGCATCGGCCTCGAGGCCGGTCCGCGACAGTGTCATCCCGACGTCCTCGACGAGGTCGCCCTTCGTGAACTGCCGGGCGGACAGGTTGACCGAGACGAA
This sequence comes from Candidatus Limnocylindrales bacterium, assembly GCA_044868045.1. GTDB lineage: Bacteria > Chloroflexota > Limnocylindria > Limnocylindrales > CSP1-4 > SPCO01. Next base: position 13,167 of record JBIOWA010000053.1, read on the forward strand.
CAACGGCGGCGCGGCGTCGGCCCGGTCGCGGTTCCAGCGCTCGGCCTGTGTGCAGGCTTCCTCGAGCACCCAACGGCCCAGCGGCACGATCAGCCCCGTCTCCTCGGCCAGCGGGATGAAGGCCAGCGGTGGGACGAGGCCGCGCTTCGGGTGCTGCCAGCGGACCAGCGCCTCGAACCCGACGACCTGGCCGGCGTCGAGCGAAACGATCGGCTGGTAGTGCAACCGCAGCTCGTCGCGGTCGAGGGCGCGGCGCAGGTCATTCTCGAGGTCCAGGCGATCGAGCGTCTGGTCGCTCATTGATGGCTCGAAGAGGAAATGCCTGCGGCCGGTATCGCCTTTGGCGCGAACCATCGCGATCTCGGCCTCGCGCAACAGCTCATCCGGCGTGCCCCGGCCCGGCTGTGCGAGCGCGATGCCGAGTGAGGCGCTGAGGAACCATTCCCGACCGTTCAGTGAGAACGGCGCATGCAGCTCGACTCCGATCCGATCCGCGATCCTGTGCGCCTCGCCGGCATCGGTGACCGGATCGAGCACCAGCGCGAACTCGTCCCCGCCGAAGCGGGCAACGGTGTCGCCGGGCCGCAGGCTGCTGAGCAGCCGCTGGCCGACTGCAACCAGCAACCGATCGCCGGCCGCGTGGCCCAGTGTCTCGTTGATGACCTTGAACCGATCGAGGTCGAGCAGGATGACCGCGATCGACACGGGGTCGCCGGACCGGTGACCGGCCAGCGCATGGGCGATACGGTCGGTCAGGAGTTCGCGGTTCGGCAGCCCGGTGGTCGGGTCGTAGAGCGCGCCGCGCTGCGCGACGTCGATGAGTCGGGCGTTGTCGACCCCGATCGATGCCAGGCGTGCGAAGCTCGTCAGCGCCTCGATATCGCGGTCGGACCATCGGCGGGACGTCTCGCCGGCGCTCAGGCCGAGCACCCCGATGACGCGGCCGGCGGAACGCAGCGGTGCGCCCATGATCGGTCCGAGACGGACCGTCGTGTGCGGGGAGCGGCCGGCCCAGGCTTCATAGTCCTCGAGTGCGACCGGCTGGCCTGTCCGCATCACCTCGCCGCTGATACCTTCGTCCACCCCGGCGCGCCACCCGACGAGCCCGGCGAACATGCCCGTCCCTACCCGCAGGACGAAGGCCGACCCGTCCGGCTCGAGGAGGTCGACGAACCCGTGCGGCGTATTGAGCAGCGCCGAGGCGCGATCGAGGATCGTCGAGAGGAGGCCATCCTGGTCGTTGCGATCGAGCAGGGCGAGGGCCGTCTCGTCGAGCGCCCGCAGGTAGGGGTCGGCCGCGGCGACGCCGTCGAAACGGTCATGGTCCGGCTTGACGAGATAGAGGGCCCGGTCGGCGACGGCCACGAGCTCGTCCTTCGTTCGTCCGTCGTCCGGGTAACAGGCGACCCCGGCGCTGACCGTGACCGTCGGCCGCGGTTCCGTCGCGTCGCCGGGTTGCGGGTCCGTGCGCTCGCGCACGGCGCGACGGATCCGCTCGGCGACCTCGTGCGCCGCCGTCCGATCGGCGCCGGGGAGCAGCGCTGCGAACTCGTCGCCGCCATAGCGGTAGAGCCGGTCCGTGTCGCGGGTGGCCTGGGTCATCGCCGCCGCGATCTCGACCAGCAGGCCGTCGCCCGCGGGGTGACCCATCAAGTCGTTGAACCGCTTGAAGGCGTCCAGATCGAGCATCAACACCGCGAACGGGCGACCTGCCTCGACCGCCGCGCCGAGCTCGCGCTGGAACGCACCGTGGTTGCGTAGCCCGGTCAGGGCGTCCTGCTCGGCACGGATCCGGACCTCGCCGTGTGCCTCCGCGTTCTGCATCGCGATCGATGCCTGACCCGCGAACAGCTTGGTCAGCTTGAACTCGTTCGTCGAGAAGGACGCCTCGGCCTCGCCGATGCGCCCGATGTTGAGCGTCCCGATCGTGTCGCCGTGGACGAGCAGTGGGACGACGATGATCGCTTCGGGCTCGAATGGCGTGCCAGGCACCTGGACCGACCGCGGATCGATGTGCGCCTGGTTCGCCAGCACCGCCTCGGCGTGATCGATGACCCAGCCGGTGATCCCGGGTCCGAGCGGGCTCTCGTGGGCGAGGATCTGGTCGGCGAACCGGTCGCGGGCGATGACCGCACGTCGCACGCCGGCAACCCGATCGACCTGGTAGATCGTGAGCGAATCGTACGGCACGATCGCCTTGAGCGAATCGGCGATCAAGTCGAGGATACCGACGGGATCGAGGGTCGAGAGCAGGCGTTCGTTGACCTCGAGCAGCCGGCGCTGGCCTTCGAGCTGGAGCTCGAGCTCGAGCTGCTGACGACGCAGGCGCTCGACGTTCTCGGCGTTGATGAACGCCTGGACGGCGGCCGCCGCGAAGATCGTCAGCGTCACCTCGTCGTCACTGTCGAACCGGTCGGTGCCGAGTGCCGAGACGACGATGACGCCGAGCGTCGTGCCCTCGTGGACCATCGGCACCAGGAGCATCGACTCCGGTCGATCGCGGTCGCCGAGGATGATCCCGCGGGGATCGCTGGTGGCGTCCCCGAGACGCAGGGCACGGCCATGTTCGGCCACCCAGCCGGTCAGCCCCTGGCCGATCGGCATCCGCAGCGTCGCCATGTCGGGTTCGGTGGTGCCGAGGAACGTCCCTTCGAACGCGATCGGTTCGCACATGCGTGTCGCCTGATCGACACGATAGACGCGGATCGTGTCGTGTTCGATGAGGCGCTGCGCTTCCTCGACGATCGCCCAGGCGATCGCCTGCTGATCGATCAGCCCGCTCAGTCGCCCCGCCAGCTCGGCGATCGACGAGAGGCGTTCGGCGAGTGAGCGGCGCGACTCGGCGAGCCGGGCGCCGCCGATCGCCGTCGCCATCTGGTCACCGAACGCCCGAGCGAGTGCCCGCTCGGCGGTCGTCCACGGATACGTCGCGCGGTGGTAGAGCACGAGCAGGCCGAGGACCTCGTCGCCGTAGACGATCGGCACGAAACAGATCGACCCGATCCCAATCGCGTGGTAGACGTTCCGGAGCGCCGGCGTCGTGTGCCGCATGGCCCGATCCAGGACGCGGACGCGGCGCATCCGGAGGGCGTCCATGCCCGCGGTCGGGGCGTCATTCGGCAGGGAGGTGACGGCCTCGACGATGATCGGCGGCAGGCCGCGTTGCGCCGCCAGCTCCAGCGGCTTCTCGAGGGCGGGATCGTATGTCCACAAACCCGCCCGGTCGACACCGAAGAGCTTGAAGGCTTCGTCGATGATGTCGTGGAAGAGGCTGGTCAGGTCGCGCCGGCCACTGACCTCGGCGGCGATCCGCCCGAGCGCCTCCGCGCGCGTCGGGTCGGTCGCCGGGATACGCCGACGGCCGGCTTGGGCGGGTCGGGACGACGATCGCTTTCGCTCGGGGGCGGGTCGATCCTCGGCGAGACTCATCGGGTCCGTGCGGTCTCCTGGGTGGCGGGCAACGCCCCACCGTCCGCATGCGGGACGGCAGGGGAACGGTACGGTCGGGTGCCCTCAGGAGCGATAGCCCATCGGTACCGGGGTCATCGCCACCTGACGGCGCGTGCGTTGCGTTGCCGGCGGCGCCAACTTTCCGCGAGCGCCACTCCTACCGCGAGCGCCACTCCTAGTGGCGATTTGCGAACAGCCGAACATGGCTCGACGCCGAACACGTCGATTCGACGCACGATCGCTGCACGTTGATCCCGCTACCGTCACTCCCAGTGGCGGCCTGGTGGAGGGGTCCCCACTCGCCGAGAATCGTTGCCCGGACGCGGCCCCCCGGCTGGCCTCGCCGATCAGGGTGGCGCGAGGAGGTCGCCGATCGAGTCGATGATCGCGTCCGCGTCCGCCAGGTCGCGGTCGGAGCCGAGGCCGCTGCGCACGCCGACGACGCGGCCGGCGCCGGCAGCCCGACCCATCGCGATGTCGGCCGGCGTGTCCCCGATGACGATCGCCCGCGTCGGGTCGGAGCGGAAGGCCTGGCAGACCGCGAACACCGGATCGGGCTCGGGTTTCATGGCGAAACCGTCGTCACCGCAAACCATCGCCCCGACTTCGTCACGGACACCAAGCGAGCGAAGCGTCGCATCGGTCGGCGCCCGGTCGTCGGTCGTGACCACGGCGATCCGCCGCCCGTCGGTGCGCAGGCGGCCGAAGATCGCGGGAAGGTCTGCCAGCGGGACGGCCAGCGCCACGGGACCGGGGATGGACCAGGCCGCCTCCGTGGCGCGTCGGGCGGCAGCGATGCTCGGACACCAGCGGCGCAGCACCCGCGCGACGGCCTCTTCGATCCCGGCCATCGTCGCGGTCGCGAGCTGGCCGCCCGGCGCGACGCGTCCGCTGGCCGGGTCGAAACCGATCGCGGCGAACACGTCGAGCGACACCGGTCGTCGGATCACGGCGTCCAGGCGGTCACCCAGTCCACGCGCCCAACCGCCCCACATCGCGTGGAAGTCGATAAGCGTGCCGTCCTTGTCGAAGATGACGACGTCGACGGCGGTCAGATCGACCGGTGGTCGTGCGGCGGCTACAGCAATGCCTCCGCGGCCGCCAGGGCGTCCGGCGCGTCGGGGGCGGCCTGAGCCAGGACCAGGCACGCCTCGGGCGGGAAGGAGACCGTGACGGAGGCGTCGATCGCCGGAGGCTTGAGGTTCGGGTCGTTGAACGTGTCGAGGGAGAATGTCGTGCCCTCGCCGTCGAGTCGTGACCGGATTCTGACGATCGAGCCGAGGAAGCTGACGTCCTCGACCGTCCCGGTCAGTCGATTGGCACCGCCGTCCGTCCCGAGCTCGATGCCCTCGGGCCTGATCGCGAGCGTCACCGCCGAGCCGTCACGGGCGGTTTCGACCGGCCGGGCAGCACGGATCTCCTGGCCGGCGACCGAAACCCGTCCCGTCGACGCCTCGATGACCCGGGCGCTCAGGAGGTTCAGCGTCCCCACGAACGAGGCCACGAACTGCGTCGCCGGGAAGTTGTAGATCTCCGCCGGCGTGCCGATCTGCTCGATCCTCCCCTCGCTCATGACGACGACCCGGTCGGACAGCGATAGTGCCTCCTCCTGGTCGTGGGTCACGTACACGGTCGTGATACCCAGCTGCCGCTGGATCGACCGGATCTGGTGGCGCAGGGCGACCCGGATCTTGGCATCGAGCGCGGATAGGGGCTCGTCGAGGAGGAGCACCTGGGGCTCGATGGCCAATGCCCGAGCGAGGGCCACCCGTTGCTGCTGGCCGCCGGACAGCTGCCAGGGAAACCGGTCGCCGCGACCTTCGAGGTGGATGAGGTCGAGCAGTTCGTCCACCCGCTGTCTCATCTGGTCTTTCGGTCGACCTCGGACCTTCATCCCGAACCCGATGTTGTCGGCCACCGTCATGTTCGGGAACAGCGCGTACGACTGGAACACCATGCCGACATTGCGCCGGTTCGGCGGGCGGTCGGTCACATCGGCGCCATCGATCCTGACGGTGCCGGACGTGGGCAGCTCGAAGCCAGCGATCATCCGGAGCGTGGTCGTCTTGCCGCAGCCGGACGGTCCGAGGAAGGACACGAATTCGCCCTTCTCCGCGGCCAGATCGAACCCCTCCACGGCGACCGTGCCGGCGAAGGTCTTGCGGACTCCTTCGAGTTCCAGGAAGGCCATCCGATCTGTCCTCCTAGCGTGCGCCCGCGACCTGGACGCGCTGTCGCGAGCCGCGGCCCAGCACCGCGATCAGGATCATCGCCAGCCACGTCAGGCCGAAGCTGATCAGGGAGACCGCAGCCGGCTGGTACGGCTGGTTCCGACCGAGCAGGGACAGATACGGTGCGAACGCCACGTTCCGGGCGAGGACCTGGGCGATCGTGTACTCGCCGATGACGATCGCCAGCGTCAGAAACGCTCCGGACAGCAGCGACGTGCGCAGGTTGGGGAAGATAACCTGGGACAGGATCCGGATCCATCCGGAGCCCAGGCTCTGGGCTGCCTCGGTCAGCGTGCGAACGTCGATCGCAGCGAGGCCGGTGTCCACGGCACGGTACATGTACGGGAAGGACAGGACCACATAGGCGCCGACGAGCATCAGGTTCAGGCCCATGTCGGAGCTCGCCAGCTTGATAGGCCCCACGCTGTAGATCCTGATGAGGCCGAATGCAAGGACCACCGGCGGGATGACGAACGGCATCAGCGTCACGAACTCGACGACCGGGCGCAGGCGAGGGACCCGTAGCCGGACCCAGTAGGCCGTGGGCACGATGATCAGCAGGCTGATCACGACGGTGAGAACCCCCGCCGTGAACGAGTAACCGAGTCCGCGGAGGAAGCTCGGGTCGGCGAACACCTGACGGTAGGCAAGGAAGATGTCCGGTCGCGTCCGGATCGAGTGGAAGAAGACGCCCAGCAGCGGCAGCAGGAAGTACAGCGCGCCGAGGATGAACACCAGCCATGCCCACCAGGCGCCGAAACCACGCCGGCGCGGCCTGGCGGCGCGAGCTGGTGCCTCGCTGACGGCGGCCGTCATGAGCGAAGCCACCGTTCTGCCCTGCGTTGGAGCAGGGTGTACAGCAGGATCGAAACGGCCATGATCGCGACCATCCCCATGGCCATCGCGTAGCCCAGCCCCGGGTTGTGGAGGACGTCCCCCCGGATCTGTGAACTGATCACGAGGGTGACGAGCGGCAGGGTCCCGCCGGTCAGCTGGAACGCCGTCGCCTGGGCGCCGAATGAGTTCCCGAACAGCAGGATCATGGTGCCCAGGATCGAGGGCATCAGGATCGGCAACGCCACGTGGCGCCAGTACTGGTATGCCGAGGCGCCCATGTTCTCGGCCGCTTCACGCCATTCGCGGCGCAGCCCCTCCAGGGCGGGAGCGATGATCAGGACCATCAGCGGGAACTGGAAATACATGTAGACGATCTCGACGCCGAGCTTCGAGGTGAGGTTGACGCCGCGGAACGAGGTCAGCCCGATGCCCTGCAGCAGGGTCGTGAGGAAGCCCAAGGTGCCGAGGGTGAAGATGAACGCCAGCGCCAACGGCACGCCGGCGAAGTTGGAAGCGACTCCGGAAAACGTCATTAGGGCGCCCCGAAGCACGCGAGGCAACCCGCCCAGGATCACGGACGCCGCGAGCAGGAACCCGAAGAGCCCTCCGGCGATCGCGGTGACGAGGCTCACCTCGATACTGTTCGCGAACGCACCCGGGATGATGCCGGTGGACAGGTCCTGGTAGTTCTTGAGGGTGATGTCGCCCGCGTTGTCCGCGATGCTGCCGACGACGAGGAACGCCACCGGCAGGAACAGGAACGCGGTGCAGAACAGGAAGAACGGGAGCAGACCGAGCCAGGACCAGCTCGGGCGTGAGCGAGCGGGGGGCGCGATCTGCGCCCCCCGCTCCTTGACCGCGGCGACGTTTGCCACGGCGCTGTCGTCTCAGGACTGAGCCGGCTACTTGATGTTCGCTCCGACCGTGCTATCCCAGCCCTTGGTGATGAGCTCGGTCGCGGCATTGAGCTGATCGAGGGTCGGGAACACCGCACCCTCGACGTCCGGCAGCTTGTCGAGCTGCTCCTGCGGCACCTTGTTCTCCGTCACGAGGGTCTCATAGCGGATCGGGTGGCAGTAGCCCTTCAGCCAGACGTTCTGGCCCTCGTCCGAGTACAGGAATTCCTGCCACAGCTTGGCGGCGCTCGGATGCGGTGCGAAGGCACTGATCCCCTGCACGTACACGCCCGCGAAGCGGCCGGAGGCAGGGACGACGACCGCGATCTCCGGGCCGCCGCTGGCGGCCGTCGTGTCGCGGTTGGAGAGGGCGTTGTACGTCCAGCGGATGGTGATCGGGGTCTCGCCGGCCGCGACGGTGGCCGCGGTCGCGATGATCGGCCGTAGATTGCCGGCGTCGTTCAGCTTCTTGAAGAAGTCGAGGCCGGGCTGCGCGTTGTCGAGCGACCCGCCGTTGGCGAGGGCAGCGGCGTACACCGCCTGGATCGCCTGGTTGGACGTGCGCGGGTCACCGGCGAGTGCGACCTGCCCGTTGTATTCGGGCTTCAGCAGGTCCGCCCAGTCCTGTGGGACGTTCTCGACCACTGCCTTGTTGACTTCGAACGAGAGGACGCCGTAGTAGTCGCCCCACCAGAAACCGTCCGCATCCTTCGCTGAATCCGGGATCGAGTCCCACGTGGCGACCTTGTACGCCTGCAGGAGATTTTCCCCCTTCGCGGCGGGACCGAACGACAGGCCGACGTCGATGACGTCGGGTGCCGAGGGGCCTGGGTTGTCCTTGTTGGCGCGGATCGCCTCGACCTCGTCGCCCGAACCTGCGTTCGGATCGAGCTCGTTCACTTCGACGCCTGTTCGCTCCTTGAAGGTGCTGATGCTCTCGCCGTAATTGCACCAGTCGTGCGGTAGCGCGATGGTCGTAACCGTGCCCTCGGTCTTCGCAGCATCGAGGAGCGCCTGATCTGGGACGAACTGCTCGTAGGAACCCGCGGCTGCCGATCCCGAAGCCGCTGCGCTTTCGGATGGAGCAGCCGACGCGACTGAGGGCGCCGCCGAGGGGGCGGCACTACCGGCCGGTGTCGAGCAGGCGCTGAACGCGATGGCCGATGCGGCCAGTAGACCCGCCCAGCGGGTCAGGGTGCGTTGCGTGGTCAACGTGATACCTCCGAATCCATGGGGACGTGTCAGGATCGGACTCGAGGCCTCCTCCAGCTCGAGTGCACGCGGGTCGGTCTCTCGCGGGCCGTGCTCCGGTGTCGCTGCATATAAGAACCCGCGTCACCGGGCGTCAATACCATCGGAGCGATTTGTTAACGCTACGTGTCCACGGCGCTATCCGGTGATGGGTGCGGTCGCGGCGTGCGGGACCGAATGTCAACCGCGCAGCCGCGTCATCTCCGGGTCGAATAGCGGGTCATCCGCGACGGTCGCCGGCACCGCCTCGCCGAAGTACTGGATCGTGACGGGCTGCCCGGCGCGGGCGGCGCCCGCCGGCAACCACGCAAAGGCGATCGGGGCGCCGATCGTGAAGCCGTACGCCGCGCTGGTGACGTAGCCGGCGGGTCGGCCGTCGACGTGGACCGGCTCCTTGCCCATCACCACCGCGTCCCGATCCGAGATCAGGAGGGACACCAGCCGGCGCTCCGCAGTCGCCTCGCTCTTGCCGGCGAGGGCATCCCGCCCGACGAAGTCGCCCTTGTCCATGCGCACCGCGAAGCCGAGGCCCGCCTCGAATGGGTCGTGCTCGGTGGTCATGTCCGCGCCCCAGGACCGATAGCCCTTCTCCATGCGCAGTGAGTTGAACGCGCTCCGGCCGGCCGCGATCAATCCATGCTCCTGGCCGGCCCTCCAGAGCGTGTCCCATAGCCGCAGGCCCATGTCGGCCGTCGTGTACAGCTCCCAGCCGAGCTCGCCGACGTAGGACAGCCGGACCGCGGTGACCGGCACGTTCCCGATCCATAGCTCCTTGGCGCGGAAATAGGCAAAGGCCTCGTTCGAGACATCCGCCTCGGTCACCGCCGCCAGCACGTCCCGTGCCCGTGGTCCCCACAGCCCGATGACGCAGGTTCCCGACGTGATGTCCCGGATCTGGACGCTGCCGTCGGCCGGCACCCGGCGCGTCAGGTAGTCGACATCGAGCTGGCCGTTGCCCCCGATCTGGAACCGCTCTGGCCCGAGCCGGGCGATCGTCAGGTCGCTGCGGATCCCGCCGCGCTCGTCGAGCAGGAGGCTGTACACGACCGAGCCCACGGCTCG
>JBIOWA010000054.1:0-14606 GCA_044868045.1 Candidatus Limnocylindrales bacterium
TTCCGGATCTCGGTCGCGATGCGCTCCAGCGTTCCGCCGAGGATCGCGATGGTCGTCAGCAACGCCGCATGCCGGTCCCGCTGCACGATCTGGGTACTCGCGACATCGGCGTGCAGGCCGAGGGCAGCGAGGACCTCGGCCTCGATGTCCGGGTCGAGATGGCTGTACGTCCCGACGGGTCCGGAGATCTTGCCGGTCCCGATCTCATCGACCGCAGTTGCCAGGCGCGTCCGGCCGCGATCGACCTCGAAGGCCCAGCCCGCCACCTTGAGGCCGAACGTGGTCGGCTCGGCATGCACCGAATGCGTCCGCCCCATCATCGTCGTGTCCGCTTCGGCCCGGGCTCGAGCAACGAGCGCGGCCACGAGCCGGTCGCAGTCCGCGAGCAATCGCTCGCCGGCGGCGCGCAGCTGGAGCGCCAGGCCGGTATCAACGACGTCGCTGCTCGTCAGGCCGAGATGCAGGTAGCGACCCTCCCGTCCGACGGATTCGGCGACCTGGCTCACGAAGGCGATGATGTCGTGGTCGGTCGTTCGTTCGATCTCGGCGATCCGGTCGACATCGACCTTGGAGCGCGCCTCGAGCGCCTCGAGCGCCGCGGCCGGGATCAGGCCGCGGGCAGCCTGCGCGCGCGCGACGGCGAGCTCGACCCGGAGCATCTGCTCGAAGCGGGCGGTCTCCGACCAGATCGCGCCCATCTCGGCGAGTGTGTAGCGGCGGATCACGCCCGAGCTTCCACGGCTGCGGGTACATCGAGGCCGATGTCGTGCCGGCGCTGCAGGCCATCGAAGGAGATGAGCGTCGCCGCGATCTCGGCCTGCTCGCGCGCCGACGCGATGTCGGCCCCGCGGCCGACGATCGTGAGGATCCGGCCTCCCGCCGTCCGAAACCCGCCGTCCTCGTCGCGGGCGGTTCCTGCATGGAAGACCAGCGCGCCGGTGGTCCGGGCGGCGTACAACCCCTCGATCGCGTCGCCGGCCCGCGGCGTGTAGGGATAGCCGGCGGCCGCCAGCACCACGCCGAGGCTCGCGCCGGGCAGGGTGGGGAGCCGATCGTCGGTGATGCGCAGCGGACGGGTCGCTTCACGTAGCCGGCCTCTCGCCGCCGCGAGCAGCACGGGCCCGAGTGGCGCGGCGAGTCGCGGCAGGATCACCTGCGTCTCCGGGTCGCCGAAGCGTGCGTTGCACTCGAGCAGGACCGGTCCTTCGCGGGTGAGCATGAGCCCCGCATAGAGCGCGCCACGGAACGGGGTCTTGCGGCGGGCCAGTTCAGCCAGGATCGGCCGGTGGAATCGATCGAGCAGCTCCTCTGCGCTGTCATCGGGCAGATCGGGCAGCGGGCTGTACGCGCCCATCCCGCCGGTGTTCGGGCCCCGGTCGTCGTCAGCGAGGCGCTTGTAGTCGCGGGCGATCGGCAGGGCGAGCGCGGAACGACCGTCGCAGATCGCGATGAGGCTGGCCTCACTGCCGTCGAGCCATTCCTCGATGACCACGGGGCCTTCCGCGAGCGCAGCATCGATCGCCGCCTCTGCCTCATCGAGCTCGGCGGCGACCGTCACACCCTTGCCCGCCGCAAGCCCATCGACCTTGACAACGACGCCACCGCTCTCGGCGAGCATCGCCCGGGCGAAGGCACGGGCCGTCGACACGTCGCCGCGATCGACGATCGCGGAGCGGGCCATCGGGACACCGGCCGCCGCCGCGATCTCGTGGCAGAACGCCTTGCTCGACTCGATCCGCGCGGCCTCGGCGGTGGGACCGAACACCGCGATCCCGGCCTCGGCGAGCGCGTCGGCGACCCCGGCCGCCAGCGGCCCCTCCGGCCCGATGACCACGAGCTCGACCGCCTCGTGCCGGGCGACGGCCACAACCTCGGCTGCGTCCAACGGGTCGACCGCGGGCAGGCGCCGGACCCGCGGCTCGGCCGCGATCGCGTAGCTGCCCGGAGCCACGATGACCTCGTTCACGCCCGGCTCGGCGGCAAGCTTCCAGGCGAGGGCATGCTCGCGACCGCCGCTGCCCACGACCAGGATCCGCGTCGGCATGACGAGACCGGCTGAGCTCATGCGGGGATCGCCGGCCGGTGCCGCATCGGGCGCCAGGCGCGTTCGATTGTCTGGGTCCGTTCCGGCCCGACCGACACGAGGACGATCGGCACCCCGGCGTGCGCCTCGAGCGCCGTCACGTAGCGGCGGGCGTTCTCGGGCAGGTCGGCGAGCGCGCGCACGGCGTTGATCGGTTCCATCCAGCCCTGGAACTCGTCGTAGATCGGCGTCGCCCGCGCGAGTGCGGCACCGCTGGAGGGCCAGGTCTCGACGCGCCGGCCGTCGATCTCGTAGGCGATGCAGATCCGCAGCGTGTCGATACCTGACAGGATGTCGAGCTTGTTGAGCATGATCGAGCTGACGCTGTTGACCGCCACGGCGTAACGCAGCGGGACTGCGTCGAACCAGCCGACCCTCCTCGGCCGGCCGGTGACGGTGCCGTATTCGTGCCCCCGCTCGGCGATGCCGTGGCCAACGCCGTCGAGCAGCTCCGTCGGATACGGCCCCGATCCGACGCGCGTCGAGTAGGCCTTCATCACCCCGATGACCTCGTTGACCTGCAGCGGCCCGATTCCGCCGCCGGTGCAGGCGCCGCCCGCCACCGGGTTCGACGAGGTGACGAATGGGTAGCTGCCGTGATCGAGGTCGAGCAGCGTGCCCTGCGCCCCTTCGAACAGGACGTGTTCGCCGCGCCGCAGCGCCGCCTGCACGAGCCAGGTCGTGTCGTCGAGATGCTCGCGCAGCCGCTCGCCCCAGCCGAGGGCTTCATCGACCAGCGCGTGGACCTCGAAGGTGTCTGCGCCCATCCCCGCGAGGAGCCGGTTCTTGTCCGGCAGCGCGCGCTCGATCCGCTCGCGAAGGACGACCTGGTCGAGCAGGTCCTCCATCCGCAGCCCGAGCCGCCAGGCACGATCGCCGTAGGTCGGGCCGATCCCGCGACCGGTCGTGCCGACCGCCGCGCCGGCGAGCCGCGCCTCGTTCGCCCGGTCGAGGGCCATGTGGTAGGGCATGGTCACGTGGGCGCTGCGGCTGACGCGGACACCCGACACATCGATGCCGCGCCCCGTGAGCATGTCGAACTCGGTGATCAGGGTCACCGGGTTGACGACCACGCCATTGCCGATCACCGAGGTCATGTGCGGGTAGAGCACGCCCGAGGGCGTCAGACGAAGCTTGAAGACCTCGTCACCGCGGACGACGGTGTGCCCGGCGTTGTCGCCGCCCTGGTAGCGAACGACCATCGCGGTCCGCTCGGCGAGAAAATCCGTCGTCTTGCCTTTGCCCTCGTCACCCCACTGGAGCCCGACGATCACCGTGGCCGGCATTAGCGCGCCACCGGGCAAACGAGAAGGTCCCTGGGCGTGCCAGAGACCCGGATAGACCTCTCCCGTGGTGCGCCGCCGATGCGTCGGCGGATCGCTGCTGCCTGGTCGCCCGACCGCCTCTCGGGACGGCCGATGCGTCCTTGTCGCGCGATCGTCGACCTCCTGGTTCGCGGGTCGCGCCCGCTCTGCTCGAGGACGGCCGGAGTATAGCAGCGGCGGCGGTCCGCGAACGCGCGCGAACGGTCATCCAGGGCGGCGGTACGACCGGCCCGAGGCTGGGGTACCACCGTTCGGGTCCGAGGGGACCGGCCGCACCACTAGCCTTGACGGGTGACGCGCCTCCACGGGGTCCTGGCGCTGGCTGTCGCTGCCGGGATCGGGATCCTGCTCATCGCTACCCCAGCCTCGTTCGCGCCGTTCATCGATGATCGAACGCGGCCGTTCGTCCTCGCGATCGTGGCGGCCGTCCTCGGTGTGGCCCTCACGGCGTCCCTCGTGGCCGCCCACTTCCGCTACCGATTCGCGCACCTGGTCAAGGCCGCCGAGCGGATCGCCTCGGGCGACTACACGGCGACCGTCGAACCGCGCGGCGACGGACTCGAGGCGCGGCTCGGCCGGGCAGTCAACGACATCGCGGCCGCGCTGGTCGATACGCACGACCGAGCGACGTTCGACCGGCTGACCGGCGTGGCCAACCGCCAGTCGCTGCTCGCGGCGCTGTTCGCGGAGGTCGAGCGGGCGTCACGCTACGAGCGGCCGCTGTCGGTCGCGTTCGTCGACATCGATCACTTCAAGGCCGTCAACGACACCTACGGGCACGCGGTCGGCGACATCGTGCTGCGCGGCGTGGCCCAGGAGCTGTCGGACAACCTGCGGGCGTCCGACATGATCGGGCGGTACGGCGGCGAGGAGTTCATGCTGATCCTCACCGAGACCAACGTCGAGGAAGGCGCGGTCCTCACCGAGAAGCTGCGCTCGCTCGTCCAGCGCCAGCGGTTCACGATCGAGGGCGGGCCGGACATCGCGGTCACGATCTCCATCGGCATCGCAGGCGGCTCGGGGACGAACCTGCGCATGGACACGTTGGTGCGGGACGCCGACGCGGCAATGTACTCGGCCAAGTCTCTAGGGCGCAACCAGACGTACATCTTCGCCGAGCCCGACGACGATGCTCGGGTGCCGCGGGCGCCGATCTCGGCCGCCGGCCGCGCTCGAGCCGTCGAGATCGGCAAGCTCGCCCGCGAGGCTGCGACCGCGGCCCTGGCTTCGGTCCTCGACCCGTTGCCCCACTACCGCGGCCAGCCTTCGGCGATGATCGCCTCGATCGTCGTGTCGCTGGCGCGCCAGCTGCAGCTGCCGGACGCCGAGATCGATCGATTGCGGGTCGCGGCACTCCTGCACGATGTCGGCAAGGTCGCCGTGCCCGAGGAGATCCTCGAGAAGCCATCGGCGCTGACTTCGGCGGAGTGGCGGACCGTGGTGCAGCATCCGCGCATCGGCCAGGTCATCCTCGAGCAGGCGGCGGCGCTCAAGGACGCGGTCCCGATCATCCTCCACCACCACGAGCGGTTCGCCGGTCACGGGTATCCGTACGGGCTCCGCGCGACTGAGATCCCGCTCGGTGCGCGGATCGTGGCGATCGCCGACGCGTATGACGCGATGGTCAACGATCGACCCTACAAGCGGGCGATCAGCCACGAGCAGGCGGTCGCCGAGCTGCGGCGCCATGCCGGGACGCAGTTCGATCCCGAGCTCGTCGAGCTGTTCTGCGACCTCTATGCCGACCACGCCCCGGAACCCGACGTCACCATCCTCGCGATGGCAGCCGGCGACCGAGCCCATCGTGCCGCGCCGCTCGTGATCCCCGATCCCGCCCGCGCGACGCGCAAGCGACGCCCGGCGAGCCAACCCGAGGCCTCTTCCGGGGCAGAGACGGTCGGCGAGTCCCAGACGATGGCGCCGGAGGGCGCCCTGGGACTCGTCCCGGAGGCCGGCATCCCGATCGCGCGGCGTCCCGGCGCGCCCTCCGGTATCGGTCGGGGCGACACCGCGGCGGGCTGAAGCCCCCGCTGAAGACCGTAACCGGCCACTCCTCCTGCCGCGTAATGCGCGGTAGAGCGCCCGATACGTGTCGGTGCAGCGTCGCTTGTTAGCGTGCCCGTCGACACCCGCCGGACGCAGGGTCGGGACCGGAGCATCCGGCCGACCGGGAAGGAGATCGGACCGTGAACAAGGTCCTCCTCACGGGTCGCCTTACGCGCGACCCTGAGATGCGCAGTCTCGCCAGTGGCAAGAACGTCACGACATTCACCGTCGCGAGCAACCAGTTCCTCGGCGGTGGCAAGGAAAAGGCCGAGTACTCGAACATCGTCACGTGGGACCGGCTCGCCGAGATCGCGGGCACCTATCTCGGCAAGGGCCAGCAGGTGGCGATCGAGGGTCGTCTTCAGACGCGCTCGTGGGATGACGACCGAGGCCAGCGACACTGGAAGACCGAAGTCGTCGCCTCGCACGTCGAGATGCTGTCCGGGCGGAAGAAGAAGGACTACGAGGCCCAGCAGGCAGCCGATTCGCTCGTCGCCCAGGCCGAGCGCTTCGGCGACGCCCCGCCGACGGAGCCGATCCCCGAGTCTGCCGAGGCGCTGGCGGTCGATGCCGATGGCGACGAGGACGACGAGTCCGAGGAGGGGGAGGAGGGCGAAGGCGCCGCCGCCTGATCGTTACCAAGCGGCGGTGGCGCGCTCTCCCCTCCCGCGCCGCCGCCGCGACAAACCGCGGCGGGTGCTTAGCGAAGCTCGAAGAACGAGATTGCAAGGATCCCGTAGACGATCATCAGCAGCGCGCCCTCCAGCCAATTCGATTCGCCGTCGAGCGCGATCAGCGCGCTGATCCCGACCGCCGCGGCCACAGCCGCCACCTCGAGCGGCGTGAACACCAGGTCCATCGGCCGGCCGAGCAGCGCGCCCACGATCACGAGAACCGGCGCCACGAACAACGCCACCTGGAGGCTCGAGCCGTAGCTGACGGCCATCGCGAACTCCATCTTGTCCTTGGCCGCGAGCTGGACGGCAACGAGGTGTTCGGCGAGGTTGCCGATCGTGGGCACGAGCACGACGCCGACGAAGAAGGCCGACAGGCCGAAGGCGTCGATGAACGCCTGAATCGAGCTAACAAGGATCTCGGACAGGACGGCCAGCAGGATGGCAGCCATGAGCAGCACGAGGATCGCGACGCGTGCCGTCCAGGCGGGGCCGGCGTGACCCTCCGGGGAGCCGTGACCACCGAGCGTTTCGTCGGGATTCGAGAACCCGTAGATGAGCGACAGGATGTAGCCGGCGATCAGCGCAACCGAGACGTAGACCGATTCCTCGGTCAACGAACCCTGTTCCGGGTCGCTCGTCGTGAACGCGAACACGGCGGGCACGAACAGGCCGATCACCGCCAGAACGAGGAGTGACGCGTTCGACGACGCCACGCGCTGGCTGAACGTCTGCGTCCCATGACGCAGACCGCCGAGCAGCACGCTCGCCCCGAGGACGAGTAGCAGGTTCCCGATGATCGAGCCTGTGAGCGACGCCTTGACGACCTCGATCAGGCCGGCCTGCAGCGCGAAGAACGCGATGATCAGCTCGGCGATGTTGCCGAACGTCGCGTTGAGGATGCCGCCGACCCGCGGGCCGGTCAGCGACCCGAGACGCTCCGTCGAGAGGCCCACGACCCAGGCCAGCCCGAGGATCGCGACCGCTGAGACCAGGAAGACCAGCGTGTGATCGGCATGCAACCCGAAGTCGAGCACGATCGCCGCGATGGACACGACCGCCGTCACGATGACGGCGATGCGGCCGGCGGGCGTCAACGCGTCGAGGATGGGGAGCCTGCCGCGACGACCCGGCTGTGGGACGGTCGGCGTCATGGCGGACACGAACGGCATCCTATCGCCTCGAAACGGAACCGTAAGGCCCGCCCCGTTCACCCCGTGACGCGAGAGAGCCGGGGAAGCGCAGGCTTCGGCGATGGCGATCCTTGCTGCGCTGCTGGCCTTCGGATCACGCTTCGTCGGGAAGATCCTGACGACGGCGCTCGGCTGGGCGAGGACGATGCTGTTCGGGCGCGTGCCGGCCTCGCGCCAGTATCTCCTCCTCGGGATCACCTTCGGCTCCGTGATCTGGGTCGTGCTGCTCGTCGGGGTGCTGTTGCCGGACGTCGGAACCTTCCTGCTGGTCTTCGTCCCGAAGCAGGACCTGATCCCGGAATCGACCGTGCGCCTGATCATGCTGATCGGAGCGCTGGTCGCCCCGGCGGTCATCGGCGGCATCACCCTGATGCTGACCGGACCGGGGAAACGCACGCCTCGTGACGTCCTCGCGGCGGTGGCCCGCGGCTACCCCTGACGGCACGACTGGCGGTGCTGCTGGTATTCCTCGCGGCTCTCGCCATCGCCCGTAAGGCTGTGAGCCTGGCCCGCGGCTGGACCGATGCTCACGTCCCGCTGGTCGTCCTCCCCGGCCGCTACGACGACGTCGCCGCGGACCTCGACGCCGCGGTCAGCGCGGCCGGCCTGGATGTCGAGCCCCGACTGGCGCCGGCCTACCTGGCGATGCCGGCACGCTGGCTGGCGGCGGTCGCCGGGACGTCAGCGGCATCCCTCGTGCCCGAACGCATGATCCGCCTCCAGGGCCGCGATCTCGACGTCCTCATCTACTCGATGGATCTGCTCGTCTCAGGCAAGCCGAAGGCCGTCGCCCGCGCGCGAGCGGCGATGGCCAGCCGGTTGACGACGTCCGCGGCGCATCTCACGGTCAGCGCCGAAGCGCAGGCGATCGAGGATCGGCTCGCCGCGCTCGCCAGGCCGGCCGGTCGGGGGGCAGACGCCGCTCCCCCGCCCTTCGACGACACCACGGTCGCGGCCTTCGAGGCCATCGATCCCGAGCTTGCGAACCTCCAGATCCCCTACGACGAATGGGAAGTGCTGTACCGCCAGCGGCTGCAGGTCGAGCGGGACCTGCGCGCCGGGGCGATGGCCGGCCAGGCCGTGGTCGGGGCGGCGACGCCCGGTGCTCCCAGGTCGGGCGTGGCAGGGCTGCTCGAGGAGGTCGGA
The DNA here is from genome assembly GCA_044868045.1 of Candidatus Limnocylindrales bacterium. Taxonomy (GTDB): domain Bacteria; phylum Chloroflexota; class Limnocylindria; order Limnocylindrales; family CSP1-4; genus SPCO01. The sequence continues at coordinate 8,468 of JBIOWA010000054.1, forward strand.
CGGATCGTGCGCAACACCGCCGAGGCCGCGGTGGAGGTCGCCTCCGATGAGCGGACCGGCCAGGCGTTCGATCGGCTCGCCGGACCGCAGTGGCGCTGGGCGGCCCGGATCGCGGCGATCGGGGCGCTGGCGGCGCGTTCCCGGTCCGGTCGCGTGGCCGGCGACGCGAGGAGGCCGGCTAGCCCCGGTAGGTGGCCAGGATGGCGGCTGCACCAGCCCGATCGGGATAGGAGGCCTGCGTCCCGAGCCGGGTGACGCTGTCGGCCGCCGCAGCGCAGCCGAGCCGCGCCGCATCGACCGCGGTCATCCCGAGCGCCAGCCCGACCGCGAAGGCGCCGACGAAGGCGTCGCCGGCCCCGGTGGTGTCGATCGCCGCGACCTTCGGCGCCTCCACCCGCGTCGACGGTGCATCGTGCGGGACCACGAGCGCGCCGCGCTCGCCGAGCGTCACGACGACCGACGGACCGAGCTCCGCCGCGGTCGCCGCGATCGTGGTCGCCTCCTCGTCCGGGGTACTCGGGAGCGACCGCCCGGTGATCAGCACGAACTCGGTCTCGTTGGGGACCAGCCAGTCGGTCACCTCGAGCAGCGCGGGGTCGACGGCCGCTGCAGGCGCCGGGTTGAGGATCGTGGTCGCGCCGAGCCGGCGGGCGGCGGCGAATCCGGCCGCCGTGGTCGCCTGGGGGATCTCGAACTGGCCGATGACGACGTGTGGGGCGAAGGCCTCGACCGCCTCGGCCGCGACGTCGGGGAGGACCTCGAGGTTCGCGCCGGGGACGATGATGATCCGGTTGGTCCCGGCGGTATCGACCCAGATCGGCGCCACGCCGGACGATCCGGGCGCACGGCGCACGAACGACGTGTCGATCCCCTCTCCCGCGAACTGCTCGAGGTACGAGTCGCCGTGGGCGTCGTCGCCGAGCGTATTGACCATGGCGACCTGTGCCCCGAACCTGGCCGCCACGACGGCCTGGTTCGCGCCCTTGCCGCCGAAGCCCGTCTGGTAGCTGTTGCCGACGACGGTCTCGCCGTCGTTCGGCAGTCGATCGGCGTATGCGACGAGGTCGATCATCGTGCTACCCACGACCACGATCCGCGGCGCGGTCATCGACTGAGCGATCCGGAAGCGGTGGCGATCGCCTCCACCAAGCCGGATTCGGTCGGCGTCGGGCCCAGTCCGAGCACGGCCCCGATGCGGGCGGCCAGCGGCGGTTCGAGGAACGTCGACGACAGCGTCGGCCAGACGGGTTCCGCGAAGACCTCGTCGGGCGTTCCGTTCAACAGGAGCTCCCCGGAGCGCATGACCACCACGCGCCCGAACGTCTCGGCCACGAAGCGGATGTCATGACTCACCGCAACGACCGTCCGACCGGCGGCGACGACGTCGGCGATCACGCGCTGGACGCGCACGACGCCGCGCGCATCCTGACCGGTCGTCGGTTCATCGAGGACGAGGACGGGCGTCTCCATGGCCAGGACGGATGCTAACGCGAGGAGCTTCCGCCGCGAGTGCCCGAGGTCATAGGGGTTGTGGCCTGCCACATCCAGCAGCCCGACGGCGTCCAGGGCGGCGTCGACAGCCGCGTCCACCTGCGCCCGCGACCGGCGGAGCATCCGCGGTCCGAACGCGACCTCATCGACGACCCGGCCGGCAAAGATCTGACGGTCCGGGTCCTGGAATGCGATGCCGACCCTCGCCGCGAGCAGCGCGACCTTGGTGTCGATGATGTCCAGCCCGTCGTGGAAGACTCGGCCCTCGGTCGGCCGCAGCAGGCCGTTGAGATGCCGGACGAGCGTCGACTTGCCACTGCCGTTCTGACCGACGATCGCGACCGACGACCCCGTCTCGATCGACAGGTCGACGTCGGTCAATGCCCGCGTCCCATCGGGATAGGCGTAGCCGACGCGCTCGAGGCGCAGGTCCGTCACCTACTCGCTCCCGCTGGAATCAACCCGGGATCGAGCCCGCGCGCCGCCAGCGATCGGGCGAGCCGAACCCGTGCCGGCGGGTCGACACCCCACGCCTCGACACGTGGATCGGCGAGCACGCTCCCGGTCGGGCCGTTCGCGACGACCCGTCCGCCGTCGAGCACCAGGACGCGGTCGCAGAGCCCATCGAGGAGGTCGGTCTTGTGCTCGGCCACCAGCAACGCGGCGCCGCTCGATGCGAGGCCACGGAGAGCATCACCCACCAATCGCGTCCCCTCCGGGTCGAGCTGGGCGGTCGGCTCGTCGAGGACCAGGTGGCGCGGGCGCATCGCGAGCAGTGACGCCACGACGACGAGCTGCGCCTGACCACCCGACAACCGGCGGGGCTCGCGTTCGGCCAGGTGCTCGATGCCGAGCACAGCCATGGATGCCTTGGTCCGCTCGACGGTCTCGCGCCGCGAGCGACCCAGGTTCATTGGACCGAGTGCGACCTCCTCGAACACCGAGCCGGTGACGCCGGACAACTGTGAGGCGGGGTTCTGGAACCCGATCCCGACGCGGGTTGCGAGCTCGTGAAGCGGCAGGCCGGCCATCGGGATCCCATCGATGAGGGGGCCCTCGCCGGTCAGAGTCCCGCCGATGGAACCCGGGGCCAGGCCCGACGCGACGAGGCACACCGTCGACTTGCCCGATTCGTTGGCACCGACCAACCCGACGATCTGGCCGTCTTCGAGCGCGAGGTCGAGATCGTGGAGGACGGGCTTGGCATAGCCCGCGTAGCGATATCCGACCCGCCGCAGCTCCAGCATCAGCGGCCCGCGACGCGTGCGATGAGCAGCACCAGGAGGCAGACCACGAGCACCCAGCGGAGCGCGCGTTCAGGTGTGGTGTCGGGCATCGCCCACAGCAGGTCACGGCGGCCCGGCCGGCTGAATGCCCTCGACTCGAGGGCCAGGCTGCGCTCCTCCACATCGGTGAGCGATGTGATGATCACCGGCCCGACGATCGGGAGCAGGCCACGCAGCCTCGCGCGAAGGCTGCCCTCTGTGTCGAGCCCGCGGGCGCGCTGGCTCTCGGCGATCGTGGCCGCTCTCTCGACGAGGATCGGGACGGCCTCGAGCGCGGCCACGGCGACGAACGCGAAGCGCGGTGAGACGCCACGACGCTCGAGGTCGAGCACGAAGGCACGCGGATCGGTGGCGAGCACGAACAGCCCGATCGACAACGAGATCGCCAGGAGACGGACCAACGTCTGGCCGGCGAAATCGACGCCTTCGAGGGTGGCATCGAACGGTCCGATCGCGAACAAGACGGTCGATCCAGCCCTGGTAAAGACTGACACGAGGATCACCGAAAGCGCGATCGGCAGCGACAGCAGCAGGGAGGCGCGCAGCAGCCGCCTGAGCACCCCCGCCAGCGTGGCGCACGCCAGCATCGCGAGGCAGACCGCGATCGGCCCGACGTAGCCACCGAGCGCGAAGGCGCCGACCGAGCCGACCGTCGCGATGACCGCCTTGGTGAGTGGGTTGAGGCGGTGATACGGGCTCGGAGTCGGTGGGACGAGCCTCGAGATCAGCGCGACATCAGTCGCGTCCAGGCCGTCGGCCGGGACGGCCCGGGCCGACGAGGCGGCGTCTACGCTCCCTCCAGGCCGACCGCCTTCTCACCCTGCGGGAATCGCGCGATGAACCGTCGCGACAATGCCCGAAGGAGGGCGTAGACGACCAGGAATGTCACCGTCTTGTCGATAGGATCCGATAGCAGGCCCTGCTGGAGGACCGCCTTCGACAGGTCCGCGCCGGCTTGCTGGAACGCGGCCACCAGGAAGTCCGTGCCCGAGCCGGTGACGCCACCGAACACCCCGGCAGCGATCGGGGCCGAGATGATCGCCGAGACGATGCCGCATACCAGGCCCGCGATGGCGACATACGCCACGCCCAGGTCGCGTCGGATCACGAGTAACGCGATCAGCCCGCCGATGGCCCCGATGATGAGCAAACCGATGAGGTACCCGATGATCGTGAAGAACGGATCGGCGGTCACGTCGGGGTTGAAGAACGTGAAGCGTGCGCCGGCATAGAACGGGATGAAACCGTAGAAGCCGATCGCGCCGATCACGAGGATGATGACCAGCGCACCCGATCCGATCCGCGCGAGATCGGCGTTCGGTCGGGGACGGAAGACGCCCAAATGGGCGACCAGCCCCGCGAAGAACCCGATGAATGCGGCGACTACCGCGAACGGGGCCGCGTAGTCGCTGTGAAAGGGTGCCGGTAGCACGTACGTCCACAGCAGGTTGGCCAAGAGGCCCGTGAGGAGCCCCGGGATCGGCCCCGCCAAAACCCCCACGATCACCGTCCCGATCGAGTCGAGGTAGATCGGTACCTTCAACACGGCCGCGACCGTCTGACCCAGCACGATGTTGATCGCGATGGCAATGGGCATGAGGACGATGGTCCTCGTGTCGAACCGTCCCCAGCTGAACGTCATCCGCCCGGTCTTGGCTCCCACCAGCGACGCGGTCCCGATCGGGCCCGCTCCTGGCTAGCGTGCCATATCGGGCGGTGCGCGGTCAGCCTCGGTCGGTTCGCGGACCTGGCTACGGACGGTCCGGGACGCTGTAAAGGCGACGCCGCGGGATACCGGTCGCCGCTGCAACCTGCCGGGCGGCGTCACCGCGGGCGACGCCTTCGCCGACCAGGCGCTCGACCGCGGCGAGAGCCGAGTCCGTCGCGTCGACGTCATCCTGGCCCGCCGCTGCCTCGAAGCCGAGGACGAGCACGAACTCGCCGCGCGACGGGATCGACCCGTCCGCCACGGCCGTCAGCAGCTCGCCCAGGGACCCACGCACGATCTGCTCGTGGAGCTTCGTGAGCTCACGGCATAGGGCAGCGGGACGCTCGGGCCCGCAGGCCGCCGCCAGATCGCGCAGCGTCGTCGCGACCCTCCCGGGGGCCTCGAACAGCACGGTCCCGCGGGGATCCGCAGCGATCGCCCCGACCCGCTCACGGCGGTCGCGACCCGATCTCGGCAGGAACCCCTCGAAGGCCCAGCGCGGTCCGGCCACGCCACTCGCCGAGACCGCGGCGAGGACTGCTGAGGCGCCGGGGATCGGCACGACGCGGCCACCCTCGGCGGCCCAAACCGCGACGAGCTCGGCGCCGGGGTCGCTCACCGCCGGCGTTCCCGCGTCGGTGGTGAGCGCGAGGTCGGCACCACCGCGCAGGTGCTCCACCAACGCGGCCAGCCGGCTGGGGTCGCTCCGCGCATGGAAGCTGGTCAGGCGGGTCGCGACGCCGTGCCGCGACAGGAGGCGTTTGGTGAGCCGCGTGTCCTCGGCTGCGATCAACGGGACGGCGCCGAGCACCTCGAGGGCGCGGAACGTGACGTCGGACAGGTTCCCGATCGGCGTGGCGACCACGTACAGGGTCCCACCCGTGCCGGTTGTCACCCGCGGGCGGACCCGGGCCGGCGACGCGGGTACAGGTAGTCGATCCCGGCCGTCCGCGGCCCGAGCTTCGCGATCGGCGGAACCTGCCGCTTGAACTCGGCGCCGGCCACCATCCGATCGACGCGTTCGACGAGCTCACGCTCGAAACCGAGCGCCACGACCTCGTCGATCGAGCGCCGCTTGTCGACCAGCCAGAACAGGAGTCGGTCGAGGATGGGATAGGTGAAGCCCGATTCGGTCTCGTCCGTCTGGCCCGGCCAGAGATCGGCCGAGGGCGCCTTGCGGATGATGGCGTCGGGCACGCCGATCGCCTCAGCCATCTGGCGGACCTGGCTCTTGTACAGGTCGCCGATCGGGTTGAAGGCACACGCGTTGTCGCCGTAGATCGTCGTGTAGCCGATGAGTGACTCGGTCTTGTTGCCGGTCCCGACGACGAGTCCCTCGAACGTCACCGACCGGTCGTACAGCACGGCCATCCGCTGTCGGGCGGCGAAGTTTCCGCGCCGCAACGGCGAGACGTCCGCGTCGTCCCCGAAGTAGCCGTCGACCATCGGCGTGATCTCGACGAGCTCCGACGGGGTCCCAACGGCCCGCACGACCTCCTCGGCGTCCGCGCGCGAGGCCGGCGACGACGTCCGATACGGCATGAGCACGCACAGCAGTCGCTCACCGCCGATCGCCTCCGCGACGAGGAACGCCACGAGCGCCGAGTCGATCCCGCCGGACAGTCCAAGGACGGTGCGCTCGAAGCCGGCCTGC
>JBIOWA010000055.1:0-13461 GCA_044868045.1 Candidatus Limnocylindrales bacterium
GGGCCGCCGCCATCCTTGACTCGGTCTTCGTTGCCGATGTTGCCGGTGACCAGCCACGCCTCCTCGCTGACCATCGCCGCGACGGTCTCGGTATTTTGTTGCGCGAACTTCAGGACGTTCGGCTTGAGCTTCTCGAGATAACCCTTGACCGTGCCGAGCTGCTCGGCGGTCAAGTCATACGGCTTGTCGAAGCCCGCCGCTCGCGCCATATACGCCACGATCTCCTCGGGCTGCTTCTCGACGACCACGCGACCCTTGTACTTCGGGTCGAGTAGCACCTGCCACGAGTCCGGGGCCGGGTCGACGTACTTCGGGTTGTAATAGATGCTGATCGGCGACCAGCCGAACGGGTAGCCCAGGTAGCCTTCCGGGGTCGTCCAGATGGGGAACTGCCGGGCGAACGGGTAGAGCTGCGAGGCGACCTTGAGCTCGTTGATATCGAACGGCTCGATGAGCCCTTCCTTGTTGTAGGCGTCCGGCACCCACAAAGCGTCACCCGAGATCATGTCGAGCGCGCCCTTGACCTCCTTGAGCTTGGCGAAGCCTTCGGCGTTGCCCGCCAGCTCGCTGATGTTGGCGGTGATCTTGTCCGATGCCTCGATGGCCTTGAGCTGGCTGTCGATGTAGTGGTCGCTCCAGGTCATCCAGTTGAACGTGCCACCCTGCTGGCCGATGGCGCTGCAGGCGGCGGCAACGCCGCCAAGTCCGACCGCAGCGCCGACGGCCGCCGACGCCTGCAGGAAGCGGCGGCGTGACAGGTGATTGTCCATCGCGTTCATCCCTCAGGACCTCCTCCAGACTCTTCGTCCGATCCGGCGAGGTCGCCGGCTGTGACGACCGTTGACTCGCGCGGATCCCACCAAACGTGCACCTCTCGATCCAACATCTCCTCCTCGACGGCCTGCTCGTCCGACTCGCCATGGAACCGAATTGCGACGAGGATCCCGGCGTCGGTCTGGACCGTGATCCTGGTGTGGTTGCCCATGAAGGCCACGTTGGTCGCGCGGCCGGGGAGCACCGCGACCGGCGTCGAGCCGACGGGCGCCTGGCGACCGACCCCGACCGATTCGGGCCGGATCATCAATGCGACCCGGCCGCTCCGACGGACCGTGCCGTTGGTCGATGCGGGGACGAACGCCCCATTGCTCAGCTGGAATCGCCCACCGGGGCCGTCCTCGGCTACGCGCCCGTCGAGGAAGTTCGATTCCCCGATGAAGTCGGCGACGAACCGATCGACTGGTCCCTGGTAGATCTCGCGTGGCGACCCCATCTGGCGGATCCGCCCGTTCGCCATGACCGCGATCCGCGTCGCCATCGAGAGGGCCTCTTCCTGGTCGTGCGTGACGAACACGAAGGTCGTGCCCACCTGTCGGTGGATGCGTGAGAGCTCGACCTGCATCTGCTTTCGGAGCTTGAGGTCGAGGGCCCCGAGGGGTTCGTCAAGCAGCAGCACTGCCGGTCGCTTGGCGAGCGCGCGTGCGAGGGCCACACGCTGAGCCTGGCCGCCCGAGAGCTGCCCCGGATGCCGGTCGTGGTACTCGGCCAGGCCGACCAGCTCCAGGTACTCGGCCACGCGCCGTTCCACCTCGTTGCCCGCCAGGCCCTCCATCCGAAGGCCGAAGGCGACGTTGTCGGCGACGGACATATGCGGGAAGAGCGCGTAGTTCTGGAACACCGTGTTGACGTTGCGCTGGTGTGGCGGCAGGTCGTTGACCCGCCGTCCCTCGATCCGTAATTCCCCCGACGTCAGCGGGATGAACCCTCCGATCAGGTTCAGCGTCGTCGTCTTGCCGCACCCGGACGGCCCGAGCAGGCAGAAGAACTCACCCGATTCGATCCGGAGCGAGATCCCGTCGAGTGCCACGGCGTCGCCATACCGCTTCGTGACGTCGACGAGCTCGATGGCCGGAGCGACGCGAGGCTGCGTCACGGCTCGCTCATCCGCCGTGCGGCGACGGCCTCCGGCGCCCCGAGGCCGGCGATCCGCGTGGCGCGCGGCGGCGTGCTGTCGCCGACCACCAGGTGCACCGGCAGGACCTCCGAGACCGGCATGCGGCCGTCGCGCACCGACGCCACCAGCATCTCGACCGCGCGCCGGCCGACCTCGACGGAGGGCACGTCGACGGTGGTCAGTCGTGGCCACGACTGGTGGGCTGCGGGGATCCCGTCGAAGCCCGCCAGCGCCATGTCGTCAGGAACATCCAACCGTGTCGAGCGCAGCGCGTCGAGCAGTGCGAGCGCCAGCTTGTCGTCGTAGCACAGGACGGCCTCCGGCGGATCAGCGGCGAGGATCCGGGCGACGGACGTCGCATCCCGCCATCCATCGACGCCGGCGTCGAGGAAGCCCATCGGTCCGAGCGACAGCTCCTCCAGGGCGGCCGCGGCCGCCGCTCGGCGCATCGAATCCGAGGCGCCGCTACCCGGACCGACGAAGGTGATCCGACGGTAGCCCCGCTCGGCGAGATGACGGACCGTAGCGACGAAGCCCGCGCTGTCGTCGGTCCGAAGGACGCCGCGCGCCGGCGGGTCGACGCCATCCGCGAGGGCCGGGTAATCCGGTTGGACGAAGACCACGCGATCCGCTGGGACGCGGGCGTGCACCTCGGCGGGATCGCTCAGGCACGAGGCGACCACGATGCCGTCGGCACGATGTTCGACGAACGCCGTCAGGGCGCGCTGCTCGCGCTCCGTATCGTGCAGGCCGGTCATGATGAAGACCGCGTACCCCTGGGCGGCTGCGGCTTCCTCGAAGCCCGCGGCGACCTTGCCATGGACCGGGTCGGCGAGGTCGTGGACCAGGAGGCCCAGGATGTGCGTGCGACGAGCCCGCAAGCTGCGGGCAGCGGCATTGGGGACGTAGCCGAGCTTGAGTGCCGCCGCGCGGACGGCCGCACGCGTCGCTTCGCCGATCCTCGGGTCGTTCTTGAGCGCGCGCGATGCCGTCGCCTCCGACGTCCCGGCGATCCGGGCGACGTCGGCGAGCTTGACCCGTCGTTCGGGGAAGCGGCGCATCCGGCTCGTCTAACCGGGCCGGCTCGACCGGGCGATGTTCATCCCATCCGCCCTCTCGCGGGACGGGGTAGCACAGGCACCCACTGACCGATGCCCCTCCGCTTCCGCGATGCATCCGGTGGCTTGTGCAATCGGTTGCGCGGACGCTAGCATACCGACGCGAGAGGGTCAACGCACGGTGTCGCGGGAGGGCTGAAGCGGCATGGCAGGGCCAATCAGACGGACCGCCGACCCGCGTCGATGACGCCTCCGCGAGGGACCGATCTCGCGACGCCGGTGGACCTGCGGCGGCATCGCACCGCGACCGTCGCCGAGCTCGGATCGCGACTCCATCCAGACTACGCCGACGCGATCCGGCGGTTGCCGGCCGGGCGTCGGATCCTTCGCGGACTACCCTTCCAGTTCGCCCGCTCGACCAGCGAGCGCCGCTGGCTGCTGCTCGACCGCGAGGTCGTGGTGGACATGCGCCGGGCCGGAGCCGCCAGCCATGTCGTCGTCGCCCACTTCTGCGACGCCTGGCGCGATCCGCTCGATGGACGACCGGTCGACCTGCCGGTCGGCTGGGTGACGCCCGTCGGTCAGCCGTTGGCGCGCTACGTCATCGAGCTTGCCTCGGGACGCGTCGTGGAGTGTCTCGTGCGGCGCCGGTTCGAGGTGAACGAGGGCATCGTCGGTTGGGGCCAGGGGGCGTTCGCGGCGGTTCCGCATCAGGTCGACATGCCGCTCGACTGGCGAGGCCCGTATCCGGCCCAGCCGCCCGGTGGCTACGCCGCCCCGGGATACGCCGGGTTGCTCGGGATCCTGCCCGGCAGCTGGGGTCCCGCCCAGACGGGGGTCGCCGATTCGGTGCCCAGCCCGACGGGCGATATCGTGCTGTGGCTCTTCACGCTCGAGGTCCCGGACGCGCCGAGCGACATCGTCCGGCTGCGCATGGAGCCCCTGGCGGGGCTCGACGAAGGTGGCGGCGTCGTCGTCGCGGCCGTCACCGCGTTTCGTGGAACCGCGTCGCCGCTGACCCTCGAGCCGCGGCGGACCCTCCGGATCGAGGGCGACAGGGGATCCCCGATTGCGGTCGACCTCGGCCAGGTCTTTCGGGAGCGACCCGCCCCGACGCCGCTCCTACAGGATGGCCCGCCGACGACCTCGATCTCGGGCTGGGGGAGCGGGGGCGCCGGTCTCGATCCCGATGCGGTGCTCGTCGATCTCGCGATGGCACCCGACGCGACGATCGCCGTCGGCTCGGAACGCGTGCCCGCCGCCCGGCTGCCGATCGAGGGGCGTCGCGAGCCCTTCGGCGCGGTGACCGTCGAGTCCCTGCCGACGCCGACGCGACGGGTCGATATCGAGGTCGTCGATGCCGCGTCCGGCGAACGGATCCCGGCACGCGTCCGATTCCAGGCGGCCGATGGACGCTACCTCCCGCCGCTCGGCCACCGGGACGAGATCAATCCCGGCCTCAACGAGGACAGCGGGGCGGACCTGGTCCTGGGCGGGGCGTCCTATGCGTACGTGCCGGGGAGGTTCCCGATCGAGTTGACGGCCGGCCGGGTGCACATCGAGGTCGTTCGCGGGTTCGGCTATCGACCGTACCGGCGCTCCATCGACCCCGACGTCGACGTCGACGTCGGCCGCGGGCCGCTGGTGCTGCCGCTCGAGCCGGTCGCGGGCCCCGATGGACCCGACTGGATCGCCGTCGACTGCCACGTCCATTTCATCTCGCCGACGTCGGCGCTGCTCCAGGCGAGGGCCGAGGGTGTGGCCATCGTCAACCTGCTCGCGACGCAGTGGGGTGATCACCACACGAGCCTGGTCGACCTCCCGGCCGCCGTCGTGGCGGATCCGTCAGGTCGGCATCTCGTCGTGATGGGCAGCGAGAACCGCCAGAACATGCTCGGCCACATCGGCCTGCTAGGCGCATCCGATGCGGTCCTCCCGATGGCCAGCGCGGGTGCCCCCGAAGGCCGCCTGGGCGATCCGCTCGGCCGGTTGATGGCCGACTGGGCCGACGCCGCTCGGGCCCAACGCGGGCTGGCCGTCGCCGTCCACTTCCCATTGCCCTACGCCGAGGTTGCCGCGGACATCGTCTCGGGCAAGATCGACGCGGTCGAGATGCAGGCGTTGACCCCCGACATCGACGGACCGTCGATCCGCGAGTGGTATCGCTTCCTCAACTGCGGCTATCGGCTGCCTGTGGTCGGTGGGACCGACAAGATGTCGGCCGAGATTCCGCTCGGTGCGATCAGGACGTACGCGCGCCTTCGTCCCGGGGTGCCGCCGTCTTTCGACGGCTGGGCCGACGCGGTCCGGGCGGGTCGCACGTTCGTCTCGGCCGGGTCGTTCGTGGCGCTCGACGTCGACGGCTGCGGGCCCGGCGAGGTCGTCAGCATGGGCCGCGATGGCGGATCGGTCGAGGTCCAGGCCACCGCCTCGGCGGCGCAACCGGTCATCGACCGCCTCGAGCTGGTCCACGACGGTGTGGTCGTGGCGTCCGCCTCGGCAGATGGTGCCGATCGCGTGCGCCTCGCGGAACGCGTCGCGGTGTCGAAGAGCGGCTGGCTCGCCGCCCGGGTCACCAGCCACGAGCAGATCCACTCGGGCTTCGCCACGAGCATGGGCGCCCACAGCTCCCCGGTCTACCTCGATGTCGCCGGCCGGCCGGCATTCTCGTCCGACGACGCGGCGGCGATCGGCACGATCATCGATGGCGCCCGGACCTGGGTCGAGCGGGTCGCCACGGTGCGGTCGCCCGAGGAGCGGGCGCGCCTGGCCGCGTATCTCGCGACGAGCCGCGCGACGCTGGACGCGCTCGTCCGCGACCGCTCGCGAGACTGACGAGCCGCGCTACTCGATCGTCCGGATCTTCTCGAAGGCCTGGCCGAGCGCCTCGGGTCCCATCGTGGAATAGCCACCGTCGACCAGCAGCTCGGCTCCCGTCACGAACGAGGCCCGGTCCGACAGGAGGAACGTCACGGCGTGCGCGACCTCTTCCGGATCGGCCATCCGGCCGAGCGGCTGGAACTCGGCAGCGAGGGCGTCCGCCCGTTCTCGTGTGCCGTACCGCCGCTCGATGTTGCGGCTCCACATCCAGCCCGGCGAGACCGCGTTGACGCGGATCCGACGTGGCGCCAGATGGTGCGCTGAGCTTTTCACGAGCATCAGCAACGCCGCCTTGGAGACGTTGTAGACGACGCGCGCCGGCTGCGACACGTGGCCGCTGATCGACGCGACGTGGACGATGGCACCGCCAGCCGCCATCACCGCCGCGGCCTTCGTCGTCAGCATCGCCGCCGACGCGACGTTCGCGTCGAGGACGCGATCCCAGAGGTCGCGGTCGCTGGCGAGCCGTTCGTCGTCGAAGTTCGCGCTCGCCCCGACAACGGCGTCCAGCCGCCCATGGTCGTCGATGGCGGCGGCGATCAACCGGTCGAGGTCGTCATCCCGCGACACGTCCGTCCGGATGAAGCGAGCAGCGTCGCCGAGGCGTTGTGCGACTGCCCCGCCATGATCGGCGTCCCGATCTGCCAGGACCACGCTGGCGCCGGCCGAGATGAGCTCCGCACCGATCGCCTCACCGAGGAACGACGCCGACCCCGTGATGACCACCACGCGGCCATCGAACTCGCCCACCTGGTTCAGACGCCGACGCGCTGGCGCTGCTTGTTCGCGGCCCAGTCCTCGCGCGCCGCGCGCACCTGGGCCCGCTCGCTGACCTCGGGCACGCCCACCTCCCACCAGGCGCCGCCCTCGGTCCAGGTGTACTGGTCGATCGGGACCACGATCACGTAGCTCCGGTCGGCGGCCTTCGCCCGGGCGAACGCTGCGGGCAGCTCATCCACGCCCTCGATCCGTTCGGCGATGGCGCCCATCGACTCGGCGTGCTTCACGAAGTCGACCGCGAAGAGCCGCTCGTGGCGGGTCGTGGTGAGCAGGTTGTTGAACTCCGCGCCGCCGGTGTTGACCTGCAGCCGGTTGATGACAGCGAATCCGCCGTTGTCGCAGACCATGAAGATGACCTTCTGCCCGGTCAGCACCGTCGAGTAGATGTCCGAGTTCATCATCAGGTAGGAACCGTCGCCGACCCAGGCGATCACGTCGCCTGCCGGCCGCGCGATCCGCGCCCCCCAAGCGCCGGCGATCTCGTAACCCATCGTCGAGTAGCCGTACTCCGAGTCGAACGACCCGACCGACTTCGAGCGCCAGCCCATGCTGAGCTCACCGGGCAGGCCTCCAGCGGCCGACAGGATGTAGTCCTCCGGATCGGCGACCGCATTGATGGCCTGGATCACCTCCGCGTACGCCGGTGGACCGTCGTGCCGGCGGCCCGACCAAGAGTCGAGGTAGGCGTGCCACTCGGCGATCTGCTCGTCGGCCATCGCCAGCCACTCGGGTGGGGCCGCGTAGCCGCCCAGGGCGGCATCGATCGCCTCGAGCGCGACCTTCGCGTCGCCGATCACCGGTTGGGCGCCCTGCTTGTGGGCATCCCACGACGCGGTGTTGACGGCCACGAACCGGACATCCGGATCCCCGAACACCGACCACGAACCGGTCGTGAAGTCCTGGAGCCGCGTCCCCACCGCGATCACGACGTCGGCCTTCTCTGCGACCGCGTTCGCCGCGCGCGATCCGGTGACACCGATCGGGCCCGCGTAGTTCGGATGGTCGTGGGTCAGCGTCGACTTGCCGGCGACCGTCTCCACGACGGGGATCCCATGGCGCTCCGCGAAGGTCCGCAACGTGTCCACCGCGCCCGAGTAGTGCACGCCGCCGCCGGCGATGATCAGCGGTCGCTTGGCACGCTCGACCAGCGCCGCGGCCGCCTCCACGTCGCGTGGATCGGGACCCGGCCGGCGGATGTAGTGGACCCGAGGCTCGAAGAACCGGGCGGGGAAGTCGTACGCCTCGGCCTGGACGTCCTGGGGCAGGGCGAAGAACGCGGGCCCCCGCGTCGCGGGGTCGAGCATGACCGCCAGGGCCTGTGGCAGGGAGCGGACGATCTGGGCGGGTTTGGTGATCCGATCCCAGTAGCGGCTCACGGGCTTGAACGCGTCGGTGACGGTGATGGTCGGGTCGCCGAAGTCCTCGACCTGCTGGAGCACCGGGTCGACGATCCGATGCTGGAAGGTGTCTCCCGAGAACAGCAGGACCGGCAGGCGGTTGGCGTGGGCGACGGCGGCAGCCGTGACCATATTGGTCGAGCCCGGTCCGATCGACGACGTCGCGATCATGATCCGCCGACCGCGCATCGCCTTGGCGTAGGCCACCGCGGCGAGCGCCATCGACTGCTCGTTGTGGCCGCGGTAGGTCGGCAGCTCGTCCTGGACCGGCTCGAGGGCCTCGCCCAGGGACGTCACGTTGCCGTGGCCGAAGATCGCGAAGACACCCGCGAAGATCGGGACGTCGTCCCCGTCGATCCTCGTCCGCTGCGCGAGGAGCCACCGCACGATCGCCTGGGCCGTGGTGAGTCGGATCGTCTTCATGGCTGCGTCAACCTCGAACGTGTTCCAGGTGGCCTCGCATCCCGTCCCGAAGGAAGGGCTCCAGGGAGGTGGTGAAGTAGCGTGCGCCGCGATCCAGCCACTCGCGGGTCATGTCGGCCGTGCCCGCGTAGATCCCGAGGACCTTGTCCGATCCGACGACCGCCGCGGCGACGCGATCGAGCGCCGCGAGGACATCCGGATGGCGCAGATCGCCCGGGTGACCGAGGGATTGCGAGAGGTCCGTCGGGCCGAGGAACAACACATCGACACCATCGATCGCCAGATAGTCGTCGATCGCGTCGACGGCGTCCTGGGTCTCCACCTGGATCACGACGAGCGTTTCGCGGTTCGCCCGCTCGACGTAGTCGCTCAGCGGCTCGCGCAGACCCCATTCGGAGGCCCGGCTGCCGGCCAGCCCGCGCGTGCCACGCGGCGAGTACTTCACGGACCGCACCGCCCTCTCCGCCTCGGCCGCCGTGTTGACCCACGGGATGTGGGCGCCATGGGCGCCGGTATCGAGGTAGCGCAAGATCGTCGGGGGATCGTTCGTCGTCACCCGCACCATCGGCGTCACGCCGCGGGGCTCGATCGCCCGGCAGAGATCCTCCACCTGGTTCGGCTGGAGGGTCCCGTGCTCGCCGTCGAAGACCAGGAAGTCCCAGCCGAGCAGGGCGACATACTCGATCAACGACGGCTCGGCAGTGCGGACGAAGCACCCGAAGACGGCCTGCCCCTCGGCCAGCTTCGCCTTCGTCAGGTTCTGCAGCATCAAGCCCTCGCTCAGTCGATCCGGAGGCTGACGACGTCCTCCCAGCGCTCGGAGGACCAGGAACGGACCATCGCGGCGGCGACCGACGCGTTGGCCAGGGCGTCGCTAAAGCTCGGGCTGTGGGGCCGACCCGCCTCGACCGATCGCAGGAACGCCAGCGCCTCGATCAGTTTGAGGTCCTCGTACCCGAGCGAATTCCCGCCGCCCGGGACGATGTTGCCCTGGTTCGGGAAGGCATCGCCGGCGAGGACGTCGATGAACCCGTCGGTGGGCTGCTCCTCCGGAAGGTAGAGACGCAGTCGGTTGAGCTGCTCGTGATCCCACGACGCCGCTCCCTTCGAGCCGTTGAGCTCAAAAGCCATCGAGCTCTGCGGTCCCACGATCGAGCGATCGCTCTCGAGCGTGCCACGCGCCCCACTCTCGAACTCGACCAGTGCGCCGACATAGTCCTCGTTGGTCACCGGTCCCGTCGGGTCGCCGGGCTTGCCCCGGTCGTAGTGCGTGCCACTGCCCGGGATCGGCAGCGGACGCTCCTTCACGAACGTCTCCTTCACCGCGACGACCCGACTGATGGGCCCGCACATGAACTGGGCCATGTCGATGGCGTGCGACATCAGGTCGCTCAGGACGCCGTAGCCCGCCTCCTCCTGCATGAAGCGCCATGACAGCAGCCCGAGCCGGTCGCGCCCGTACATCGAGAAGAAGCGGCCGCGGTAGTGGGTCAGCTCGCCAAGCCGCCCGTCGGCGATGAGCTGGCGGGTGTGCTGGACGAGTGGCGCCCAGCGGTAGTTGTAGCCGCAGCCGGTGATCACACCGGCGCGGCGACCGGCGCGTTCGATGGCCGCGGTCGCATCGGGATCGATGCCGACCGGCTTCTCGCAGGCGATGTGCTTACCCGCGGCTGCCGCGGCTTCGACGATCTCGCGGTGCAGCGCGTTGGGCGTGGTTATGTCGACGACGTCGACGTCGTCGCGCTCGATCAGCTCACGCCAGTCGAGGGTGCCCGTGGCGAACCCGAAGGTGTCCCGCGCGAGGTCGAGCCGCTGCGGGACGCTGTCCGCGACCGCGGCAAGCCGGGGCCGGATACCGGTCTCCGGGAAATACACCGGGAGGTCCCGGTAGGCCCGCGTGTGCGCCTCTCCCATCCAGCCGAACCCGACCACGCCGATGCCGATCGTCGTCACCTGGCCACTCCTGCATACGCCGAGGCCAGGCGCTCCCAGACCTCGGGATTGACGAGATGCTCGGGCCGTCGGCCCTCGACGACATCGATCGCCTGGCGGAATGCGGCCCGGAAGATGCGCGCCCTGCCGTCGGCGGTCGCCGAGGCGACGTGTGGCGTGACCACGACGTCGTCACGGTCGAGCAATGGGTGCCCCACCGGCAACGGCTCCGGCGACGTGACATCAAGTCCAGCTCCGAAGAGCCTTCCCGTCTCAAGGGCGCCGAGGAGGGCGTCGGGGTCGACCAGTCCACCGCGGGCGGTGTTGATGAACACGGCACCCGGCTTCATCGCCTCGAACTCGGCCGGCCCGAACATGCCGCGCGTCGCATCGGTCAGGGGGACATGCAGGGACACGACGTCGGCCGCACGAAGCAGCTCGTCGAGCGTGTCCGCGCGGGCGATCCGCGCTGGAACGGCCGACGGGGGGACGTACGGATCGAACATCGTCACCTGCATCCCGAGCCCGCGGGCGATCCGTGCCACGTGCCGCGCGATCCGGCCGAAGCCGACGAGACCGAGGACCTTTCCCTCGAGCTCGATCCCCTGGTGGCGGACGTAGTAGCTCCGCGAGGTCCCCGTCCGCAGCGCCGCCTCGGCTTCCTTGACGTTCTTGGCCACGAGCAGCATCAGGGTCACCGCGTGCTCGGCGGTCGACACCGTCGGCCCATCCGGGGTATTGCAGACAGCGATCCCGCGCCGAGTCGCTGCGTCCACGTCGATGGTGTCGAAGCCGATCCCGGTCCGGGCGATGACCTTCAGGTTCGGGGCGCGCTCCATGCACGCCGCGTCGAACGGCGCAGCCCCGACGACGGCGGCGACGGCCGCGGCGATGCCCGCGTAGGGGTCGCCGTCGGTGGCCGGGCCGAGGATCGTGCAGGCCGCCGCGACCGTCGAAGCGAGCTCGGGAAGCACCGGACGCTCGAACCACACCGGCGGCAACGTCGTCGCGGTCACGTCGTCCCCATCGCCTCGCCGCCTGCGAACCGTGTCTCCGGCGATCCTCGGACGCCGGTCTCGATCGCAAACACCCCGCCCGCTTCGGGCTGCGTCGGATCGGTGGGGTGGGATCCGCCACCGCCGATCGTCGTGATGAACAGGGTCGACATGCCGGGCCCCCCGAACGCCGGCATCGTCGGCTTCTCGGCCGGCACCTCGATCCGCCGATCGATCGCACCCGCGGGCGTCACCCGGGCGACCATCCAGCCGTACACGCAGGCGATCCAGTAGCAGCCATCCTCGTCGACGCAGGCGCCGTCGGGCCGGCCGGGCAACGTGCTGAAGTCGAGGAAGACGCGCTCGTTCGCGGCCTGGCCGGTGTCCGCGTCGAAGTCGTACGCCCAGACGGTGTCACGGTGGGTGTCGGCGAAGTACATCGTCCGGCCGTCCGGGGCGAAGGCGAGTCCATTGCTGACGCCGATCGCCGATCTGACGGTGGCCGCCGTCCCATCGCCGTCGATCCGATGCAGCAGGCCGGTCGCCCGCCCTGCGCTGGTGGGGTCGAACATCGACCCGACCCAGAACCGACCGGCGGGGTCGCAGCGCCCGTCGTTGAGGCGGTTGCCGCCGTTGTCCGGCTCGAGCTCGATCCAGTCGCGCCAGGTCCCGGATGGCCAGTCGAAGAATGCGAGCCGCCGTTCGACCGCGACGAGGAGCCGTCCCGGTGTGCCGGTTAGGGCCAGCGAGCCGGGACGCCCGGGGGCCGGACGCTGCTCGTCGAGGCCCGTCGCCGGGTCGAAGCGGTGGATCGCGCGGCCGTCGATGTCGATCCAGTAGAGCCGGGCCTCGCTTTGACTCCAGATCGGGCATTCGCCCAGCTGCGCCGCGGCCGGGATGACGCACGTCGCCGCCGAGCCGCTCGACGCCGGCCGGCTCACGCGCTACCGCCGGCCAGCCCGCGCAGGTACGCGACGCTGTCGATCGCGTCGGCCTTGGGGCCGCTACCCGGAGGCGGTTCGCTCCGCAGCGACACGTCCTGCTCGAGGACGTACCACCCGCGGTAGCCGTCGCCCTCGAGCACGTCGATCACGCCGGCGATGTCGACGGCACCGTTCCCGAGGGGGACGAACAGGCCGTCGATGACCGCCTGGCGGAACGGGACGTCGCCCGCCCTGACGCGCTCCGCGCCCGCAGCGTCGACGTCCTTGAGATGGACATGGAGGACGCGTCCGCGGGCCTTGCGCACGACATCGACCGGGTCTGCGCCCCCGAGGTAGATATGCCCGGTGTCGACGCACAGCGCGACGTCGGACGAATCGAGCAGCCGGTCGATGTCCGGTCCGGTCGCGATGGCCAGACCCCAATGGGGATGGAGGGCAGTCTTCAGACCCGCGTCGGTGACGAGCGCGTCGAGGCGCTGGAGGTTGGCCAGGAACGTGGTCCACTCGTCATCGGTCATGTCGACCGGGGTGTCGTACCCGGGGTGGTGCGACGAGGGACCGAGGACGAGCACCTTCGACCCCGTGGCGGCCAGCTGTTGAGACGCGCGCTCCACGTACTCCAGCTCGGCATCGATCCGATCCGGTCGATACAGGAGGGCGGGCACGAAGCCGCCCACGATGCTGAGGTCGAATCGTGCGAGGTATTCGCGGAGCTCGGCGGGATCGGTGGGCAGATAGCCGTCGGGACCGAGCTCGGTCGCGGAGAGCCCACTCTCGACCATCTCGCGAAGGACGCGGTCCCGGTCCATCAGGTAGCCCCAGCCGGGCGAACCGTCCACGCCCCAGGTGATTGGGGCACCGGCCACTCGTTCCAGGAGATCGCTCACGTGATCCCGACCCTCCGCTGCTGCCCTCGGCTCCAAGTGTTGACGGTCAGATTATCGTGCTGATAGGGTGCTGTGCAATCGGTTGCACTGGGAAAGATGACCCGAGGAGTGGAGAGAGGGAGGCCGGCATGCCCGGACCGGGTGTCGAGCTGATCGGCGAGGAAGAGATCGCCGAGGTCATGCAGGTCCTCACCAGTCGTGCCCTGAGCCGCTA
>JBIOWA010000056.1:0-9948 GCA_044868045.1 Candidatus Limnocylindrales bacterium
CGTTCTGGCGCGAGACGCCGAAGCACGTCGCCTCGCGCGGTCAGCCGAGGCTCCGCCTCAACGCCACGAAGATCGATGGTGACGTCGTCGAGGTCGTCCGTCGGATGAAGGAGGGCGATGGCCCCGACATCATGCTCGGGGCCGGTGCCGACCTCTTCGCCGAGCTGACCGAAGCCGACCTGATCGACGACTACCGATTCATGATCGCGCCGATGGCACTCGGCCGCGGCAAGGCGCTGTTCGCGTCCCTCAAGGAACCGCTCAAGCTCCGGCTCATCGGAACCCGCACGTTCCCCAGCGGCGGCGTCCTGCACGAATATGTTCGTGCCGACCGGGAGGCAACGACATGACGATCGCCGAGCGGCGCATGGACCGGATGGTCGAGAGCGTCGCGCACGTGTTCGGGTGGTACATCGGCGGCGACTGGGAGCGTCACCATCTCGATCCGGGCATCGCCGACTTCACGTTCGGGAATCCACAGGAGATGCCGCTCCCCGGACTCGTCGACGCTCTCCAGCACCATGCCGTGCCCAAGGACAAAGACTGGTTCGCCTACAAGTTGAACGAGGCGGAACCTCGGTCGGTGGTGGCCCAGACGCTCCGCCATCGCACGGGCATCGACTATCGACCCGAGGACGTCGCGCTGACCGCGGGCGCCTTCGGCGGGCTCGCCGTGACGATCCGGGCACTCTGCGACGAGGGCGACGAGGTGATCTTCCTCTCGCCGCCATGGTTCTTCTACGAGCTGATGATCGCGTCGTCCGGCGCAAAGGCCGTCCGCGTCCGGCTCGAGGCGCCCGACTTCGACCTCGATCCCGACGCGGTTGCCGCAGCCATCAGCCCGCGGACGAGAGCCATCATCGTGAACAGCCCGAACAACCCGACCGGCCGGATCTATCGCGAGCGGGAGCTGGTCGCGCTCGGCCGAGTACTCACCGAGGCATCAGTACGCCACGGCCGGCCGATCGTGCTGCTCTCCGACGAGTCGTACAACCGGATCGTCTTCGACGACATCGACTTCCACAGCCCGGCGCTCGACTACGAGGCGACGATGACGATCTACACGTACGGCAAGACGCTCCTGGCGCCGGGCCAGCGCATCGGCTACGCAGCGATGACGCCGACCTTCCCCGACCGCGAAGCCACCGGCTACAAGATCTTCGTTCAGCAGCTGGCCGCCGGCTGGGGCTTCCCGAATGCGCTGCTCCAGCATGCGATCGGCGACCTCGAAGGCCTGTCGATCGACATCGGCGCGCTCCAGGCGCGCCGCGACCGAATGGTGCCTGCGCTGCGCGAGATGGGCTACGAGGTGACGAACCCGGAGGGGACGTTCTACCTGATGGTCCGTTCGCCGGATCCCGACGACATGGCATTCAGCTCGCGCCTCGCCGAGCTCGGCGCGCTCGTCCTGCCCGGCACGATCGTCGAGTCGCCCGGCTGGTTCCGGATCTCACTGACCGCGAGCGACGAGATGGTCCAGCGCGGGCTGGAGGTGTTCGGCAGGGCGCTCAGCGGAGGCGGTTGACGAGGTCGAGGATCTCGGGACCGTAGGCATCGATCTTGGCCGGGCCGACTCCCTTGACGCGACGCAGCGCCGCGGCCGAGGGTGGCTTCATCTCGGCGATCGCGGCGAGGGTCTGGTCGTGGAACACGATGTAGGCGGGTACGCCGTCTTCGCGGGCACGTGACGTTCGCCAGGAACGCAACGCGGCGTACAGCGGGTCGTCGTCGGCGATGCCGTAGCCGGACGCGGCCACGGCCGCGGAAGCGGCGCGGCGCGCCCCCTGGTCCGCGGCGAACCTGTCGGGGAGCTGGGTGACCCGGCGCTCCCCGGGCAGCGGGCGCGGGCGCAGATCGGCGAGGAACCGACTCGGTTGGCGACGGGTCGTGCGCCCGCGCGTATCGCGTTCGGCCGCCCACGAGATCGCAAGGTGGCGCCGCGCCCGCGTGATGCCCACGTACAGGAGGCGAAGCTCTTCAGCGAGGAGCTCGTCGTCATCGAACGCCTGGCGGATCGGCAGGATCCCGTCCTCGAGCGCGGGCAACGCGACGGCGTCCCATTCGAGCCC
Organism: Candidatus Limnocylindrales bacterium; assembly: GCA_044868045.1. GTDB lineage: Bacteria > Chloroflexota > Limnocylindria > Limnocylindrales > CSP1-4 > SPCO01. The sequence continues at coordinate 2,070 of JBIOWA010000056.1, forward strand.
CTTCGCCCGGTGGTACGTCAGCAGGTTCACGCCGTCGGCCGAGCCCGCGCGCTCCGCCGCGCGACGCCGGTCGAGCTCAGCGAGAAACCGCGCGACATCGACCCCGGCATCCGAGCGGGCGAGTGTGGTGAGGATGTCGAGCAGCGTATCGAGGGCCGCCGTTCGCTCGCGCGACTCCTCCCCGGCCTGCCCCGCGACGGTGTCATCGTCGTAGCCGAGCTGCTTGGCCCAGAGCGCCCGGACCGCGGCGGCGAGCCCCGACCCAGTCGCTTCGATGTCGGCTCGGCGCACGAGGTCGATCGCACCGCGCACATCGGCCCGGTCGAAGAACCGCACGCCGCGGACCTGGTACGCGATGCCGGCCCGCGTCAACACCGCCTCGATCGGCGCCAGCTGGGCGTTCATCCGGACGAGCACCGCGACCTCCGACGGTGGGATCCCCTCCCCCAGCCGGGCGCGAATCCACGCCGTCAATGCGGCGAGTTCCGCCGATTCCGTTCCGTGCCGGGCGATCGTCGGCTCGGGCCCGCTCGGCCGGGTCGCCACGAGCCGCTTGGACCGGCCCGTGGACGCCAGTAGTCGATTGGCCAGCTCCAGGACCTCGGGCGACGAGCGGTAGTTGTCGGCAAGCGTCACGACACGGGCGTCGGGCAACCAGCCCGTGAACCCGGTGAGGAACGCACTGGTCGCCCCGGTGAACGTGTAGATCGTCTGATCCTCGTCCCCGACGACGCAGACATCGCGTCGGTCCCCGAGCCACAGCTCGAGCAGCCGTTGTTGGAGCGGGTTCGTGTCCTGGTATTCGTCGACGCTGAACCAGCGCTTCCGGGCTCGGACCGTTTCGACCGCGTCCGGGTCGCGCTCCAAGAGGTCGATGGTCCCGAGGAGCATGTCGTCGAAGTCGATCCGGCCGGCCCGTGCCTTCGCGCGCTCGTATCCCGCGAACAGGCGCGTGAACAGGTCGACCGGGATCGGTGGCTCGCGTGATGGGGTCGTCGGGCTGCCGGCGACCGCGCCTTCGTACGTGGTCGGCGTGAGCCGGCGGCTCTTCGCCCACTCGATCTCGTCGGCAAGATCCTTGGCCGGGGTGAACCGATAGTGGCCGGGCAGCGCCCGAGCGAGCGGCACGATCAGCGGCAGCTTCGAATCGAGCAGCACGGGCAGCGGTGCGCCGTCGTGCGACATCGGCCAGAAATGGCGCAGCTGGCTGAGCCCGTGGGCGTGGAACGTCCGCGCGGTGACGCCGGGCAGACCGAGCTCGCGCAGCCGATCGACCATCTCGCCCGCGGCCTTGTCCGTGAAGGTGACCACGAGGACCTGGTCGGGCTCGACCACGCCGGTCGCGATGGCGTAGGCAGTGCGCCGGCTGATGACCCGTGTCTTGCCGGTGCCGGCGGCGGCCAGGATGGCGACCGGGCCCTCCGTTGCCCGAACGGCCTCGCGCTGGGCGTCGTTGAGATCGTCGAGGAGGCGCTCGGGGTCGAGACGGGGCACGACAGGAGTATGGCGGTCGCTGCTTATCTCACGCTGCACGCGGTTGGGCTCGCCGCGGGTAGTAGGCGCGTTGCCGCGGGTAGTGGCGCGTTGCCGCGGGTAGTGGCCTTGGTGGGCGTAGCCACGGTTTCCGCAAGCGGTGGTTGCGCCAATGCCGCTCGGCTGCATATTCCGTTCTACAGGTAGCGGCGAAGGTGGCGGCGCTGAGACGCGGGGGAGGTCGCCCGCGAAATGGCCATGATCGCCCGCGGCGAACGGGGCGCACCGCCTCAACAGCACCTCGAATGGAACGCTTTATGCAGCCGGATGGCATAGACAACAAGGGTGTCCGCCGGAACGCCGCCCGCCGCCGGGACTCGCCTGCCTAGCATCACCCCTCCATCCGAAGCTCCTCGAGGTCGAGCTCCCGCTCGATCGTCCGCAGCGTCCGGTCGTTGATCTCGCGCCGATCGCGCAGCTCGATCACCGCGGCCCGCTGCGCCGCGATCACCCCGCGCTGGATCGCCTCGTGCTCGATCCGCTCCTGACGGCGCTCCGCGGTCTCGTCGGGATCCTCTGTCGCCAAGTGCTCGGTCCGGTCGCGCAGGCCCGACTCCAACCGATCGAGCAGCGGCTGGTGCCCGGGCCACTGGGGTCGAGCGCGCTCGATCTCATCGAGCCCGGCTTGATACGCCGCCGACCGAGCGAGGGTCGGTTCATCACCGTCGAGCTCCGCGCCATCCCAGCCGGCGCGTTCCAGGACCGCCGGCAACGTCAGGCCCTGGCCTACCAGCGTGACGACGATGACCGCGAAGGTCAGCAGCAGGATCAGGTTCCGCTCCGGAAACCCGGCTGGCAGCGCAAGCGCCGCCGCCAATGACACGGCGCCCCGCAGACCCGACCAGCTGACCACGAACGTCAGGCGCCTGGCCAGCCGCGGATCCCGTCGCGCGATGACTTGGCGTGGCGAGCCGGGGAGAAGACTTGTCAGGAAGACCCACACCACTCGCGTGACGACAACCGCCGCGCAGACCAGGACGACGGGACCCAGGATCGACGGGAGCGTGCGGCCCCCCAGACCTTGAAGGATCTCGGGCAGTTGTAAGCCGATCAGCACGAACACGAATCCGTTGAGGACGAACCCGACCATCTTCCAGCTGGTAAGCCACAGCACCCGGCTGCTCGGCGTCAGGATCGTGCCCAATCGGCTGCCGATGACCAGGCCTGCGGTCACCGCGGCGAGCACGCCCGACAGCCCGAGGCGGTCAGCAGGGAGATAGGCGGCAAACGGGACCACCAGCGAGATGATCACCTCGACCGGCGGGTCGTCGAGCCTACGAAGGAGCTCCCCCGCAACCCGACCCACAATGACGCCGATCGCGATGCCGCCGACGGCCGCGATCACGAAGGCCGCCAGCGCCTCGGATAGGACGAACGTGCCGCTCACGACGGCCACCACGGCGACTCGATAGGCGACGAGTGCGGTCGCGTCGTTGAGCAGCGCCTCGCCCTCGACCAGGGTCGAAACGATGCGCGGCGCGCCGAGCCGCCGGAACACACTCGTCGCGGCGAGGGCATCGGTCGGGGCGACGATCGCCCCGATCGTGAAAGCCGCTGCCCATCCGAGATTCGGGATCGCGGCGTTGGCCACGACGGCGACCGCAGCCATCGTGAAGATCACGAGCCCGATCGACAGGCGCAGCAGCGGGGCCAGGTTGTTTCGGAGGTCCCTGGTCGGGGTCTCGATCGCCGCACTGAACAGGAGTGGTGGGAGGAAGACGAGCAGGACGAGCTGCGGCTCGAGCTCGATCCGCGGCAATCCGGGCACGAACGCCAGCCCGAGTCCGCCGATGACGAACAGCGTCGGATAGGGCACGCCGACGCGGCGCGCCAGCTCGAACAAGATGGCGATCGCGACGAGGATCGCCAGGATTGCGGTCAGGAGGTCCACGGTCGATCAATGATGATCGATAGACTCGGCGTTCGGACTCATGCTTGAGCCTGAGGCACACCCATGATCACCTTCCGACCACGGGCCAGCATCCATCACACCGATGGCGGCTGGTTTCGCGCCAACTGGCACTTCAGCTTCGACTTCTACAACGATCCCGAGAACACGTGGTTCGGCGACCTGCGCGTGTTCAACGACGACACGCTGGTCCCTGGTGCGGTCTGGCCGATGCATCCCCACCGCGACATCGAGGGCATCACCTACGTCGCGGAGGGCATGTTCGAACACGCCGATAGCCGGGGCAACGGAGGTATCCTGCCGCCCGGCTCCGTGCAACGGGCGACGCTCGGATCCGGGATGGAGCACTCCGAGGGCAACCACAGTCAGACCGAGTCGATGCGGTTCATCCAGATGTGGATCATCCCGGCCGAGCGCGGCCTGGAACCCTCGATCGAGCAGCACAGCTTCAGCGACGAAGAACGTCGAGGTCGCTGGCTGCCGGTCGTGGTGTCCGCCGACGGGTACGGAGGCCAGGGCGCCCCGGTCAACCCGGACGCCGTCACGGTCCATCAGGACGCGGCGGTGTACGCGACGCTCCTCGATCCCGGCGCGGCCGTCAGCCACCTCTTCCGCGCTGGGTTCCAGGGCTACCTGTTCGTGGTCCATGGGTCCGGCCACGTCTCGACCGACACGGACGCCAGCGAGCTCCACGAGGGCGGAGCGGCCAAGGTCGTCGAGGAATCCGAGGTCGACGTCCGCGCGCGAGACGACGGCGCCGAGCTGCTTCTAGTCGAGACGAGGTCGATCGAGCGATAGCACGCCCGCATCCCGAGCGTGGACGCACGCCAAGTCGGAACGAATCGGGCTTGATGACTCGCCGATACCCGTAGGACCGTCGCCAGATGCGGTCGTCACCAAGGAGAGCGGGACATGCGCCCAACCGTCACGTACCTCGCGCGATCGGTCGCCCTAGTCATCGGAGTCAGCCTGATTCTTGCCGCGCCGGTCGCGGCTCGCGAACCTGTCGATCCGAATACGCTCAATCCGCCACCGCCCGCATCGTTCAACCCCACGTGCGAGCGGATCGGCTCAGGGACCGTGTGCGATCTGGCGTTCAGCGATCCGCCGCTGGTGGGAGAGCCGAGCGGGATCATCTGCGATGGCACGGAGCTCGTCGTCTCGCAAACGCGCGCCGTGGTCGGCAAGCGGTTCTACGACGAGGACGGCAACCTCACCCGACGGCACTTCCGCGAGGACTTCGCCGGGACGCTCACGAACCCGTCGAACGGGATCACGCTCGACTGGGTCGCCCACAACACGATCATCCACGACCTTGCGGTACCGGGCGAGATCGCGTCTGGCACCACGACGGTTTCGGGGCAGCAGATGCGCGTCTTCGGAGATGCCGGCACGGTCCTCGTGGATGTCGGGCACCTCGTCGTCGACGAGGCGACCGGCGAGCTCCTCCACTCCAGCGGCAAGCATGCCTTCGACGACTACTTCGTCAACGGCAATCTCGACGCCCTTGCACCGATCTGTGACGCGGTCGCCTAGACCTGATCAGCCGACAGACAACGGCCGCGGGTCGTCCCGCGGCCGCCTCTTTCGCTGCTGGAACATCACGGGTTACAAGCGGCGCTTGAGCAGACGAAGCGCGCCGGAAATCGATCCTTCCTTCGTCGTTTGGCACGCGTAAAGTTCCGAATCGCAGCTAAGCGGCGATTGCCCGCACCTTCCGGTGCGTGATGTAACACGTCATGTTCCAAGTGTTCGCGAGACGGCCCAGGATCACCCGTGAGCCGCCTCGCGACTGACGTTTACTCGAACTGGATGGAGTCGATGATCTGCTGCACCTCTTGTTCGATCTCAGGGGTGGCGCCCTTGTACGTCTCTGCCTCGATAAAGAGCCGCGTCCCGTCGACATCGACGATCCAGACCCCGTGCGTCGAGCCAAGGGCCGTGGCGTAGCGGCTCTCGCCTTCACTCTCGCCGTACCAGAGGTGGAACCCCGGCCCGCACGCGAGGCCCTCGGGAACGGTGAACACGACATGCTTCGCGTCGTGCCCGCCGAGTTTGACGTCTGACGGCCCACTGACGAGGTCGGTGCCCGGCACCGTCGACACCGCGGCCGCAAGATCGCCCGTCGATGGTCCAGCAGGCGGGGCCTTCTTCTGGGCACACGGGTCGGCGTAGATACCGATCGGGCTCGGGTTCCAGAAGAGGAACGACGCTCCCTGCGGTGTCACCCCCGCGTCGTTGTTGATGAAAAAGCCCTGTTCGCTGTGCCAACCCGACGTCGGCACGCTGATCGACAACCGAACGCCCCCTCTCGTCATCGAGTGCCGACCGATGGCGAGATCGCCGTCCGGGGGAAAGTCGGCTGCGGCGGGCGACGGCAAGAGGCTGGGCGAGGGTGAGGCTGACGGCGAAGCCGAAGCGACCGGGCCGCCTCCTGCCTCCCCACCCGTCCTGGGCAGCAGGTTGATCCCGACGACCGCGACGACCACCACCGCGGCGGCCGCGATCGCGAACTTGGCAATGGCATTCATGTCGGCGAACCTCCGCGACGGCCACCAGGACCGGCGCTGTCGGGTCGCGGGGACTTGGTCGAGCACGGCGTCCAGGACGCGGTCCGGGAGCGCAGTCACGCCCTCATCCAGCCACGACCGAACGATGCGCGTGGTCTCCCGATCGGTATGCATCAGATGACCCCCCGGGCGGCCGGCCGCAGGTCGGCGTCGAGCGCCGCACGCAGCCCGCGCATCGCGTGATGTAGTCGGGAACGCACCGTCCCGGCGGGGACGCCGAGCGCGTCGGCGACCTCGTCGATGGGCAGGTCCAGGTAGTGGTGCAGGACCACGACCGCGCGATGGTCGATGGAGAGCCGCCGAAAGCCGCGCTCGAGCTGATCCCGATCGTGGACCGAGCTCATATCGTCCGCCGATGCCGGCTCGTCAGCCGGCAGCACGCGGAGGTGGGGCAGCCATTGGCGGGTCCGACGTCCCTCGGCGTAGCAGGCGCGCACGAGGAGCCGGTACGACCAGGCGTCGAAACGCGCCGGGTCGCGAAGCTGGGGAAGGTCTCGCCAGATGGCCAGCAGCGCCTGCTGCGTAGCGTCCTCGGCAAGATCGATGTCGCGCAGGATCCTGTGCGCCACCGCATGGAGTCGGTCGCCACAGGCGACGACGAGGCTCGCGAAGGCCTCTTCGTCGCCACGTTGCGCCCGGATCACGAGATCGGTATCCATGCCATCCCGCTCGCGGAGCCCCGGTGAGTCCGGTGCTCTCACAGGGTATGGGCGCGGCTGCGGGGCAGGCGACGCAAACTTCGGTATGGTTTGGCAGCAATGGCGGATCTCGACCTGTTCCAGACGATCAACGCGCTGTCGAGCGAAGAAGAGCAGCTCTACGCATCGGCGAGCGACGGCAGCGGGCTGACCCAGGAACAGCAGTATCGACTCGACGCGATCAAGGTCGAGCTCGACCGCTGTTACGACCTCCTGCACCAGCGCCAGGCTCGAGCGGCGGCCGGGCTCGATCCCGACGAGGCGTCAGTGCGCTCGGCGGAGACGGTCGAGGGCTACGAGCAGTAGAGGCGCGCCGGCCGAGCGGCGGCTGGGTATCCTGCCGCCATGGATGAACAAGCCGTTCGCGAGCGTGCCCAGGCCATGTGCGATGCGATCGTCGCCGGAGACATCGATCGCGCGATCGGGGACTTCAGCCCCGAGCTTCGGCGCAACCTCGGCGAGGTGATCAGCCTGCTACCGCTTCCGTCCAAGGACGGATCGATCGAGTCGGTCGCCCAGGGCGGCTCGAGCTACGTCGTCGTGCTCCGCCTGACCGGCGAGAGCGACGAAGTGCAGATCCAGACGCGCTGGAAGGACCGCGACGGCCACCCGACGGTCGTCGAGGCGAGCCACCTGAGCCGGCGGGAAGTCGAAGCCGAGATGTCTGAGGCCGAGGAGCTGGCTGAGGACATGTCGCACGAAGGCGGAGCTTCGTAGCGGCGAACAAACAACCCGGCCTGTCAGGCCGAGCTGGCTCAGCGGCGGGGCCTGTTGTGTTGGTTTGCGCTACCGCTGATATACCGCCTTGTGGGGTCAATGATTGCAGCGACCTCCACGGGGAGACCGGCTCACCGCTATCCGGCAGATGACCGTTGCGCCTAGAGTCCGGCCCCCGACTCTTGGCCGTGAACGGTGATTGGGATCCGGCGGCGTTGACCGGTGATGGATCCATCAGCTGACGTCGACCGGGAGAACGGGCACCCTGGGGTCGGTCGAAGGAGGCTGCCTCAGGTGACGACCATCGGCATCGACATCGGCGGGCGAACACACGCGGTCGCCCGCTGTCGCAGTGGCACGCCGAAGGCTGACCGGGAGATTCTCCGGGTGAGCCAGAGCCGGGCCGGGTTCGCCGCGCTCGATGTGTGGCTCGATCGACAGGCCGAGCCGGT
>JBIOWA010000057.1:0-3393 GCA_044868045.1 Candidatus Limnocylindrales bacterium
AGGTCGTTGTTCCACTCGCCGTGGCGCGCCACCGTGTCCGGCTCGTGGTCCTCGCGCACGGCGATGAGCCGGTTGCGAGTCGCATCGTGGATCGCGTCGGCGTATCGCCACTCGCGCTCCGGCGTGAGGGGCACGAGCTCGGCAGGGCTGACGACTCGGTTGAGCCGGCCGGTCACGAAGTCGGAGACCACGACGAGGTCGCCCGAGATGAGCGACGCGGCGCCGCCGTACTCGTGGACGCGGGAGCGGGCGTTGAAGCCCTCCGGCGTCATCCGCGTGAGCGTGCCGTCGGCCTCGCGCCGGATCAGGGCCTGTCGACCGCCCTCGTCCGGGCGGCCCTCGATCCACCAGCGAACACCGCCGATCCCGAGCGGCTCGGCCAGGAACACGACCCGGTCGGTGAGTCGTTCGATCTTGAACGGGGATGCCCAGGAACCGTAGGGAGCAACGGTCACCCCGGCGGCACCCGAGCCCCGGCGCTCGGTGGTCGTCATGCGCCTATGTTCCGTGCTTCCAGGACGCGACGTACTGGGCCTGCTCCGGCGTCATGGCATCGAGATTGATGCCAAATGCGGCCAGCTTCAATCGGGCGACCTCCGCATCGATCGCCGGCGGGACGCCATAGACCTGATGCTCGAGCTCAGCGTGGTGCCGGACCGCGTACTCCGCGGCGAGGGCCTGGTTGGCGAAGCTCATGTCCATGACCGCGGCCGGATGGCCCTCGGCGGCGCTGAGGTTCACGAGGCGGCCCTCCGCGATCAGGCGCACGCGCTTCCCGCCGAGATCGAACTCCTTGACGTTCTCGCGGACCTCGCGGACGTGGCCCTCGGCCATCTCCCGCAGCGCGACGAGGTCGAGCTCGGCATCGAAGTGGCCGGAGTTGGCCATGATCGCGCCGTCCTTCATCGCGGCGAAGTGCTCGCGGCGGAAGACGTTCACGTTGCCGGTGGCCGTGACGAACAGGTCGCCCCAGCCCGCCGCCTCGCCCGCGGTCTTGACCTCGAAGCCGTCCATGAGCGCCTCGAGCGCGCGAATCGGGTCGACCTCGACGACCGCGACGTGGCCGCCGTGGCCTTTCATCCGGGCGGCGATTCCCTTTCCGACCCAGCCATACCCGGCAACGACGATGTTCCGGCCGGCGATGAGCAGGTTGGTGGCACGCAGGATCCCGTCGAGCGTCGACTGGCCGGTCCCGTAGCGGTTGTCGAAGAGATGCTTGGTCTGGGCCTCGTTGACCGCGATCACGGGATAGCCGAGCGCGCCGTCCGCGGCCATCGCCCGCAGGCGGATGACCCCGGTCGTCGTCTCCTCGGTCCCGGCGAGGACCTCCTTGACCTGCTCGGCCCGGTCCTGGTGGAGCAGCGACACGAGGTCGCAGCCGTCGTCCATGGTCAGTGTCGGGTGGGAGTCGGCGACAGAGCTGAGGTGCCGGTAGTAGGTGTCACGATCCTCACCGCGGCGGGCGTGGACCGCGATGCCGTACTCGATGACGAGCGCCGCCGCGACGTCGTCCTGGGTGGACAGCGGATTCGACGCGCCAAGCACCACGTCCGCGCCACCGGCCTGGAGCGTGCGCATGAGGTTGGCCGTCTCGGTGGTCACGTGCAGGCACGCCCCGACGCGCATGCCCTTGAGCGGCTGCTCTGCCGCGAAGCGCTCGCGGATGATCCGGAGCACGGGCATCTCGGTCTCGGCCCACTCGATGCGCCGCACGCCCTCGGCCGCGAGATCGAGGCTGGTCACGTCGTATTCGATTCCGGCACGGGTGACCGTCATCGGTCGTGCGACTCCCTGCTACGTGCAAACCGGCGGAGCGCCGCGGCGACGTCGGCCCACAGTGAGCCGATCCGGTGCCCCAGCCGCTCCTCGAAGCGAACGTGCTCGGCGTAGCCCAGTCGCCGGTAGGCGTTGAGTGCCGGCGGGTTGTCCGAGCGGACGTTGAGCACGACATGGTTGCAGAACTCGAGCAATCGGGACGTGACCGCGGCGGTGGTGGCCTGCGCGTAGCCGCGGCCACGGAACTCGGGCTGCGTCAGCACGTTGCCGACGACGGCGATCCGCGCCCGCCGCCCGATGACGTGGGTGCCCGCCGCGGCGACCAGGCGGCCGTTGACCCGGATCCCGTAGTACACGCCCTCGGCGATCGCCTGGGGCGGGAGCCAGCTGCCGAAGCCGAGCCGGTACAGGCGATTGAGCTCGCCGGCGTCTGTCGGGAGCAGGCGCTCGACGCCCGGGTCGAACGCGTCGTGGAAGGTGTCCTTGTCGACCCACATGCGGACCATCTGCGGGCCCGGCTCGAGGCGGTAGCGGCGCTCGACGGCGGCCTGGCCGGCGGGCAGGCAGGCGACGTACGCGATCGCGGGGCGGATGACGTCGCGCAGGATCGCCTCGACACCGTCGTCGCGACCGACGATGAACAGCGGCTGGGGCGCCGGCCCGCCGTACTCCAGGACCAGCGACACGACCTCGTCGCCTTCCCGCGCGATCCCCCACCTCGCCCGGCCCGGGTCGCGGTCCTCGAGGTCGGCGAGGGCGTACGCGGCGAAGATCCGATCACGCTCGAGGAACTCGCGGATGCGCTCGACATCGGTCGTCGTCTCGGCGACGAGGCGTGTTCCGGCCCGGTCGAGCGCGACGGTGGCCATCAGATCGCCTCCGCCGGGGCAGGCTCGATCGGGTACGGATGGCCTGCCGCCCGCCGCGTGGCCCGCCGGTCCATCGCGGCGCGCAAACCGTCCGCGAACGGCGACTCGACGACTCCCTCCTCGGTCACGATCGCCGTGATCAGCTCCGCGGGCGTGACGTCGAAGGCCGGGTTCCGGACCTCCGTGCCCGCCGGCGCGATCCGGACGCCACGGATCTCGGTGACCTCCTGCGCCGCGCGGTCCTCGATCGGGATCGCGGCGCCATCCGGCGTCTCAAGGTCCACCGACGACAGCGGTGCGCACACGATGAACGGGACCCCGTGGCGCTGGGCGAGGACGGCCAGCGTGTACGTGCCGATCTTGTTGGCCGTGTCGCCGTTGGCGGCGATGCGGTCAGCGCCGACCAGGATCACGTCGACCTGGCCCTGGGCCATCAGCGGTCCTGCGGCCATGTCCGGGATGAGCGTGTGCGGGACGGCGGCCTGCTGGAGCTCCCAGGCGGTGATCCGCGCGCCCTGCAGGTAGGGGCGGGTTTCGTCGACCCAGACGTGGAGGGCCCGCTCCTCGGCATGGGCGGCCTGAACCACGCCGAGCGCGGTCCCGAACTGGCCGGCCGCGAGCGGCCCGGTGTTGCAGTGGGTGAGCACGTTCAGCGGCCGGCCGTCGACCCTGGGCAGGATCGAGAGGCCCGCCTCGGCCAGCCTGCCGTGGTCGTCGTTCGCCTCGGCCACGATGGCCATCGCCTCGT
>JBIOWA010000058.1:0-5181 GCA_044868045.1 Candidatus Limnocylindrales bacterium
TTGCTGGGCGAGGTACCCGCCGACGACGCCGCCGACGATCCCGACCACGATGTTCGGCAGGCAGCCACGGGCCGTTCGGCCACCGACGAGCGCGCCGGAGATCGCGCCGGCCAGCAGGCCGACGAAGATCCAGCCGAAGATCCCGAGTTCAGGCATGGTCGGAGTATCCCATGGTGGTGTCGGTCACGGCTCGGCGAGGAACGTCGTGACCGCCCGGACGAACGCCTCGGGATGGGTGTGGTGCGCGGCATGCCTGGCGCCGTCGATCACCACGACGCGACCGTTGGAAAGTCGGGCATCCAGCGCACGTGTCGCGGCTCCGAACTCCGGCCGACTGTCCTCGCCGATGATCTGGAGCACCGGTTGTCGGACGCGGCCCAGCGCCTCGAGGCCAGCGGCCGGCGAAGCCGCCTCAGACTCGAGCTCGCGCACGATCGTGTGCGCGGCCGCGACGCGGACCGGCCAGACGGGATCCCCGCGGTAGCGGGCCAGCGCCTCCGCATCCATACCGACCACTCGCGTCATGAACGTGGACAACACGCCGGCGAGATCGCCGGCCGCATCCAGCCGTCGCAACTCCTCCAGGACGTCGGCATCGCCGTACCGCTCGCCGGGCGGCGTCGGGGCGCCCTCGTACGACACGACGCGCCGGATGTCGTCGGTCAGCATGGCGGCCCCGAGCGCACAACGACCGCCGTAGGAGTGCCCCACGATGTCGACCGGCGAGCCCGCCTCTGTCGCCAGCGCCGACGCGACGGCGGCCAGGTCCTCGAACTCGCGCTCGATCGCATACGGCGGCGTGTCGCCTGAGGCGCCTCGTCCCCGGCGGTCGATGGCGTCGACCGCGAAGCGCTCGGCGAAGACCGGGCCGACGACTCGGAACGTCGTGTGGTCGGCGGACGCGCCATGGACGAGGATCAGTGGCGGACCCGTGCCGCTCGTGAACACGCCGATCCGCGTCCCGTCGGCCGAGCGCGCCGTCCGCGACGGCACCGGGGTTGGTCGCCAGGCATACCGAACGTCGGGCTGGTGCTCCTCGTTGTTCGACCCGTCGCCGAACGCGATCGGCACGAACCCGCGGCGCTCGTAGAAGCGCCGCGCAAACGCGTTGACCTGGAAGCAATAGAGGTCGAGTCCATTTGGTCGCCGGCCCTTGGCCAGCGTGATCAGCCGGTCACCCAGCCCCCGACCGATCCAGTCCGGGGCGATGTACAGCTGCTCGACCATCGCGGCCGATAGCGCCATGAAACCGACGACGCGTCCGCCGTCCTCGGGGTCGACCGCGACCCAGCCCTCGGTCGCCGGCATGAGCTCCTCGGCGAGCCAGCGTCGGACATCCGCATCCGGGTGGCCCGGTGGGAAGTCGAACGTCGCGCGCCACGACGTCAGCCAGACGTCACCGACGCCGCCCGCGTCCTCGGGCCCCGCTCGGCGGATGACGATCCGCTCGCTCGTCTCCGCCGTCACCGCGGCAGTTTCGCGGCTGCGTCCTCGTCGACGACCCACGTGGCCCCCTTGCGCCGGGCGAGCTGGGCCGGCAATCTGCGCGGATCGACCTCGGTACCGAACACGCTGGCCAGGACGTCGGCCTTGCCGGCACCGTACGCGACCACGAGAACGCGTCGAGCCACCCGGACGGTTTCCGGATTGAGCGTCACGCGCTGGACGTGTGGCTCGATGTGGGTCGGGGCCGGGATCGAGAGGGCCCACGCCCGCGAATCGAACGCCGCTGACCCCGGGAAGACGGACAGGATGTGGCCGTCCGAGCCCACGCCGAGGAGGATCAGGTCGAAGACCGGCCAGCCGTCAGTCTCCGGGAGCCCAGCGGCGCGAAGCTCGGCCGCGACGTCGCGCGCACAATCCTCGGCGTCCTCGCCCACGCCGATCGCCTCGCCTGTCCGGAACGGATGGAGGTTCGCGACCGAGATCCGGACGCGCCCTCGGCGGTCATCAGAGCGGACCGATTCCCAGCCGCCACCATCGAGCAACACATCATCGAAGGCGCGGACGTTCGACAGCGGGTGATCGGAAGGGACGAAGCGGTCGTCGCCCCACCACGTGTGGACTCCTTCCCAGGGGACCCGATCCCGCAATGCCAGCAGCGCGCGGTAGATCCCCGACGACGACGATCCGCCCGTCGTCGCCCAATCGGCCCGTCCGCCGCGCTCGTCGATGGCGTCCGACAGCGTCGTCGCGATGACCTCCGCGGCCCGTATCGCCCCGGTCTCCGCATCTCCGACGACGACGATCTCCGGTTCGCTCACCCGACGAGCTTCGCGGCGGCGCGGAGCGTCCCGACTGCGACCGCGTCGTGACCGCCGGACTCGATGACCTCCGCGAGCAGGTCGACGTCCCCGCGGCGCTGCGCGAGGAAGTGGCGCTCCATGCATTCGACGCCGTCCTGCCACACGCGGACGTGGACGATCTCGGCCTCGGCGGTCACGTCGGCGCGCAGCTCGGAACCCCGTCGCTCGCAGAGGAGCTCGACGCGCAACGTCGTTCCGGCGGGCATCAGCGAGACGACCGGGCGAATCACGACCGCAACCTCGGCGCGGCCGTCGGACAGCGTTGCCGCCACGCCTCGGCTGATCGCGGGCTTCGACCCGGCCGCGGGCCGCGCCCTCGCCTTCACCGCCGAGCCCGACCCATGGCCGGTGCCGGGCACGACGGCGAGCGGCTTCTGCACCGTCAGCGCGAGCCGCGACGCGAGCCAGGCAACGTGGTAAACGGGCTTGACGAGGTTCGTCGAACCGGGCGCGCCGGTGTCGTCGTGGGTCGCATAGGTCACGGCGATCCGCCGCAGCGACCGCAGGAACGGCAGGTAGTCGGGGTCGTCGAAGATCGACGCGATCGCCTCACGCCAGCGTGACTGGCGGACCAGGGCGAAGTCGCTGACCGCAAGACGGCTCGACTCTGCGACCTTCGCCATCTCGGCCAGTCGTGCCAGCCCGTCGCCGTTCCAGGTCGAGCCGTCCACGACGAGGCGATCGGCATCCTCGAAGAGGTCGAGGGCCGCCCGCGAGCTGAATGGCGGTTCGCCCGGCCACCAGACTGTGACCGGCAGGTCGTGGACGATGAGGGGCGTCACGATCGCGGACAGGTGACGGCCCGCCTCGCCCCCCGCGGTCAGGTGGATCGTCTCGGCGCACGTCTCCGGGGCGTCCTCGCGTGGCAGGACGCAGTGTGCCTCGATCCGCGCATCGACCCACGACGGCCCATCGGGGTCCGCCGACTGCACGACGATCGTGCGCGACGGGTGACGACCGGTCAGCGCCTGGATCGTGGCGGCTCCTCGTTCCGCGATCTCCGGTCGACGCGCGATGACCACGAGGTTCATCACGCTGGTCCTGGCGGAGACATGACGGCCGGGCTCGCCCTCGATCTCGGTCGTCAGGTCCTGGCGTGCCCAGATCTTGCCGAGTTCTCGCTCAATGTCGGGGATGTTCCGGGCGCGAGCGGACCAGCGGAGGACCGGCTCGTTGAGCGCGACCGAAGCTAGATCCGCCGCCATGTGCGTCCTTCCCGAGCCAGGAGCTCATCGGCTTCTTCAGGGCCCCAGGTCCCGGCCTCGTAGTTCGGGAATGTTGGTGGGTCGACGTTGGCCCAGGCGTCGATGAACGGATCGACGATGCTCCATGCTTCCTCGACCTCGTCGGCGCGCGTGAACAGCGATGCATCGCCCTGGAGGGCGTCGAGGATCAGGGTCTCGTAGGCGTCCGGCGAGTCGACGTTGAAGGCCGATCCGTACGTGAAGTCCATCGTCACCGCGCGGACGTTGAGTCCCAGGCCCGGCACCTTCGCTCCGAACCGCAGCATGATCCCCTCGTCGGGCTGGATGCGGATCGCGAGGAGGTTCGGGTCGGGTTCCATAGCGGTGTCGCGGAACAGGTGGTGCGGCACCTCGCGGAACTGGATCGCGATCTCCGTCGAGCGCTTCGGCAACCGCTTGCCGGTCCGCACGTAGAAGGGGACGCCCGACCAGCGCCAATCGTCGATCGTGAGGCGCGCGGCCACGAACGTCTCCGTCTCCGACAGCGGGTCGACGTCGACCTCCTCGCGATACCCGGGCACCGGCGTCGCCGCAACCCAGCCCTTGCCGTACTGGCCGCGGACGACCTCGCCCGCCGGGTCGGCCGGCCGCGTGCCGATCGCGCGCAGGACCTTGACCTTCTCGTCGCGCAGGGCGTCGGCTTCGAACGTCGCCGGCGGCTCCATGGCGACCAGGCTGACGAGCTGGAGCAGGTGGTTCTGCAGGACGTCGCGGACGGCGCCCGTCTCCTCGTAGAACGCACCGCGGTTCTCGATGCCGATCGACTCGGCCACTGTGATCTGCACGTGGTCGACATAGCGTCGATTCCAGAGCGGCTCGAAGATCCCGTTGCCGAACCGGAAGACCAGCAGGTTGCGGACCGTCTCCTTGCCCAGGTAGTGGTCGATGCGGTAGACCTGCGACTCGCGGAAGACCTTGCCGACCTCGCGGTTGAGGCGTTTGGCCGAATCCAGGTCGTGGCCGAACGGCTTCTCGATCACGACCCGCCGCCACCCGCCGTCGTGGCGCTCGTGGTCGAGCCCGACCCGACCGAGTTGACCGACGAGCTCGGCGAACTGTGAGGGCTGGGTGGCGAGGTAGAACAGGCGGTTCCCGCGGGTGCCCTCCTCCTCGTCGAGGTCGTCGAGCCTCGCCGCGAGCGCATCGAAGCCGGACGGATCGGAGAAATCACAGCGGTTGTAGCGGATCCGTTCGCTGAACGAGCGCCAGGCCGGCTCATCGAGCGGCAGGACGCGGCTGAACTGCTCGAGCGACTTGTGGATCTCGGCCCGGAACGCGTCGTCGTCGTACTCCCGCCGGCCGACCGCAAGGAGCACGAACTCGTGGGGCAGCAGGTTCGTGCGCCAGAGCTGATACATGGCCGGGATGACCTTGCGATGGGCGAGATCGCCCGTCGCCCCGAACAGGACGAGCACACACGGATCCGGCACGCGCTCCAGCCGGAGGCCCTGGCGGAGGACGTTCTCGACGGGTTTGGCTCGTGACGCCCGCTTGCCCTGGCGCGCTTCCCTGAGCTCGCGCATCGTGCGCGGCGCGTCCTTGGGTCGCGGCGCGGGCTGCGCCGGGATCGGCTGGTCGGCAGGCGCCTCGACCGGCGCCGGTTCCTTGGCGGGCGCTTTGGTCGCTGCCAC
>JBIOWA010000059.1:0-9062 GCA_044868045.1 Candidatus Limnocylindrales bacterium
TCTACAACGTCGAGACAGTCCAGAAGCGGGACCACTACCTTGCGAGCCTCGCCCACTCGCAACGAACCGACGGCCTGATGGTGATGTCGCTGCCGCCGCCCGAGGAATCGGTCCCGGCGCTGCGTCAGGCACCGGTCCCTGTGGTCTTCATCGACGTCCACACGCCGTCGGCCGCGCAGTTGGCGCGTGTCATCGGCGACGACGTTACAGGCGGCGCCATGGCTGCGCGACACCTCCTCGACCTCGGTCACCGCCGGATCGCGTTCATCGGGGACGCCCTGGAGAACCCGTTTGGCTTTACCTCGAGCGCAGATCGCGAGGCCGGGCTCAAGCGCGAGCTTGCGACGGCCGGCATCACGATCCCGCCTCGCTGGATTGGCCATGGCGCACACGGGCGCTATGAGGCGCGCGAGCTCGCCCGGCGGATGCTCGCAGACGACGACCGACCGACTGCGATCTTCGCGGCGAGCGATACGCAGGCGCTCGGCGTCATCGCCGCTGCCCGCGAGTCCGGGCTCCATGTCCCTGACGACCTGTCGGTCATCGGCTACGACGACATCGAAGCCGCTGACTACGTGGGCCTGACGACGATCCGCCAGCGCCTCTTCGAATCCGGCCGGCTCGGCGCGGAAATCCTCCTCGCCGAGATCGAGCGGCGCTCCGCCGTCGCCCCGGTCGCCCATATCGATCCTGAGCTCGCCATGCGGGTCACGACCGCCCGCGTCAAGGAGGTCGCCGGGGGCCGATAACCACGCCGATGGATCTTTCCGGTCCCGCGTCGAAGGCCAGAGGAAGTGTGTTGGAGGAGCTACACATGGGATCGACCAAGCGCATTTCTTTATTCGTCCTCGCGATGCTGCTCGTAGGCGGGTGTTCGACCGCCACGGTGCCGTCCGCGAGCCAGAGCGGGTTGACATCTCCCGAAGTGAGCCCGAGTGCGTCGGGGGCGGCGGCACTCCCGGAACTCGAGGCTGCATATGCCGGCGATTACGCCGGCACCACCGTGACGGCCTTCGGCGCCTTCCGCGACGCGGATGAAGCCCTGTTCAACGAAACCGTCCAGGTGTTCGAGGACGCGACCGGGATCGACGTCCAGTACGAAAGCTCGGACCAGTTCGAGGCCACGATCAGCGTCCGCGTCGATGCGGGCGACGCGCCAGACATCGCCGACTTCCCGCAGCCAGGGCTGATGGCCCGTTTCGCCCAGCAGGGCAAGCTTATCGACCTCGGTGCCTTCCTACCTGCGGACTACATGTCCGAGCAGTACATCGAGAGCTTCCTCGACATGGGTAGCGCGCCCGGGCCCGACGGCAACGAAATCGTCGCGGGCGTATGGGAGCGAGTCAACGTCAAGAGCCTGGTCTGGTATCCGAAGCAAGCCTTCGACGCCGCTGGCTACGAGGTGCCGGAGACCTGGGACGAGCTCGAAGCGCTCCAGGAGCAGATCAAGGCGGATGGTGACACGCCATGGTGCTTCGGCATCGAATCGGGCGTCGCGACGGGTTGGCCGGTTACTGACTGGATCGAGGAGCTCATGCTCCGGACGACGTCGCTCGACGACTACGACGCTTGGACGTCAGGCGAACTGCCGTTTGCCTCACCACAGGTGCAGAACGCCGCGGAGATCATGTCTGAGACGTTGCTCGACGATGACGATGTCTACGGCGGGCGCAATGCGATCGTCAGCACTTCGTTCGGCGACGCACCTGCACCAATGTTCGAGGATCCGCCGAGGTGCTGGCTCCACAAGCAGGGCAACTTCATCGTGTCGTTCTTCCCGGAGGGGCTGGAGTCTGGCGTCGACTACGACTTCTTCTACCTTCCGCCGATCGACGAACAGTTCGGGCGCCCGGCGCTGATCGGTGGCGACGTCTGGTCGGCATTCACGGATCGGCCCGAGGTACGCGCAGTGCTCCAGTGGTTCAGCACGGCCGAGCACCTGAGGCCGTGGCTCGATGCCGGCGGCACGATTGCGCCGCAAAACGATGTCGATCTGGCATGGTATGGGAGGGACATCGACAGAGGTGTCGCCGAAATCCTTGCCGAGGCGACGTCGGTTCGCTTCGACGGCTCCGATCTCATGCCCGGCGAGGTGGGAGCGGGCTCCTTCTGGACCCAGATGACTGCCTACGTGGCCGGGCAGATCGACCTTGACACGGCGCTTGGTGAGATCGACGCTACGTGGCCGTCGACCTGAGCAGACCTGCAGTCTGGCGTAAGCTAGCCCCGACGGCGCCCATGGCGTCGTCGGGGCCATTCGGGCGATTACCCCGTCAACAACTCGCATGAACGTGACCCCGACCTCGACGGACACTGCTGGCCGGCAGCCCCCGGCCGGGTCGGCGATCGGACGCGCCGCGGGTAGTATCGGCCGCTCGGCCGCCATCGTCGCCGGGCTCGGCCTCCTGGTACTCGGGTTCCTCTGGCTGAGGGACCCCGAAATACCGAAGCCTTTGCTCGTCGGGGTGGCGGTCGCCTGGGGGGTTGGCGGAACCCTCGCGCTCTTCGCTGGCGCCAACGCCGTAGTCGAGCGCCTGCCCGAGCGCGTCGAGCGCCACCTGACGGTGCTCGTGTTCGTCGCGCCAGCCATGGTGATCGTCGCGTATTTCTTGGTGATGCCGACGCTCCGAACGCTGGTGACGAGCACGCTCGACCGAAACGGTGAGGACTTCGTCGGCCTTGCGAACTACATCGCGGTCTTCGCCGGGCGGGCGATGCAGGAGGCGCTCCGCAACAACGTCCTGTGGATCGCGATCGGGGCGACCGGGTCGGTCATCCTCGGTTTGGTTATTGCAGCGCTCGCGGACCGCAGCCGGTTCGAGCGCCTGGCGAAGGCGATCGTGTTCATGCCGCTGGCGATTTCACTCGTGGGCGCCGGCGTCATCTGGAATTTCATGTACGCCTATCGGGATCCTGGAAGCCCGCAGATCGGCGTGCTTAACGCCGTGTGGACCAGCCTGGGTGGGGACCCCCAGGCGTGGATCGCCCAGAATCAGCCGTGGAACAACGTGTTCCTGATTGTCATCGTCATCTGGCTCCAGACCGGCTTCGCGATGACGATCTTCTCCGCCGCGATCAAGGGCGTGCCCGCCGAGCTGTTGGACGCTGGTCGGATCGACGGCGGATCGGAGCTGCAGCTCTTTCGCCGGATCGTGCTGCCGATGATCCTGCCGACGATCATCACGGTCAGCACGACGATAATCATCTTCACGCTCAAGATCTTCGATGTCGTGCTCGTGATGACCGGCGGCCAATACGGCACGAACGTGATCGCGACTGAGTTCTACCACCAGTACTTCGTCAATCGAAACGCCGGTCTCGGATCGGCGATCGCCGTCGTCCTGCTTATCGCGGTCATCCCCGTGATGATCTACAACGTGCGTAATATGCGTGATGGCTGGTGACTGGCCTCCGGCGCCATCGCGGCGCGATCCTCGTCAACGGGCTGCTCGCCGTCATCTGCCTCTTGTGGCTGTTGCCAACGGTCGGTCTCGCGGTCAGTTCGTTCCGGACCCGAGAGGCGATCCTCGCATCCGGCTGGTGGTCGATCTTTCCCCATCAAGTATGGGCGACCGTCGCCACGCGCCCGATCCCCTCGAACACCGGCGAGTCCGCGGTCGAAATCGGGGGGATTCGCGGCACGTTTGATGAGCTTCGCGCTGGGATCGTCACCGATGACGGCCGGCGGGTCGTCTGGCTCGGCAACCGCAGGGCGGGACGGATCGAGATCCAGGAGCGCCGATGGCTCGCGGAACTCGACTTCACACCTGAGAATTACGCCTTTGTCCTGACCGGCAAGCAGTACGAGTTCACCGACGCCAATGACAACACCACGGTCCAGCGTGGCAAGGATTTCGAAACGGCGATCCTCAACACCATTGTCGTGACAATCCCGTCAACCTTGATCCCGATGACGATCGCGGCATTCGCTGCGTATGGCTTTGCCTGGCTGCAGTTCCGGGGTCGAACGGCCGCGTTCGCGCTGCTTGTCGCGCTACTCGTCGTGCCCCTCCAGATCGCGCTTGTCCCGATCCTCCGGGACTACGCACAGGTTGGCCTCAACGGCACGTTCCTCGGCCTCTGGCTGGCTCACACGGGCTTCGGCATCCCGCTTGCGGTTTTCATCATGTTCACCTACATGCGCCAACTCCCGCGAGAGATCATCGAGTCTGCTCGAGTTGATGGGGCGTCGCACTTCACGATCTTCGTGCGGCTGATCGTGCCGCTATCGGTGCCAGTCCTCGCGGCGTATGCCATCTTCCAGTTCCTGTGGGTCTGGAACGACTACCTTGTCGCCCTGATCTTCATCGGGAACCGGCCCGATACGCAGGTCCTGACGATGCGCCTCGCCGAGCTGGTCGGCACGTTCGGCAACGACTGGCACCTGCTCACCTCGGGCGCCATCGTCAGCATGCTCGTCCCCCTCGCCGTCTTCTTTGCCCTTCAGGGCTACTTCGTTCGTGGCCTCCTCGGTGGATCGCTGAAGGGCTGAGGGTCGATTGACGTGCGCTATCGGCGGCTCGGCAACTCAGGCCTCCTGGTGTCTGAGCTTGCGCTCGGCACGATGCTGTTCGGGGAAGCGAGCGATCGAGGCGTGGCCGCCGATGAGGCGGAGAGGATCATCGCCCGCTTCGTCGATATCGGCGGGAGCCACATCGACTTAGCCGACGTCTACGCCGGCGGGCGCGCCGAGGAGATCGTTGGGCGGGCCATCCGCGATCGACGTGGCGAGGTGGTGCTCACTACCAAAGGCCGGTTCCCGACCGGTCCCGGACCCAACGATCAGGGTCTGTCGAGGTACCACCTCGTGCGGGGCGTGGAGGCGAGCCTGCGCCGCCTGGGGACCGACGCGATCGACGTGTTCTACGTGCACGCATGGGACCCCCTGACACCGCTCGAAGAGACGCTCGGCGCCCTTGACGACCTCGTTCGCGCTGGCAAGATCCGCTACCTCGGGGTCTCGAATTTACGCGCCTGGCAGCTCATGCGGGTGCTCGGCGTCAGCGACCTCCACGGCTGGATCCGCCCGGTCGCTGCCCAGTACCAGTACAGCCTCATCGTCCGCGACATCGAGGCAGAGATCGCCGACGCCTGCGCCCATGAGGGGATCGGTATCGTCGCCTGGGCGCCACTCGCGAGCGGGTTCCTGACCGGCCGCTACCGGCCCGAAACGCGTCTAGCAACCCCCGCCGACGGCCGCCTCGCGACCGCCAATCCCGACTGGGAGGAGGCCTGGGACCGCCGCGCGACCGACCGCAACTGGGCGATCCTCTCGCCCGTGCTGAGCACCGCGCAGCGGCTCGAGGCTACGCCCTCGCAGGTGGCAATCGCTTGGCTCCTCGCTCGGCCCGCGGTCGCGTCTGTCGTCGTCGGCGTCCGATCGGCAGACCAATTGGAGGAGAACGAGCAGGCCCTAAACGTTCGACTCACCCCCGAGGATCTCGATCAGCTCAACGCGGTCAGTGCCCCTCCGGAGGGTTACCCGTACCGGATGCTCCGCCTCTCGGACCGCGAACGTGGAAGAGGCGCTGGCGGGCCATGAGTTCCGCCGAGGTTCGCTACTCACGCTACCTTGCCCTTCGACCGCAGCTCCTGACCTACCCGGATTCGCTGGGCGGCAGCCTGCGATCGCTCGCCGAGCTGCTCGATGGGCCGCTCGCCGGTCTCTTCGCGGGCGTCCACATCCTGCCGCCCTTTCCGTCCTCGGGCGATCGCGGGTTCGCCCCAGTGACCTACCAGGAAATCGACCCGAGGTTCGGGACCTGGGGCGACATCCGTCGGATCGGCGAGCACTACGACGTGCTGCTCGACCTGATGATCAATCACATCTCGCGTGAGAGCGCCCAGTTCCGCGACTTCGAGCGGCATGGGCGATCGTCGCGGTTCGCCGACCTGTTCATCACTCTCGACAAGATCTGGCCGGAGGGCAGACCACCGGCAGCCGACATTGCCAAGATCTTCCTGCGCAAACCCGAGGCACCGTTCTCGACGATCAGGATCGCCGACACCGGCGCGGAGGAGCGGATTTGGACGTCGTTCGGGACGGCGGAATGGTCCGAGCAGATCGACCTCGATGCCACTTCGACCGCGACTCAGGAGTTCATCACCGAGACACTGGGGTTCCTCGCGTCGAACGGCGTCACGATCGTTCGGCTCGATGCAGTCGGGTACGTCATCAAGAAGCCGGGCACCAGCTGCTTCATGGTCGAGCCGGAGATCTACGACTTCCTCGCCTGGATGAGCAGCGTCGCGGAGTCGCTCGGGCTGGCCGTCCTGCCCGAGGTGCATGATCGATACGAGACCCACGAGCGGCTGGCGGCGCACGGTTTCTGGACCTACGACTTCGTCCTGCCCGGGCTCGTCATCCACGCGCTCGAGACCGGTGAAGCTCGACGCTTGGCCGACCACCTCGCGCGCTCTCCGCGGCGCCAGTTCACGAACCTCGACTGCCACGACGGCATCCCCGTCCGCCCCGACCTCGACGGTCTCCTCGCCCCCGAGGAGATGGCGGCGATGGCCGAGGACATCCAAAGGCGGGGCGGCAACGTCAACCGCATCCTATCCGGCAGTCATACGGCGGCCGGCGACGTCCACCAGCTCAATAGCACCTACTACTCGGCGCTTGCCTGCGACGACGATCGGTACGTCACGGCGCGAGCCATCCAGCTGTTCGCCCGCGGGGTGCCGCAGATCTACTACGTGGGCCTGCTCGCAGGCGAGAACGACCACGCGGCGGTCGCTCGGACGGGCGACGGGCGGGCGGTCAACCGCCACGACTACACGGCGGCCGATATCGAGGCGGCTCTGCCTCGACCCGTCGTCCGTCGGGTGCTTGACCTGGTCAGGCTACGGAACATCCATCCCGCGTTCGACGGCGATCTTGAAGTCGAGGCGGATGGCCCGAGCTCTCTCCGGCTCCGCTGGCGAACTGCTGAGGGGACATGCGCGCTGCAGGTGGACCTCGCCACCGGGCGATCGATGGTCGAAACGGAGAGCGCGGATGCGCCGCGAGCGAGCGTCCCGATCTGAAGCCAATGATGCCTCGCGGGCCGCGATCATGATTGCCGGTAGGGTTGTTCGCTGGAATCGCTGGCGGTCCTGCCTGGCTCGCACCGTACCGACCATGAGTTACCGCGGCAGCCAGAGCACCTCGCGTATTCTTATCGAAATCCCCGGCTGGTAACCATGGACCCAACAATCGCCTTTGGTTTCGTGACCGTATGACTGAGGCGATTTTGCTCGGCTTTCCCACGCTCCGAGCACAGCGCTCAGGCGGAAACGCTTGACATGCAAGAGGTCACTGGTTCGAGTCCAGTGTCGCCCACCAACCACGAATTCGTGCTCATGTCCGGGCTTGGAGACCCGCATTCTGCGGGATCTGCCGACTATGGCGCTTCCTGACCGCTCAACTGGTCCTTACCGGGTCCCGACGGGTAGGGAGAAGCGCAACAAGGTCGAGACCGGTGCCCTCCCTCCATTTACCCGCCTATTTGCAGGTTCGCCCCCGGCCCGCACTCTGGACCCTACGACCGTTCGTTAACGTCGGTGCCCCGGCGCTGGCCCTATGGCTGTGTCTTGGCCCGCGACCCCGCGATGGCGACGCAACACAGCCCGGGCTGCGGGTCGAGCCGGGCGGTCGCTCGTTCGTCGCCAAGTCCGCCGAGCATCCCCTGGGCGAGGGCGAGGTTCATGCCGCACACGAGCTCGCGATGGTCCCCGACCAGGGCGTGGAACGGGCAGTTGCGAAACCGGATCTCACCCGCTGCCGTTTCGCACGGCTCGTAGCCGCGCTCGTCGAGCGCGGTCAGGAGTGACTCGCGCAATCGCTTCCGACTCGGCCGCGGCCCGGCGCGGCGCCGAGCGGCGACCCCCACCGCCTCGCCGACGCCGTGCGCCGCCGACTGCAGCGGCTCGGGCGGGATCGCGTCCGCGAGCTGCTCGATCGCGGTCGCGAACAGCTGCGCCGGGATCTCGTAGCGGCGGTCGGGGAGCGAGACCGCGACCTCGCGCGCTCCGCGTCGGTAGAGCTTGGCCGGTCGCCCGGCACCAGGGCCGGTCCGGCCCGACAACCGGCGGTATTCCACCTCGAGGAGGTCCTCGCGGACCAGCCGATCGAGGTGGAATGCCGCGAGCGCGCGCGAGATACCGACGCCGGCGGCCGCCTCGTCGCGGCTGACCGCCCGCCCGGCGGCCGCCACCCACTCGAACAGAGCGCGGCGGACCGGCTCGTCGAGCAGCGCGATGGCTTCGATGTCCCTCGGTTCGTTCGGCATGTCCGCATTCTAACGCAAACATTCGCTAGCGCAAAGGTTGACATCGCTGCGGCGGCCGTGTATCACTAGCGCATGCTTGCGCTAGAAACCGCCGCCCGAGCGCTCCAAGCGCTGCCGATCCTGACCCGGGTCGGCCTGGCGGTGCTCGTCGTCGGCGGACTCGCCGACCTCGCCGCCCACGTCGCCATCGTCTACCAGGCGGCCGGCCATGACCACGGCTTCACGCCGTACGAGGTCGCGGCGCACGTCGTCGTCTTCGCGGGCATGGTCCTGGTCCTGCTCGGCGTCGTCGCGGACGGCGTCCGGCGGCCACGCCCCGGCCGATCCGCCGGGAACACCAGCAAGGGAGGCACCTGATGCCGTTCGGCGACTTCGTTAACCAGATCCCGGCGCCAATCTTCCTCGCGATCCACCTAACGGCGTTCCTGATCGGTGCGTACTTCGCCTGGCGCTCGTTCGGCGCCGGCGCCAGCGTTCTTGGGTGGGCCTTCAGCCTGTTCGCCCTCGCCGAGATCAGCTACATGACCTACCACCTCGACTGGACGGTCTTCCTGTTCGCCCACACGGTCAGCGAGGTCCTTGATCTCGTCGCCTTCATCCTCGTCTTCGTGGCGGCCACCCAGCGCGCCATCCTCGGGGCGCCGGCCCGGGCCCGATGAGCCGGATCCGCACGCTCCTCGCGGCAGGCGCCGGGCGCTCCCTCCTCCCGGCGCTTGCCGTCGTCGCCCTCGTCCTCGCCGCCTGTGGCGCCGGCGCGAGCGCCGATCAAAGCCCGGTGGCGACGACGAG
>JBIOWA010000060.1:0-12708 GCA_044868045.1 Candidatus Limnocylindrales bacterium
TGGCAGATCGGCGTCCACGCGCAGGGCGACCGGGCCATCGACCGCGTCCTCGACGCCTACGACGAGGCAGTGCGTTCTCATCCACGACCCGATCACCGGCACCGGATCGAGCACTGCGGCGGACCGCGTCCGGACCAGGTAGCGCGGATCGCTGAGCTTGGCGTCGTCGTGGTGGGCCAGCCACGCTACTTCTGGGACGCTGGCGACGCGTGGCTGACGGTCTTCGACCCAGAGCGAGCGCACCGGCTGCAGCCGTATCGCGAGCAGCTCGAGGCCGGCGTACGGGTCGCGCTGTCCAGCGATGCGCCGGTCGCCTCCTACCGGCCGCTCGACACCATCGCCGCGGCTGTGGTGCGCACGACCGCCTCCGGGGCCACCATCGGGATCGACCAGGCCCTCACGGTCGAGGAGGCCGTCCGCGCCTGCACGATCGATGCCGCGGCATCGTTCTTCGCGGACGATCGCCGCGGATCGCTCGAGGCCGGCAAGCTGGCCGACATCGTCGTCCTCGACGGCGACCTCTTCGCGACAAGGCCCGAGCACATCGCCGAGCTCGGCGTGTGGATGACGGTCGTCGACGGCGAGGTGGTCTACCCGGCCGAGCGGCGGAGCGCCACCAGCGACAGCATCTCGTAGGCGAGGTTCGCGGCGAGGAAGGCGGTCTGCCCGGCCGGGTCGTAGGCCGGGATAACTTCGACGACGTCGAAGCCGACGAACTCGATCCCGGTCAGGAGACGCACGATCGCCAGCGCGTCATGCGCCGAGAGCCCGCCCGGCTCGGGCGTCCCGGTTCCCGGCGCGAATGCCGGATCGACCACGTCGATGTCGAAGCTGATGAAGGCCGTCGCGTCGCCGACGCGCTCCCGGATGCGGGACGCCGTGGCATCCGCGCCGATCGCGAGGACCTCCTCGGTCGTCAGGTACTCCAGGCCGAGCTCGTCGCGAAGCCCGGTCCAGTCGTCGGTGTCGTACACCGACCCGCGCAGCCCGACCTCGATCGAATGCGCCACGTCGACGAGGCCCTCCTCGATCGCGCGGCGCATCCACGTCCCGTGGTTGTACTTCTCGCCGAAGTAGCTGTCCCAGGCGTCGGTGTGCGAGTCGAAGTCGATGACGGCCACGGGACCGCGGGATCGCGTCGCCCGCAGGTGCGGCAGCGTGCAGGCGTGGTCGCCGCCGATCAGCAGCGGCACGACGTCGGCCTCCACGATAGGGGCAACGGTCCGCTCGATCGCCTCATAGCTGCGCTCGATGTAGCCGGGCACGATCGACACGTCGCCGTAATCGACGCACGAGAGGATGTCGAACGGCTTCACGTCGAGGTTGGTGTTGTACTGCCGCAGCATGACGCTCGCCGCGCGGACGGCATTCGGACCGAACCGACCGCCGGCTCGGTACGTGACACCGGTGTCGAACGGGACGCCGACGACGGCCAGATCGACCTCCTCGAGCGTGCGCACGAAGGGGAGCCGCGCGAATGTCGACGGACCGGTGAACCGGGGACTCTGCAGCGAATCCTCCGGGACGTAGCGCGGCGCCCCGGGTCGGCTCATCCCTCGGGTGCCTCGAGCTCACCGGGATCGGCGAAGGCGGTCCCGCCGCGTGACGGGCCGGAGGCCGACATCGCCTCGCGGTATACGCCGATCGCGTCATCGACGCAGCAGACGACGAGGTCGCCGGGCATGGCGCGGCGGAGTGCGGTCCGGACGGCGGTCATCTCGTCGAGCACCTTCTCGGCACGAGCCGCCCGCGCTCGACCCTCGGCCCGGGCCGCGCGCACGCCCTCGATCACGTTCCCGGCGGTCTCGCCCGGGGGCCGGCCCCGAAGGTTCTTGTCCTCGCGGATGATCACCTCGTCGAACGCGCCTGCGGCGATCGCCCCGTACTGCCGCTGATCGTCGTCGCGTCGATCGCCCGGGATCCCGAGCACGCCGATGGCCCGGCCCTGCCGCGCGGCCGGCCCTGACGCCCCGATCCGCCCGGCCTTGGTCTGCGGTTCGACCATCATCCGCTCGACGAAGTCGGCCAGCTGGCGCATGCCGTCGACGTTGTGGCAGTAGTCGATGACGACGCGCACTCCGCCGACATCGAGCAGGTTCAGCCTTCCGGGCGCCTGGAAGAACGAGGTCGAGAACGTCCGGAGGCCCTGGCGGATGTCGTGCAGGTGCGCACCGGCGGCCCACGCCGCCGCCGCGGCCGCCAGGGCATTGGCGACATTCATCCGTGCCCGGCCGCCGAAGGTCGCGGGGATCAGGTGCGTGTAGAGGACCGGCATCTTGCGGCCTCCCAGGCGAAGGACGATCAGCTCGCCCTCGTTCGACGGCTCGAGGCAGAACGCAGCGTTCCCACGCGACGTGTGCCCGTCGACCCGATCGAAGCCATCCTCGCCCTTCTCGGTGGCCATGCTGAACAGCACGACCCGGCCGGCACAGTGGCGACCCATCCGGTAGACGTGGGTGTCGTCGGCGTTGAGCACCGCGGTCCCGGACCGGGGAACCGCCTCGACGACAACGCCCTTGACGTTCGCCAGCTGCCCGATCGAGTCGATGCCGCCGAGCCCGAGGTGATCGCCCGTCACGTTGGTCACGACGGCGATGTCGTTGCGGTCGTAGCCAAGGCCCTCGCGCAGGATCCCGCCGCGGGCCACCTCGAACACGGCCGTGTCCACGGTCGGGTTCTGCAACACCATCTGGGCCGACTTCGGCCCGGACATGTCGCCCTTCTTGATGAGGCGCCCGTCGACCACGATCCCATCCGTCGACGTCATCCCGACGCGTCGGCCCATGAGCTTGAGGATGTGGGCGACCATGCGGACCGTCGTCGTCTTCCCGTTCGTGCCGGTCACGCTGATGATCGGGATCCGGGCATTTGCCCCCGGCGGGAACAACGAGTCGATGACCGGTCGGGCGACGTATTGCGGCTCGCCTTCGGTCGGGTGGGTGTGCATCCGGAAGCCAGGCGCGGCGTTGACCTCGACGATCGCGCCGCCGGTCTCGCGGACGGGTGTGGTGATGTCCGGGCAGATGAAATCGATCCCGGCAACGTCGAGCCCCACGATCTGCGCGGCGGTCTCTGCGATCTCGATGTTGTCGGGGTGGGCCTCCATCGTCCGGTCGATCGACGTGCCGCCGGTCGACATGTTGCCGGTGAGCGCGAGCTTGATCCACGTCTCCTTGGGCAGAACGGAATCCAGCCCGTAACCCTGGGCCTTCACGAGCTCTTCGGCTGCCTCGTCGACCTTGATCCGGGTCAATACCTTCTCGTGGCCGATGCCGCGGCGTGGATCGGCGTTGGCGATGTCGACCAGCTGGCGCACGGTGTGCTCGTCGTCGCCCGTCACGGACGCGGGCACGCGCTGGGCGATGGCCGCGACCTTCCCGCCGATCACGAGGCAGCGGTAGTCGTTGCCCGCGACGTAGGTCTCGACGACGACGTCCCCGGATCGACTCTGAGAAAGCGCCCCGTGGAAGGCGGCGCGGACCGCGTCCTCGGAGCGCAGATCGAGGTGGACGCCGCGACCGTGGTTGCCGTCGAGCGGCTTGACGACGCAGGGGAACCCGAGCCGCCTGGCGACCGCCACGGCGTCGTCCTCGGTCGTGACGACGTCGGCGCGCGGCACCGGCAGGCCGGCGCTGTCGAGGAGTCGGTTGGTCAGGCTCTTGTCGGACGCTACGTCGACGCCGATCGCAGACGTCTTCGAGGTCATCGTCGCGCGAATCCGCTGCTGGTGGACGCCGTGCCCGAACTGGACCAGCGAATGCCGATCCAAGCGGATGAACGGGATGTCGCGGCTCACGGCCTCGTCGATCAGCGCCTGGGTCGACGGGCCGAAGGCCTGTCGCTCGGCGAGGCGGATCAGCCGTTCGAGCTCGTTCGCGAAGTCGAAGAAGACGTCCGGATCGTCCGGTGCGACGAGGTGATTGACCAGACCGACGGCCATCCGGCCGGCCTCCAGCCCGACGGCCTCCTCGCGGTACTCGTAGATGCAGTTGTAGCGGCCGCGGACACCGGCCGAGCGGGTCTTGCCGTGGCGGACGTCGGTGCCGGCGAGGTTCTGGAACTCGAGCGCGATGTGCTCGGCGATATGCCCGGCCCACGTTCCCTCGAGCAGCCTCGTGATGAAGCCGCCGCGACGACCGAGCGAGCAGGCGTGATCCTCAAGGGTCGGCAGCAGGGCGATCAGCGCGTCGCTGAAGCCGGGGATCCGGTTCGAGGGGAAGTCCTCGAGGTTCCCCAGGTCGACCAAGAGCCGGATGACCGGCTCGCGCGCCCAGTAGTTCGGGCCACGCAGGACGCGCGTTTCGAGGATCCGGAGGGTCGGGAGCGGCGTGGTCGGGGCAGCAGTGGCGGCGGGGGTCCGGTCGGTGCGTTTGGCGCGAGGCCGCTTGGGCTTGGTCGCGGTAGGCTCGGCCGTCTCGGTCACGCTCGGCCTCCTGCGTTCACGGGATGGGGCGTCAGTGTACGGCGGGCGGCTTGTGGCGGGAACGGCGAGCCGCCGTCACTCCAGGCGGATGCGGCGAGGCGTGATCCGCAGCGGGACCGAGAAATCGCGTGCCACCTGCGCCACGTCCATCTCCCAGTGGGCGTGCGGCTCGAGGTACTTGGCGTAGTACGCCGCGTGCCGGTCGGACGGCGGCACGGACCGGTCGATCGCGGCCGTTCCCTCGATCACCAGGTAGTGGTCGCCGTACGGGTCCGACTGGAGATGGAATGACACGAGTGGGGAGTGCTCGATGTTGCGCAGCTTGGGGGTGTTGGGCTGGCTATAGAACAGGATCGTGCCGCCCTCGTGGAGGAATGAGATCACCGACGACTGCGGCCGGCCGTCGGGCGCGACCGTGGTCAGCCAGGCGACGACGTCCGTCTCGAGGTGCTCGCGTGCCCACGCCGCGTCGTCGCGCAGGAGCGCGACGGTCAGGGGATCGGGCTCAGACGTACGCCTGTCCATCCGGCGGTCTAGCTCGAGGCAGCCTCGCCGCCAGGCAGCGCGTGGAGGGTCGGCGCCACGATCCGCTCGCGGCGCTGCAGGTCGAACCGATACCCGGCCGGCAGCGAATGCAGCACGACACCGCTGATCATCAGCGGCCGGTGGCCCTTGACCTCCCAGGCATCGGTCTCGGAGCGGGCCCCGTCGACGACCGTGATGGAGCCGCGGCCGATGACCTCCATGACGTGGTCCGGGCCGACGACGCCGGCCGTGTCCTCGTCCACGCCCAGGCCGAGCAAGCTCGGGTTCTGAGCGATGAGGCTGAGCAGCCGGCCGAGTCGGTTCCGCTGCTGGAAGTGCTGGTCGATGATCACGCCCGGCAGGACCCCGAGTCCCGCCGCGATCTGGGCCATCCGGTGTTTCGGGGTCGCACCCGAGGCGCCGAACGCGATCATGTGGCTGGACATCGCCGACGCGCCCGCGCTCGTCCCGGCGACGACGGCGCCCTTGCGGAACTGTTCCAGGACCGAGTCCGCCAGGCGCGTCCCGCCGATCGTCGACGACAGTCGCAGCTGATTCCCGCCGGTCATGAAGATGCCGGTCGCACCGCGCAGCGCCAGCGCGACGGTCTCGTCGTTGGCCTGCGCGCGAGTGATCGCGTGGATCGCCCGCACCTTGGTGACACCCAGCTCGCCGAGGACCTGCTTGTAGCGCTCGCCCGCGAGCTCGCCGAGCGACGAGGCGGTCGAGATGACGACGACCGTGGCGTCACGCCCGCCGGCGAGGGTGGCGAATCGGCTGAGGATGACGCGATCGCGGACCTTGTCCTCCGCGCCGCCGATGATGATGACGTGTCCGTCGCTCACAAGCGTTGACTGGGCTCCGCGGCGTAGATGTTCGCGACAGGATACCCGGAGCCGCACGGACGCCGTGCGAGAATGCCCGCGCCATGGCCGACGCCCAGCCGCCGCCGGAGCTCCATCCCGTTCCCGGCTCGGCCAGGGGACGGGGCCGGATCGTCGTCGATTGGCGAGAGCTGATCGACCAGCCGACGCTGCGGCGGGCCGGCGTGTATCGGCGGGCCCTGCGGCGAGAGCTGTCCCGCCTGCGCGACCGACGCCGGTTGCTGGCGATCCTCCTGTTGAGCGTCGTGTTCTCGCTCCTCGCGGCCGGGATGATCGGGCGGGGGGAGGCCGCGGGCGCCGATGCACGGGCCTACTGGGCGGGCGTCCGGATGTGGCTGAACGGCGGCGATCCCTATCACCCGAGCGGGCCGTTCCTGCCCTATGCCTACGCCCCCTGGATGCTGCCGCTGTTCGCGCCGTGGGCCCTGTTGCCCTGGGACGTGGCCTGGGTCGTCTGGCGGGTCGGGACGATCCTCCTGTTCCTGTGGACGGTCGACTGGGCCTATCGACGGCGGCCGCTGTCGACCGCGCTGATCATCGTGCTGCTGGCCTTCCCCATCGGGGCGAACCTCGACACCGGCAACATCAACCTTCAACTGACCCTGATGTTGTGGGGTGCGCAGTTCGCTGGGCCGCGGCTCGGCGGAGCGTTGTGGGCGCTGGCCACCTGGATGAAATGGGCTCCCTTGATCGTCTGGCCCATCCTCGAGCGTCGGACGCGCCGATGGGGCCTCATCTGGCTCGCCTTCTCGATCGCCCTGAGCGTGGCGCTCCTGCCGCTCACGATCGTGCAGTTCCAGACGCTGATCGAGTTCGGGGCTCGACCGATCCGGCTCGACTATCTCGTATACCTCTGGGCATTCATACCCTGGGCCTACCAGCGGCTCGACGCGCGGCGTCCGACGCCGGCCCGGTCAGCCGATCACGACCTCGGGGCTCCGTCGACGACGGTCGGGCTCCGTCACGGGGCGTAGCGCGAGCGACCCCAGGACGAAGTAGGCGATCCCGAGCGCCACCTCCCAGCGCGGTCCGGCGCCGATCCCGGCCGACCTGTTGACCGCGTCGATGAGCGGGCCGCCGATCATGACCGCGATCGTGGTCGACGACGCGGTCACGACGTTCGACAGCCCCATGTAACGACCCGACGAGGCCTTCGGGATGATGTCGGTCATGAGCGCCCAGTCGACCGACAGGAACGTTCCCTGCGACGCGCCGAAGAGCGCCGCACCGACCGTCGCGACCAGGACGTTCGGCGCCGTGGCGATGATCGCCACGCCGATCGCACCGAGCGCCGAACACGCGTAGATGACGGGCTTGCGACCGATCCGATCCGACAGGCGCGAGGCCGGGATGATGGCCAACAGGCTGGCCACGGTCGCGGCGCCGAGCATCTGGAGGAACGCGGCGCCGGCCTGCGCCTGGGTCAGGCCGTGCGAGTCGGCGAGATAGAGGTAGACGAAGTTCAGGACCGATGCGCCGCCCATGAGGATGAAGAGCCGCGACGCGAGCAGCCAGATGTAGCTCCTTTCCTGGAGGATGTCGGTGCCCCAGGTCTCGGCGGCGATGGACAGCCACGATCGCCCCTGGCGTGACTTCGGGGGCGGACCGTTCGGCACTCGTACGACGACGCTGATCATGGTCACGACCTCGACGGCCGCGATAGCGAAGATCGCGAGTCCGACGTTGCCCTGGACGTTCGCAAGCGATGCCAGGGTGAAGCCGAGGACGTTCCCGAGGACCTGCATCAGCCCGACCATGGCGCTTGCGAGGCCGACCTGGCGGTCCGGAACAAGATCCGGGACGTAGCCTTGGAACGGGCCGCGAGCGGTGTTCGTGCTCAGTGCCAGCAAAACGGCGAACGCCGTGATCGCCGCCAGCGAATTGGCCGTCGCGATGCCGATGAGGAACAGCGCGTCGAAGAGGGCCCCGAAGACGATGAACGGCTTGCGCCGACCCCAGCGGGTGACGGCGTAGTCGCTGATCGAGCCGACCGTCGGTTGGATGGCGACC
This sequence comes from Candidatus Limnocylindrales bacterium, assembly GCA_044868045.1. GTDB lineage: Bacteria > Chloroflexota > Limnocylindria > Limnocylindrales > CSP1-4 > SPCO01. Next base: position 7,843 of record JBIOWA010000060.1, read on the forward strand.
GAGAAGATGAACGTCAGCAGCGCGATGATGGCGAGGGATGTGCCCTCGGTCCCGGGCGTGGCCAGGCCGTCGAACTTGATCCTGGACTGGACGGCGGCGTTGACCACCGCGTCGATCGACGTCAGGCCCAGCCAGAACAGCGAGATCCGGACGAGCGACCCGATGGGCAGGTCCAGCGTGGGTCTGCCCGCTCCGGCGTCGGGACCGGTTGACGTGGTCATGCTCCCTCCTGCCCCTACCCCCGGTCGGATCCCCGCCGTGCATCCTATGACGTCGGCATGGGCATTCCGTTACGGTCGAGCGTGGCTGTCGAGCCCAGCGGGAGCAGGTGGCGGTCCGACGCGCTCGTGGCCACGAACCGGAACAGGGAGCGGTCGAGCGAATAGATCCCGGTCGACGCGAGGCCGATCCCGCCGAGCCGGAAGGTGAAGACGGGGTTCTCGGTGTTGCCCGCGTAATGGTGCGGCGTGCCGTCCGCGGTCAGGAGCGCGAGGTTCGCCTGCCCGCTGAACCGCTCATGCATCGCGGGCAGGAGCGCCGCGCCGTTCCCGCCTTCCCAGGCGTCCTCGAGCCAGCGGGCACCGACCTCGGTGTCGGCACGCCCGTGGATGCGACCGTCGTCGCGGTACCGCGCCCGGAGGGGCCGCCAGTCCCGGAAGTCACCGTTGTGACTGAAGCTGTAGCGGCCCGCCGGATCGTCGAACGGCTGGGTGTCGGGCAACTGGAGCGTCGAGAGGCGCGACGGCCGGCGGAGGTGGACCAGCATCGCGGTCGTCTCCTGGGCACCGACGCGCGCGGCGCCGTCACCGTCATCGCGAAACGCTCGGAGGTCGCGGTGGCTGCAGATCCGGCCGTCGTGCGAGAGCCAGGCGGCGCCCCAGCCAAACCCGGCGAGACCGAACCGCTCGAGGCGCTCGGTGAAGGGCCACAGATCGTCGATCCGGAACGGCTCGGCGGCCCGCGCGACGTACTGCTCGCACATGGGCCGCGATGATACGCGGCCCGTTTGCCTAACCATGTAGTCGCCAACATCAGCCCAGGCGTTACTGTCTGACCGATAGCGGTCTCGCTGTGTGCAGATCACGCTCGTCGGTCGCGTTGATCAGCCGGAGCGGTTTTCGCGCCAGAATGGGTGTCGCAGTCGGCCGAAGGATTATCGAGGACCGCCGCCGCTGGCATTCGCAGCGCCCCAGCCCATCGCGGCGGCCGCCGCGGGCGACCCGAAGCCCGCCCTCCCTAGGGTGCGAGCCGGCTCCGTATCTCGTGGTCGAAGTCGGGGAAGTACTGGCTGACGACCGACAGGTCGAACGTCCGCAGGATCGATTCCTTCGACTCGCGCTCGAGCAGGAAGTCGAAGGTCTCCTCGACGAGCCGCTGAACATGCGTGGCGTCGGTCGCGGCCGCGAGGTCGAGGGCGTCCTCGGAACTGACCGTCACCGCGTGAGTGGACGTCGAACGGTTGTCCGAGACGGTCACGCGGCAGCGCCAGCCGTCAGGCGCCGGATCGCAACGGACGCCGACCTCGCTCATGCCGTCCCTCGCTGGCAGGTCGGACACCAGTACGTCGTCCGCGGCACGTCCCCGCGAAGCGGCGCGGATCGGATCGCCGTACCGCAGCGCGGGCAGGGTCGTCCCGTGCGTCGATAGACGCGGGTCGGTGCCCGACCCGGTGCCACCCCGGCGCTCGCGCTGAGGAGTCGACGACTGGTGGCGATCAGCCGATCGAGGGTCGCATCGTCGAGGTCTCCGATGTGGGCGAACGGATCGACCCGCTCCGCGAACAACGCCTCGTTCCGCCAGATGTTGCCGAGCCCGGCCATGGCCCGCTGGTCGAGCAGCGCGGCGCTGATCGTCATCACGGCTCGCTCGGGCGCGCGGAGACGGCGATGGGCTTCGGCGCCATCGAAATCGGGCGCCAGGAGGTCGGGCCCGAGCGTCGACAGGGTCTGGTGCAGGCGCTCGGCGCGCGACTCGAAGAGCTCGACGACGGGTGCATCGAAGCAGACGGCGACGGCACCATCGACCTCGAGCACCAGCCGCGCCCGGCCCGGCGGTCGACGCCATCGTTCGCCCGGCCGGTAGCGATGCCAGGAACCATTCATCCGCAGATGGGTCCGCAGCTCCAGGCCGCCATCGAAGCGGATCAGGAGGTTCTTGCCCTGCGCCTCGACCGCGTCGACCCGCTTGCCGATGACGCGCTGGATCTGCGGAACGGCGCCGGGACCCTGGGCGCGAGCCGCCAGGACGTCCCGCCCGACGAGGTACGGCCGGAGTCCGGCCGCGGTCCGGAAGAGCGTGTCACCTTCGGGCATGGCGGGCGTCCCAGGTTCGATCAGCGCGGCGCGCGGATGGTCAGTCCGCGATAGCCGGCGTTGAAGCCCGCCTCGAGGAGGAACGGTCGCCAGGGCGATGTCGCGACGTCGACGCCATCGACCTTGCGGATGACCAGCTCGCGGAACCGCCCATCGGTCACGAGGCGGCGGAGCCCAGTCAGCGCGGCATTCCGCACATCGCGATCGTCAGCGGCCGGCATGGTCTGCAGCGTCGAGCCGCCGCGCTCCAGGTAGAGGGTCGCGATGCCGTCGACGAGTACGACGTAGGCGCCGGCCGCCCGCTGGAACGGTCGCCGGTCGTCGTCGCCGCGACGAGGCCAGGCGAGGGCGGCGCCGTACGGGTTGGCGGGATCGGCCGCGGCGAGCAGGTGCACGGCCGGCGTCCCGCTCCCCTCGTCGCCATCGCGGACCGCGCGGAGTCGATCGAGCGCGCCGGCCAATGCAAACTGTGCGGCGCCGAGGCCGTCGACGAAATAGCCGCGTCGGATCCGCCCGGCTTCCTCCATGGCCCGCAGGATCGGGTAGACGCCGGCGAAGCCGCCCTCCAGGCCCTCGGACGCAACTGCCTCTCGGGTCAGGACCCCATGGCGTTCCAGGAGCGCGAGCGCCTCGGCGTGGAGTCGTTCGGTCGCCGAGACACCCTCGACCGATTCGACCAGCGACCATCGACCGGCGGCCTCGGGTGGACCGAGCGCCGTGAGTCGCCCGGGGCGTCCACGGCGGGCGCCCGCACCGGACCCGGCCGGCCGCTTCCAGCGCAGCGCTCGCAGCGGGGCGAACGTGTCGTTGGTGACCTCGCCCGCCCAGACCAGATCCCAGAGCGCATCGAGCATCTCCCGATCCGAGCCGCCGCCGGCCGCGACATGGATGGCGCGATAGAAGCTGGCGCCGCGGGACGCGAGGTGTTCGCGGATCGAATCGTGACGTTGGCTGCCCGGTCGCGTCGCCGGGTCGTCATTGGCGTCGCTCGTCCTCGTCGGCCGGAGCGCCTCGCGACCCGGTCGGTACAGCGCGATCCTGCCGTCGTCGCGCCCGAGGCTGCCCCGCCCGATCCAGCCGACCTCGCCCATCGCGCCGAGCTCGTCGAGGAGCCGCGGGCTGTAGCCGGGGACGCGTGCCGGCAACACGTCCCGTTCCAGTACCGACGCGGGGATGGGGACGCCGGCAAGCTGGTCGACGACCTCGGCCAGCCGCTCGAGCGCCGCCGATCCGCGGAATGGCGGCGGGTCGGCGCCGGGCCCGCTGGTCGGAGCGATCCCGTGCCACGCCGGGAGGAATCGGCCGAGCGCGGCGGGATCGACCGGCTCCACTTCGCGCCGCAAGCGCGCAAGCGAGCGGCGCCGGAGCAGCCGCAGGACATCCGGGTCGCACCACTCGCGCTCCGCGCCGCCTGGCCGGAACTCGCCCCGCAGGATCGTGCCCGCGGCGAGGAGCCGTTCCAGGGCATCCTCGACGATCCCGGCGGGCAGCCCCCAGCGCGCAGCGGGCTCCGGCGTCAGGAACGGGCCATGGGTCCGGGCGTACCGTGCCAGCAGCCCATCCAGTGCCGCGGCCGCCGGCGCGAGGAACGCCTCAGGGACGCCGACCGGCGCGGTCACGCCGACGCCATCTCGATAGCGGGCGACATCTTCGATCGCGATCCAGCGATCCTGGCCGGCGATGCGGACGCGGACGGCCCGCCGCGCGGCGGCGAGCTCGGCGAGCCAGGCGTCGGCTGTCGCGCGGTCCTCGAAGACGCGGGCCGCGATCTCGTCGCTCGACAGGTCACCGAGCCGCCGAAGCAGGTCGTGCGTCTGATCGACGGTGGTCGCCTGTCGATCGTCGGCGAGCGCCTGGAGCGACAGCTCGAGGTCGGCCAGCGCCTCTGGATCGAGCAGTTCGCGCAGCTCCTCCTGGCCGAGGAGCTCCCTGAGCAGGTCGCGGTCGAGGGTCAGCGCGCCGGCGCGCCGCTCGGCCAGCGGCGCGTCGCCCTCGTACATGTAGGCCGCGACGTAATCGAACAGGAGGCTGCTGGCAAACGGGCTGGCGCGCGGAGTCTCGACGCCATGAACTGCGATCTCGCGGCTGGCGACGCCGCCGAGCACGCCGCGGAGGGCGTCGAGGTCGAACACGTCGGACAGGCACTCGCGGTACGTCTCGACGAGGATCGGGAAGCTGCCATACCGGCTGGCGACCGCGAGGAGATCGGCTGCCCGCTGGCGCTGCTGCCAGAGTGGCGTGCGGGTCCCAGGCCGACGACGCGGCAGCAGCAGAGCCCGCGCGGCGTTCTCGCGGAACCGACTCGCGAACAGCGCGGAGTTGGCGACCTGGCCGACGACCAGGTCCTCGGCGTCCTCGGGTGCCGGGAACAGCAGGTCTTCGACGCCATCGACGCTTACGTCCCCTTCGGGCAGCCGGATCGCGATACCGTCGTCGGACCAGATCGTCTGGACGTCCATGCTGAGTCGATCCTGGAGGCGCGCCTCGATGGCGAGCGACCATGGCGCGTGGACGCGGCCGCCGAACGGGGTCAGCAGCGTCAGCCGCCAGTCGC
>JBIOWA010000061.1:0-5808 GCA_044868045.1 Candidatus Limnocylindrales bacterium
GGGATCAAATAGTCGTGGAGGTTGTCGGTTCGACCCGCCTCGTATGCCTCGATGAGGGCAAGCCCGAGACCCTGGGCGATGCCACCGTGGATCTGGCCCTCGACGAGCATCGGGTTGATCGCCCGACCGACGTCGTGGGCGGCGACGATGCGGCGAACGACGGTGGTCCCGAGCTCGAGGTCGACGTCGACCACCGCGATCTGGGCACCGAACCCATACGTCTCGTACGGGACGCCCTGACCGTCGACATCGAGTGGCGTCGTACGCGGGTCGTAGGTGCCGATCCCCTTGACGATGCAGCCATCCTGGTCGTCCGCCAGCGCCGCCAGGTCGGGGCCGGCCAGCTCGATGCGACGGAGCAGATCGGCCGCGGCGAGCCTGGTCGCGTTGCCGGAGACGAACGTCTGGCGTGACGCCGATGTCTTGCCCGCGTCCGCGGTCCGGTCCGTGTCGCCGGTCACCCGGTCGATGGCCGCGACCGGCACCTCCAACGCCGCGGCGGCGATCTGGGTCAGGACGGTGTCCGAGCCCTGGCCGATGTCCTGCGCGCCACTGAAGAGGACGTACGTGCCGTCGCGGCGCAGCCCGATGCGGATCGTCGACGGATTGCTCAGCGACGTGTTCCCGATGCCGTACCACATGGCGGCGATCCCGACGCCACGGCGGACCGGTCCGCTCGCGCCGCGTGCCACATCGTTCGCGACGCGCGCGTCGTCGTTCGCCTCCAGCCAGGCCGGCCGTAGCGCCTCGAGGCACGGCGCCAGCCCGGCGCTCGCCATCAGCACCTGGCCGGTCGCGGTAGTCGATCCGGCACGGAGCGCGTTCCGAAGGCGGATCTCCAAGCGGTCGGTACCGAGCTGGATCGCGACATCGTCGACCAGTGCCTCGCCGGCGATCGCGGCCTGGGGAACGCCAAAACCGCGGAACGCGCCACCGATCGGTCCATTCGTGTAGATCGCCCGCGTCGTAGCTCGCAACGCCGGGATGATGTACGGCCCAGAGGCATGGACCGGCACGCGGTTCGCCACCGTGGGTCCCCAGGACGCGTAGGCGCCGGTATCGAAGTCGCCGTGGAAGTCGAGGGCGGTGAACCGTCCATCGGCCTCGGCACCGAGCGATGCCCTGATTCGGGCCGGGTGGCGCTTCGTCGTGCTGCGCATCGACTCGGGTCTCGAGTAGACCGTGCGAACCGGTTGATCCAGCACCCACGCCGCGACCGCGACCATCGGCTGCAACGAGAGGTCGAGCTTGCCGCCGAACCCGCCGCCGCAGGCGCTCGGGACGATGCGGACCGCGTCCGGCGCGAGGCCGAGGATGAGCGCGATCTCGTCGCGGTCCATGTACGGGGTCTGGGTCGTGGCGACGACCGTGATCCGATCCTCGTCGCGTACGGCGTACCCCGCCTCCGGCTCGATGTAGGCGTGCTCGACGTGGCTCGTGTCGAAGGTGCCGGTCGCGACGACCGGGGACTCGGCCAGCGCGGCGTCGACGTCGCCCCTGGCCACACGACCTGTCGTCAGGACGTTGCCGGGCGACGCCTCATGGAGCTGGATGACGCCCGGCGCTGCGGCGATCTGGGGCTCGAGGATCGGGTCCAAGGGCTCCCAGTCGATCGGCAGCTCGACATCGTCGATCCGCGCGATCGTCGCGGCGTCCCCGACCAGGGCGGCGACGGCCTCGCCGAGGAAGCGGACGTACCCGTCGGAGAACACCGGCTGATCCTTTCCGGTGGCGTAGATGCCGTACCTGTTCTGGCCGGGGATATCGGCCGCGGTGAGTACCCGGACGAGGCCCGGATGCGCGGCCATGAGCCGCGACGGATCTGACATCGTGAAGCGTGCGTGGGCGAACGGCGACCGGATCGCCCGCAGATGGAGCACGTCGGCGGGCACTCGATCGGCGCCGAAGATCGTGGCGCCCGTCACTTGGTCGACGCCATCGACGCGGGCGATCCGCGCCCCGATGGGATCGCTGGAGGCAGAGCCGGGCTGCCGTGCAGCCGCATCGCCGGCGTCGAGCACAGCCTCGACGATCTTGCGGTAGCCGGTGCATCGACACAGGACCCCGCCCATGGCGTCGAGGACCCGCCCTTCCGACGGTGCCGGATCCGCGGCCAACAGCGCGTCGGCGGCCATGAGCATGCCCGGCGTGCAGATCCCACACTGCGCGCCGCCGTGGCGAAGGAACGCCGCCTGGAGTGGCCGGAGGTTTCCGCCACCTGCGAGGCCTTCGACCGTTTCCACGTCCCGTCCGGCGAGCTGGCCCAGCGGAACGAGGCAGGCGCACACCGCATGGCCGTCGAGCCGGACGGTGCAGGCACCACAATCGCCCGCGTCGCAGCCGACCTTCGTGCCGGTCAGGCCCAGATCGTCACGGAGGACCTCGCTGAGCCGGCGCATCGGATCGCCGTCGACAGCGACCTCGTCGCCGTTGACTCGGAAGGTCGTGGGGCGCGCCGCGACCCCCGTCATGCGACGAGCTCCGTAACGGCCCGCCGCACCAACGTCAGCGCGGCGCGGCGGCGATAGTCGGCCGTCCCGCGCATGTCATCGATCGGCGTCAGGGCGGCAAGGTCCTCGGTGACGATCTCGCCGGCGAGCTCCGGCCGCGGGCGTTGGCCGAGCAGCCGCGCCTCGGCTGCGCCGATCCGCTGCGCGACTTCCGAGCAGGCACCCACCACGATTCGCGCGGTCGTGATGCGACCGTCGCGGTCGAGGTCCAGCACGCATGCCACCATCGCGATCGAGATCACGAGATAGGCGCGCGAACCGAGCTTGAGGAACGTCGAGCGTGCCGCCTCCCCGGGGAGCGGCACGAGCACGGCTATGACCAGCTCGTCGGGCTGGCGCATCGTGCGCCGATTGCCGGTCACGAAATCGCCGACCGGCACCTCGCGCCGGCCCAAGTTCGATAGCAGCTCGACCCGGGCGTCGAGCGCCATCAGGTTCGGCAGCCCGTCGGCGGCCGGGGAGGCGTTGCAGAGGTTGCCGCACACCGTTCCCCTGTTCTGGATCTGGACGCCGCCGATGGCCCGGGCCGCCGCCTTCAACCCGTCGAACGCCGCTGGAAGGTCGTGGCGGACGACATCGGTCCAGGTGGCCAGGGCGGGGATGCGCACGACGCCGTCTGCGATCGTGATCGCCCGCATGTCGGCGAGTGCCGTGATATCCAGCACGTCGGTGTCGAGGTACCCCTCGACCCGGGCGGGGTACACGTCCGTTCCTCCGGCCAGAACCGTCCATGGCCGCTTCGACAGCGCACCGAGCGCGTCCTCGAGGCGATCGGGTCGAAGGTAGTCACCCACAGAGCTGCCTCAGTCGACCACGCGCGGCAGGACGTCCTCGGCCAACCGCTCCAGGGTCCCCGGGTCCCAGTCCAGCGGGTTAAGGATCACGTGCTCCACGCCGCCGAGCGCGGCGATCTTGCCGCGGATCCGCTCCGCGACCGACTCGGCTTCGCCGAGCAGATAGAACTCCTCCCAATAGTCGAGATCCATGCCCGAGAAGGCCCGGAACTTGGCCGACGCGGATTCGGGCGACTCGCCCGGACCAAGGAGGTGCACGAAATTCGAGTAGACCTTGGTCAGGCCGTCCGGATCGCGCCCGAACGCTGCCATCTCCTCGCGGATGATCGCCCAGTCACCGGCGACCATCTCGGCCGTTGCCGACGAGTGCGGAACCCAGGTCGCAGCGTACTTCGCGATCCGGCGCAGGACCGGTCGCACCGTATCGACCTGCTGGCCGTAGATCTTCTCGGACGGCTGCGTTCCACCGCCGATCCAGATCGGCGGATGCGGGCGCTGGATCGGCTTCGGATGGATCGAGAGGTCCTCGAATCGATAGAACTGGCCCTCGTATGTCACGTGGTCGCCGGCCCACAGCGCGGTGATCGCCTCAAGCATCTCGTTCATCCGCCGACCGCGCTCGCGGAACGGGATCCGCAGGGCGGCGAACTCGCCCTCGTGCCAGCCGACTCCGACGCCGAGGATCGTCCGACCTCCTGACAACCAGTCGAGCGTCGCCCACTCCTTCGCGAAGCCGACCGGGTCCCGAAAGGGCAGCACGAGGACCAGCGTCCCGAGCCGCATTGTCCTAGTCACGCCGGCCAGCGCCGAGAGCAGCGAGACGGGCTCGAGCCACGTCGTCCGGTAGGCCGGTGGCGCGACCAGCAGATGGTCGATGAGCAGCGCACTCTCGAACCCCAGGTCCTCCGCCCGGCGGAGATAGGCGCCAATGTCGGCCAGGCTCGTGGGCTCCACGCCGAGCGCGAAGCTCGGCAGGCGCAGCCCGAACCGCATCAGTGGCCGCCCCCACCGATCGGCGGCCCCTTGACGACCTCGGCCATTCGCGTGGCCGGGGCGGTATTGCGGCTACGGCCGACCAGTGGCACGCCGTCCACCAGGACCATCGAGATGCCCGGGATGTCGCCGTTGGCGAGCGCCCCCAACGCCGTCCCGGCGACCGACCCGATCGGGGCGTCCGCGATGCACAGGTCCGCGGCGCGCCCCGGCGCGAGCACACCCGTGTCCATGCCGTGGACGCGGGCGGTGTTGCCTGTCGCCAGTGCGACGACGGTTTCCGGCGCGATCCCGCCGAGCGACGCCAGATGGGCCATCAACCGCAGCATGCCGAGCGGCACGACCCCGGTCCCGGACGGGGCGTCGTTCCCGAGGATGACCCGACCGAGCGCGCCCGCCTCCGCCGCGCGTCGGAGCGCGAACAGGGCGGTCCGGCCGTTCCCGCAATGGACGAGCTCCAGGGCGATCCCGGTTTCGGCTGTCACGAGGCGGTCGATATCCTCCTCGGACAGCGAGGTCGTCCCGCCGTTGATGTGGCCGGCGATGTCGGGGTCCGCCTCGAGGACGTCGTCGGCCCCGATCGCTGAGGACCCTGGGAGGGACGGGCCGCCTGTGTGGAACGTCGCGACCATCCCATGCGCCCGGCCCCACGCGACCATCGGGGCCGCGTCGGCGCCGCGCTTGACCGATCCCAGACCGATCTCCCCGATGAGCCGGACGCCACCAGCCGCCATCTCCGCGAAATCGGCCTCGACCAGGCCCTGTTCGAGGATCGGCGCCCCGGCGCGAACCTTGACGCCACCCGGCCGGAACGTCGCATAGGCACGCGCGATGGCGATAGCCAGCGCCTTGAGCCCGATGACGTCCTTCGGGCGACCGGGGAGATGCGGCTCTCCCGCCGAGACCATCGTCGTGACCCCTCCGTGGAGCGACGATTCGATGAAGTCGAGGGTGCGTTGGCGCGGCGTGAAGTCCCCAACGACGGGGTGCGCGTGCGAATCGATGAGGCCCGGCATCACGGTCGCCCCGTGCGCGTCGATGACGACATCGGCCTCGTCGTCGATCCCTCTGCCGATCGATTCGATCCGTCCGTCGACGATCGAGATCGAATCGCCGTCGACAAGCGGCAGGTCAATGTCGCCGGAGACGACTGCTCCGATGCCGGTGATCAGGGTCCGCACGTCGCCCTCTCGAAGGCCCGCGGCTTAGTGCAGGCCGTCTTCGCCGACCGCGTCGGCCGCGGCCAGCCCACCGATCCGCGCGAACGGCCGGCCGGCGTTCGTCACCGCCAGTGCGAGCAGTAGCTCGTCCGCCCCCGGAGCGTCGGCGACGCGGATCTCGACCGCGTCGAAATGCGAACGGACCAGCATCGCCTTGATGTGGTGGACGGGGATGTCGAGCGTCGCGCCCATGGCGGCTCGTTTCTTCACCGAGGGCAGGATCGACACCCCACCGACCCGCGCCCGCGTCGGGGCACCGAACTTCGGGTGCAGCACCGCCGCCACGTGCTC
>JBIOWA010000062.1:0-3960 GCA_044868045.1 Candidatus Limnocylindrales bacterium
GAGCCGACGACCGAGGTGTCGGCGAAGAGTCGAACCGCGGTCGTGTCCCTCTGGGCGGACGCCTGGACCGGCACGGCCACGGCCAGCGCCAGCACCAACCCCGCAAGGATCGATCTTGTTCTGAGCATTCGATGCCTCCTCTCTGCTTGGGGCAGAAACGCTGCTCGCCTGGCGATGCCGGGTGAAGCACAATCGGCAAAGCGCGCCTGTCACAACGCTGACAGGTCGCGCTCAGCGCTTCGAAGGCACGCCCATGACGACGACACGGCTCAAGGGCCCGGATCAGTCGGTAGCACCGGAAGGCGAGGACTTCGCCGCTCAGTGCCTTCGCCGGTGTCGCCTGTTCCGGGACCTCGGTGCCGGCCTTGTCACGGAGATCGTCCGCTCGATGGCCCGACGCCGGTATCGGCGCGGCGAAGTGATCTTCCACCAGGGCGACCCCGGCGATGCGCTCCACATCGTCGCGCGCGGTCGGGTGAAGATCGTTCTGACCTCGCCCGAGGGCGACGAGGCGATCGTCGCCACCGTTCGACCCGGCGACTTCTTCGGCGAGCTGACCCTCATCGACGGCGCGCCTCGCTCGGCCACGGCGACCGCCGTGGAAGCAGTCGAGACCCTGGTGTTGTCGCGCGACCGGTTCCGCCAGCTCCTCGCGACGAACCCAACGCTTCGCGACAACCTCGAGGTAAGCCTCGCGGCCGAGGTCCGGCGCATGAACGAGCATGTCGAGGAGCTCCACTTCCTCGATCTCGAGGGCCGGATCGCGGCCCACCTCGCGCGCCTCGTCGAGCGCGAGCGACCCGGCGTGCGAGGCGCGGTCGAGCTGGCCTTCGACTACAGCCAGGGCGACCTGGCGGCAATGATCGGTGGCGCCCGCCAGAGCGTGAACCGGGTGCTTCGAGCCCTCGAGCGAGAGGGCCTGGTCCGGATCGAGGGCGACCGCCTCTTCATCAGCGACGTGGAGAGCCTCGAAGCGCGCGCGGGTCTGTAGACCGTCCGCTGTAAGCCCGGTTACGGTTCAGTCGACCGGTACGGAGAGACGCTGCCAGTCTGCATGCCTGACGCGACCGCCGAATCAGTCTCCACACAGTCGAAGGCGTCACAGAGGGCTCGACGCCAACGACCCTGGCTGGCGGCCGCCACGGACCGAGCACTCCTCGGGCGTTCGGCCGTGACGTGCCTCTTCGTTGGGGCGCTGCTGACGGCAATCAATCATGGGGACCGGCTGGTTCGCGGCGAGTTCAGCGCAACCATGGCGTGGCAGATCGGCCTGACGTTCCTCGTGCCGTTCGTCGTCGCCACGATGTCAGGCGCGGCTGTTCTTCGCGGTCACGTGCACGAGGGTAAAGCTGACCCAACCGAGGGCCCGTCGGAAGGTTCTGACGAAGATTCGCGCGCCGCTCCGATGGGCAATACCAGCTGATGGTGGTCAAGCTATCCGCCACGCCGCGACTTCGAGCCGAGTTGGCGAACCTGGCCCGCGGCCGGGCCGTCGTTGTCGACTACTACGCGAGCGCCTGGTGCGGGGTCGTCCTCGGTGACATCACCGCACACTTCGTATCAGACCACGAGGCTGAGAGCCGGAGAGGTGGCTTGACTTTCTCGAGCTGCCGGGTGTGGTCCGTCGGCGCAGTTAGCTGATTTTGGCCGCCAGCCTGCACCTCGAGGACGACCCCTTCGCTGGCCCCGCGCACGGTCCCGCCGCGCCGCATCTGGGAGGCCTGAGCGACCAACCCGTCGATCTGCTCGTCCGAGTGGTCTGGATCGTGATGGATCAGGACCAGCTCGCGCGCATCGGCCAGATCGGCGACTTGAACCGCGTGGGAAATGCTGCTGTGGCCCCAGCCAACGCGCTGCCCGTATTCCTCGTCGGCGTACTGCCCGTCATGGAGGAGGAGGTCGACCTCACGCGACAGGGCGTAGCCGGACAGCCACCGCGAGTCGGTCAGGGGGCCCCCGAGGATCGGCTCGTGGTCGGGCGGCGACAGATACTTCGTCAGCCGCGCCCGCCTGCGTGGTCGACGGCGGCCCCCAGACGTGGATCTCCCGCCCAGCCTCAAACAGCGGTCGGAAGAAGCCGAGGCCCTGGATGTGATCCATGTGGAGGTGCGTCAGCAGGATGTGCACCGGCCGACCTTGTCCGGCAAGCCCGAGCCCGGCACGTCGCATCCCGGTGCCCGCGTCCAGGACGAAAACCGAGCCATCGTCGCCTTCGACCTGGACGCACGCCGTGTTGCCGCCGTAGCGGATGGTCTCTGGGCCGGCGCTCGCGAGCGACCCACGTGAGCCCCAAACGGTGACCTTCATCTACGGATGGACCATTGACCCTGACTCATGACGATCAGGGCACCCAGGACGTGGCCGCCGGCGCTCTCGACCGGAACCGCGGTCGCCTCGACCTGGCGAAGCACCCCATCGAAGCCGTGAATGTAGAACTCGGCATGCGCCGAACGACGTTCCCGCATCGCGAGCATCCCCGGCAGCTTCTCGACAGGCAATGTCTGGCCATCGTCTCGCCGCGGTGCCAGCATCGCCGTGCGCTCGTCAAAAGGCAGAGCGTCGATCTCATCGAAGGCCCGGCCGAAGATTGCCTCGGCCGGCTCGTTGTAGAAGACGGTGTCGCCACGCGCGTCCACGATCAACACCGGGACGCTGAGGCCGCTTGCAAGTTGGCGAGCCAGGATCAGCTCGACGGCGTACGCCATGGGCTCATTTTGGCCGTCCGAGCGCCTGCGTTTCGGCTATCTGGACGGTCGCGCTGCGCGTCAGCAGGGCCGGATCATCCGCTCGTGCGTCATTGCGGTCGGGTCCTCGTCGAAGACGTAGCGCAGCGCGCCATCGTCCGCGCACCGCACCGATCGACGGTACGCCCCACCCTGTGACGCAATGCTGTCCGGAGTGTCCACCGCCGGCTCGCGCTGACCGTCACGTGCGCCGCCCACGAATTCGATCACCGCATCCCGTCGATCGCGAGTGGCGGCGTCATCGGCGTAGCGCAGGGCCGGCATCTGATGGTTACCCATAAGCGAAGCCTGGTACCGCTCGCGAAGTCTCGTCTGTGGGCCTGCTCACCACACGCTGGCCCAGGTGGCTGGTTCTGTGGCCCCCGTCACATCGGCGCGCGCTCGCCTCAGCCTAGCCTCCGTTCACCCGCGAACACGGGCAAGGAGGATTCCATGCGCACTCGTGGATCGCACCCGGCGATGCTCCTTGCGGCGGTGCCGCTACTCGCCGCCGCCTGCTCGGCAGGCGCCACTCCATCCGCTCCGCCTCCGGCGGCGTCATCGGGCGGAGGCGGCGGCATCGCCATGGCCCTCCAGGTGACCGGCCTGCAGAACGCCGCGACGGTCACCGACAACAGCGTGACCCTGAACGTGACCGCGCAGGGATACCAGCTCAGTTGCGCGGAGGCCGGCAAGCCGAACAAGGATGGCGTCGGTCACTACCACGTGGAACTCGACCACGCGCTCGTGAACATGTACTGCACGCCGACCGCGACGATCAGCATGCAGAACGTGGCTCCCGGGCAGCACAACCTCATCGTCCTGCCGGCGAAGAACGACCACGAGGAGATCAAGGACACCGAGGTTTCGCTCGACTTCACGTACCAGCCGACCAACCCGCTCCCCGAGATCAAGGCCGAGGCGAACCCCGGGACTCCGTCGGTCAAGATCATGTCGCCGGCCGCCGGATCGACGGTGTCGGGTGACTTCACCGTGACGGTCCAGATCTCGAATTTCGAGGTCTCGGAGGCGTTGTTCGGCAAAGCGAACCTTGTCGGCTACGGCCATTGGCACCTGAACGTCGACACCACGACGCAGGGGATGATGGGAATGGCGACGATGCTCGGGATGAGCGGCACCGACACATTCCAGGCGTCCACCGAAGGCCTCTCGCCCGGGAAGCACACGTTCTTCGCGCTGCTCGTCGACGATCAGCACGCTCCGCTCAACCCGCCCG
>JBIOWA010000063.1:0-4004 GCA_044868045.1 Candidatus Limnocylindrales bacterium
ATGCCGCCGATGCTGCGTCCGCGCCGCGAGGGATGACCGACGCGGCCGATGCTGCGTCCGCGCCGCGAGGGATGACCGACGCGGCCGATGCTGCGTCCGCGCCGCGAGGGATGACCGACGCGGCCGATGCTGCGTCCGCGCGCAGCGCCTGCCTCGCTGCTTCGAGGCGCTGCCGCTCGAGGTACGGGTTGGGCTGCAGTTGGTGCTCGAAGCCGGGGATGAACGGCCGAACGAGCGGACCGAAGTCAAGACCGCCCAGGACGCCGACCAGCCTCGCGAAACGCACCCACGAAAGGCCGCATCGCCGACCGTTCTCGAATCGCGAGATCGTGCTTTGCGGTATGCCGGTCATCTGGGCGAGCCGCGTCTGGCTTAGGAATTTCTGCCGTCGCCTCCGCTTCACGGCGGCACCGATCAACTCCATGCCCTTTCGGACGTCGGGATCGGCCAGCCATTCGCCGTAGTCGCTCCATGCCATCTGGTCCGATCATGCCGGGAGGCGCGTAGCTGCCACTTACCTCGATCCGGAGCAATGCGCCGGATCGGCCGCCCCGGGAATAGAACGGAATATGCAGCCGGATGGCATAGCCACGCACCCTGTTCCGCGGAGACGCCGGGCGTTTGGTTGGTGGGCGGGCGCCAGCGGCTCACGGTGCCATCGACCGGCGGGTCGGCCGGCCCGGGGCGGCGGCGGACCCCGCTCTTCAGAACGGAATATGCAGCCGGATGGCATAGCCAGGGACCCTATCGCGGGGAGACGGCGCGTCCTACCGAGTCGGCGAGTCGGCCTAAGGGGCCCTCGCGCGACTCCCAGGAGTATCGTGTCCTCAGATGATCCTGCGCATCGTCATGGGTCGACTCCCGGCGAGGTTCGACGCCAAGGCACTCGTTGAGTTGCGGGGTCGGCTCGCTCGGGCGGCACGCGACGTCCCGGGACTCGAAAGTTTGATCGTCGGGGCTCGACGCACCTCGGCGGGGAGCACGGAGTCCCCGGTCGAGGCCGCGATCGTCACGGTTTGGCGTGACGTGGCGCTGATGGCGCGCGCGACCGCCGTCGATGAGCAGGATCGATTCCTGGGACTTCGACTCCGCCTTCCGCTCGAAGTCGTTGAAGCCGTCCACTACGAGATCGTGGGCAGGACGTTCGCGGCACTGCCGCCGGAGTCAGCGGCGTACCTGCGGATTCTCACCGTGCGCGCGCGACCCAACGAGGAAGCGCGCCTCGTCAAGACCCTCCGGGACCAGCAACCGCGCTTGGTCGACCTCGGGCTCGTCGCCTCCCACCTTGGGCGCCGCGTGGTTGGCATGGAGTGCGAAGCAGTTACGGTCGGGGTCTGGCCCGACCTCGCGACTATCCGCCGGGCGACCCAGGGGCGGGCCGAGCGGCCGCTGTTCGAGTCGGACCTCGCCGACTGGAGCGATCGGACGCACCTCGAGACCTTCGATGGGATCGAGATCGCGCCGCGATTACCCGCGTCGAGCGGTCCCCCGATCTACGTCATCGACGAGGAGCTACGCATCGTCGACATCACCGCGGCCGCCGCCGCGGCCATCGGCTGGCCGGCCGAGGACCTGGTCGGAAGATCAGTGCTGGAAATCTCCCTCGCCGACCCCGAGATCCGGGCGGTGCCGTGGCAGACGCTCATCGATCGGGGCCTCGTCATCGGCGAAGGGCCGTGGCTCGTCCCGGATTCGGGCGCCGTGTTCATCCGCTACATCGCGATGCGCGACGTGCCGATCAACGGCCGGCACACGGTCCTGGTCCACCGCTGGCACGAGCCGGAACCCACCGTCCAGGACCTTGAGCGGGCACTCATCGAGGCCTTTCCGGCCCGGACACGGCCAATCGGCCGCTCCGATCGAGCGCTCCCCTCGACCTAGCGACTCTGGTTGATCGGTCGCTGGTCGCGCTCGAGCGGCGTCGTGCCCTGCGGCTGCGGCGGTTTGGTTCGATCGCCGCTCTCGGCGTCATCGACGTGTTGCCGCTCTCGCATCTTTCGCTGCCAGTGTTCGTTCCAGGTTTCATCGCGCCGTTCGGACGGCTGCCGATCCCGCGTCCCTTGTGTGGTCTTTTCGCGCATGAACGTGCCTCCTGCGGGATCTAGGGGTCGGCCCCATGGTCGATGCGTAGCCGTCTTGACAGGATTACGCCCCGCCCGTCCGGACCTTGCCATTCCATCTCAGATTGCAGGCGCGCGCGTCAAGACCCCCGTTCGCCGTTGGAGGCATACTGCTCGGACCGCCATGTCCCTCGACGCGTCCCGTCGCCCGCATCTCGCGGCCCGCTTCGCCAGTGGTCTGGCCCTCGCCGCGATCGCGGCCGCGGTTCTCGCCTGCTCGCCGCCACGCGGCAACCCGGCGACGCCGCAAACGACCATCGCGGTTACCGCGGTCCCGAGCGCCGCGTGACGGCGCTTCGGCGCCGGTCGTGATGCGGATACCGGTCGTCGCGATCGTGGCGATCGTCCTATTCGCCGTGGCCCTCACCAGCTGCGGTGGCGAATCGCCCACGGCGAGCGGCGCCGGCCAACTGAGCGCCGGCCTCACGGTTGCGAGCCCGCGGCCGACGATCAGGCCCGTGCCCGGCCACGAGGTCTACGGCTACGTCCCGTACTGGGAGATGGACGACTCGATCGCGGACCACATCGCTGCGACCGACCTGACGACGCTCGCCCTCTTCTCCGTCACGCACCGGCGGAACGGAACGCTCGACGACCAGAACGGCCTGCGCAAGATCCGAGCGGGCGTGGGCAAGGCCATGATCCGGGCCGCCCATGACCGCGGGACCAAGGTCGAGATCGTGTACACGTGTTTCGGGGCGGCGAAGAACCGCAAGTTCTACGGCGATCCCAAGGCGCAGGCGCGCTGGATCGAGGAGCTCGTCGACCTCGTCGACGAGCTCGGCGTCGACGGCATCAATGTCGACGTCGAGAGCCTGCCGGCGGAGCACGTGATCGATTACGGTGCGTTCGTCGGCCGTTTGCGGACGGAGCTCCGCGAGCGCCTGCCGAAGGCCACAGTCTCCGTGGCGACGCAGGCGAACGAGGTCGGGGCATCGATGGCCGCGGCCGCCGCGGCCGCCGGCGCGGACCGGATCTTCCTCATGGGGTACGACTATCGATGGGCGGGGTCGGAGCCCGGCGCCTCCGCGCCGATTGATCGACTCGACGGCGAGACCAAGGATCTGGTCTGGTCGCTCGATCTGTACGGAGCGCTGGGCGTGCCGGTCGACCGAACCATCCTCGGGCTGCCGCTGTATGGCGTTACGTGGCCGGTGATCGGGCCCGGGTTCCTGTCGCCGGCGACGGGCCGCGGCGAGCCCTGGGTACCGCGCTGGAACCTCGGGGTCTTCGCCGACCCGACCTTCGCGCCCACGTTCGAACCGACCGAAAGCGTGGAGTTCTACGCTGTGCCATCGGCGTATTCGGCCGCGCGACCGACGGCGAACGTCCCCGGCGTCGCGCCGAGTGACACGCCAGCGCCGATCGCCTGGAACGCCGTGTACTACGACTCTCCCCGCAGTCTCGCGCCGAAACTGCGCCTCGCCGACGACCGCGGATTGGCCGGTGCGGGGTTCTGGGCGATCGGGTACGAGCGCGGGGTCCCCGGCTACACCGAGCTGATCGCCTCGTTCAACGCCGGCAAGCTCGGAGAGCCCTGATCAGGCGCCACGTTCCGTGACTGAGGTCCTCAGCAAGCGTCGATTGAACCGGGCCACGCTCGCGCGCCAGCTGCTCCTCGAGTCGTCCGCTCTCGAGGTGGTCGAAGCCGTGGAGCAGGTGGGCGGGCTCCAAGCCCAGGAGCCCGCGTCGCCGTTTATCGGGCTGTGGGCTCGACTCTCGGATTTCGAGGCGGCCGACCTGGATGCCGCGATCAGGGCGAAAGCCGTCGTGAAAGGCACGCTCATGCGCGCGACGGTCCACCTCGTGACCGCCACCGATTACCGCGCCCTGTGGCCGGCGATCGCCCCTGTCCTGGAAGGCAACAGCCGCCGCCGCGACCGT
>JBIOWA010000064.1:0-10008 GCA_044868045.1 Candidatus Limnocylindrales bacterium
ACCTGCGCGGCCTTCGCTTGCGCTGGGCCGACCGAGCGGCGATGAGCGCGATCGGGGCCGAGGCGATGCGCGGCGCCGATCGCCGTGCCCAGGCCCTCGGTGTTCCCGAGGAGCGGTTGATGGAGCATGCCGGCACGGCCGTGGCGGCGGCCGTTCACGCGCTCGGCGTCGACACCGGACGTTGGGGGAGCGGCCCTGTCGTCATCCTTTGCGGCCCAGGCAACAACGGCGGCGACGGGTTCGTCGCTGCGCGCAGGCTGGCGGCGCATGGCCACCGGGTCGTCGTCGCGATGGTCGCCAGCGAGGCGAGGCCGCGAGGATCCACGGCCGCACGCAATTGGGATCGCATCGCCCGCGACGAGGCGATCCTCAAGGTGCATGCTCCTGTCGCCCGTGACGTCACTGTCCTGGGCCAGGGGATCGAGAAGGCGGCGGTCATCGTTGACGCGCTCCTCGGGACCGGTGTTCGGGGGCCGCTCCGCGAGCCGATCCGGAGTGCCGTCGAGATCATCAACAAGGCCCGCGCGAGCGGCGTCCCGGTGGTCGCCGTCGATACGCCGACCGCGGTCGATCTTTCCAGCGGCGAACCCTCTGAACCGGCAGTCCGCGCCGATCTCACGGTGACGTTCCACCGGCCGAAGACGGGTCTCACGACCCGCCGAGGCGCCGCGCACGCAGGCAAGGTCCTCGTCGCCCCGATCGGGATCCCGCTGGACGCCGATCGTGGTTGAGGCTGGTCCCGAGCCGGGCTGGCGCCAGGTGGCCTTGGTGGCCGCGGCCGTCGTCGCCGTGGTCGTTGGCGCGGCCGTCCTTACCAGCTTCCTCCCGACCCAGGTCCAGCAGGCGATCTTCCACGGACCGGTGCTCATCGGCGTCCTGATCGTCGGGACTGCCTGGGTCCTCTGGCGCATCGCCCACGGCCGACCGATCGACGGACAACAGTGACCGACCCGGCGTCGATGCCGGCGCCCGAGTCGATCGCGCTCCGGCGCCGGTCGAACGATCTCGCCCGGCTCGTCGACACCGCCTGGGACGTCGTGATCGTCGGCGGCGGGGTGGTCGGCGCGGGCGCCATGCTCGACGCCGCGTCGCGCGGACTGCGGGCCGCCCTGGTGGAACAGGACGACATCGCGGCGGGCACCTCGTCCCGATCGTCACGCCTGATCCACGGCGGCCTCCGCTACCTCGAGCAGATCCATCTGCCGCTGGTCCGGGAAGCCCTCGCCGAACGGCGGCGCCTGCTGCGGAACGCGCCGCATCTCGTCACGCTCCAGCCCCTGCTCTTCCCGGTCTACGGCCTTCCCTTCGTCCACAAGGCCTTCTACGACGCAGGACTGACCTTGTACGACTTCCTCGGCGCGCGGCACGACGGCGGCTGGCATCGCCGGCTGGATCGAGCCGAGACGCTGGAGATCGCGCCTCGACTGCTGCGCGACGGCCTCCGTGGGGGCCTGCTCTATCACGACGGGATGGAGGACGACGCCCGATTCACACTCGCGCTCGTGCGAACGGCACTCGCGACCGAAGCCGGCCCGATCGCGATCACGCGCCTGCGGGCGACGGGCATCGATGGCGCACGGGCGGCTGGATCGATGCGCACGCTCCACGTGCGTGACCTGGTCTCCGGAACCGATCTCGACGTGCGCTCCGGGGCCGTCGTCGATGCCACCGGCGTATGGGCCGCGGATCCGTTCCACCCGTTCGCCGGGCCGTCGATGCGTATCCTGCCGAGCCGGGGAGCCCACCTCGTCGTCCCTCGATCGCGGATCCCGGCGTCCGCCGGTGTGACGATCCGAGTGCCGGGCAAGGTGGTGTTCCTGGTGCCGTGGCCCGATCACTGGTTGATCGGCACGACCGATGCCCCGTACGAAGGGCCGCTCGATCATCCGGCCGCGGCAGGCTGGGAGGTGGACCAGCTGCTCGCCACGGTCAACGACACGCTCGATGTCGACCTGCGGCGAGACGACGTGGTCGGCACGTTCGCAGGCCTGCGGCCGTTGATCGCGCCATCGGGCGGATCGACGGTCAAGGCGTCGCGCGAGCACCGCGTCACGGTCGATGCGAACGGCGTGGTCCGTATCGGCGGCGGCAAGTACACGACGTACCGGGTGATGGCCAGCGATGTCATCGACGGCGCCCTCGGCCGCGAAGCGGCCCGCCGCGAACCGAGCGACACCGCCGATCGGGCCTTGGTCGGCGCCGCCGACCGCGCCGAGCTCGACAGGATCGCGGCGGCGCTCGCCGCCACCCCGGGGGTTGGGGCCGCGCATCCCGATGCAGCGGCGCGCCTCGTCGATCGGCACGGGACTGAAGCCCCGGAGGTCGCGGCCCTGGGCCGCGACCTGGACCTGCTCCGGCCGCTCGTGCCGGATCGGCCGTTCCTCGAGGCTGAGGTCGCCTGGGCGGTGCGGAACGAACTCGCGCTGTCCGTCGACGACGTCCTGTCGCGCCGCTTGCGGCTGAGCCCGGAACTTCGCGATCGTGGTGTCGCCGTCGCGCCTCGGGTCGCCTCGATCATGGCGCGCGAGCTCGGCTGGAGCGATGGCCGCTGCGAGCTCGAGGTCGACGCATATCTGGCCAACGCCGTTCGCGAGTATGCGGTGACTCCGGCGGACTGATCCGGCGCGTCATCGTGCCGTCACGTGGAGCCATCAAGGTTCGGCGGCGATGGACGACCTCGGAAGGTTCGGTCGGGATTTCTTCACCGCGCTCTACGACTTCCGTATCCCGGTTGCAGTTGTCTCGATCGCTGTTGCCGTGGGCCTGCTCGCGATCGCCTGGCGGCGCGGCTGGTTTGCCGCCGCCCGACGTCATCCGCTGCTCTCCGGCATCGCGCTCGCGCTGGCCGTCGCCGTCGGGGCTCCGCTGGCCTGGTACCTCGTTTCGCCGATCTGGATCCGCACATCGCTTGTCGAGGCCGCGCCGACGCCCGCTCCCGCGAACGTCGCACCGGCCAGCCCGGCGCCGTCGGCGGCCCAGGTGGCTCCGACGGCGCCTCCGACCGTTCCCGCGTCAGCGGCTCCGACGGCTGCCGCCACGCCATTTGCCCCGACGACGGTCGCCTCGGGCACGTTTCACGGCACCGACGATTTCCATTTCGGGCGCGGCACCGCCTCCATCATCGAGGTCGGGCCGGGTCGCGTCCACCTCCGGCTCGACGAATTCAGCGTCCGCAACGGCCCGGACCTCTACGTCTACCTGTCGACCGCGCCGGACGACTACACAGACGCCGCCTTGGAGCTGGGAACGCTGAAGGCGACGGACGGGTCGTTCGGTTACGACCTGCCGGCAGGGACGGACCCGAGCCGGTTCCGCAGCGCGATCATCTGGTGCAAGCAGTTCAGCCATCTGTTCGCGGTCGCCCCGTTCTGATCCGAAAGTCAGGGCTGTACAAGCCCGCCGCGAGCGCGTACCATCCCGCAGGTCAAACGCCGCGGCAGCGCCCGTGGCCAGAAACGTAGCAACGACGCAACTCGGACTCCTCTCACGGCTGACGCGAGAAAACCCGATGGGATCGCGCCGGCGCTACCGAGAGGAGTCTCTTCTTTGTACAGCGATAAAAATCTGACTTGCGCGGACTGTGGACAGGAATTCGTGTTCACGGCGTCCGAGCAGGACTTCTATGCGCAGCGTGGCTTCACCGAGCCGCGCCGCTGCGCCTCGTGCCGGGCCAGCCGGAAGGCCGCCCGGAACGCCGAGGGCGGCGGCAGCTCGTACGGCAGCTACGGCGCCGGCGGTGGCTACTCCGCTGGTGGCAGTGGCGGCGGCGGGTATGGCGGCGGCGGTGGATACCGTGACCGTGGCCCACGCGAGATGTTCGCGGCCACATGCTCGAACTGCGGCCGCGAGGCGCAGGTCCCATTCCGCCCCACGAGCGGCAAGCCCGTCTACTGCAGCGACTGCTTCCGGAGCATGCGCGGCGCCTAATCAATCCTCTCGGCGCGGGCCGATCAACGGCCCGCCGAACCAGCGTGATCCCCGACCCGGGTTGTCAGCCGACCCGGGTCGATCGATTCTCCAGGTCCCGCGGACGTCAACCCGGTCGCTTGCCGGCGAGCATCTCCAGGTCGAACTTGCGCTCTGTGCCGTGGAGCAGGCGCTCGATATTGTCGGCGTGAGCGAGCCAGATGAAGACCGTGCCGACCGCCGTGTAGATGACGTACGGCAGCGGCGTGCCCGGCACGAGCAAGCCGACGAACAGCATCGCCGGGAACATCGCCGCCGAGCCGAGCAGCGAGCCGACTGAGACATAACGGGTCAGCAGGATCGCGACCACGAATACGGGTGTCGCGAGCAGCACGGCGAGCGGCTGGATCACGAGCATCGTCCCGACGCCCGTGCCCACCCCCCGACCGCTTCGGAACCGGGCGAAGACGCTCCAGATCGCACCGGCCACGGCGGCCCCACCACACAACACCTCGATCAGCGGATCGCCTGTGACGATGCGGGCGAGCACGACCGGCAGGGCGCCCTTCAGCAAGTCCCCCAGCACGACGACGGCCGCCCACTTCCGGCCGAGCGCGCGAAGGGCGTTCGTGCCGCCGGTCCGACCCGAACCGATCGAGCGCAGGTCCGGGCCGCCGACGTGGGACGCGACGAGCGAACCGACGGGGATCGAGCCGGCCAGGTAGGCGACGAGCATGAGGCCCACTGCGCGCAGGATTTCGGGTCCCACCGATGCTCCCATTCGATGGCTCGAGGAGGCCGAGCATAGCACCGGCTCTCGGGCGAGACCCACCCTGCGAAAGGTCCCGACGGCCCCCTCGCCGGACCGTCCGCGACGACGATTCGCGACGCCGATCGTCCGGCTAGTTCACGATCGTGATGACCTTGGGGACGGTCGTGACACCCGGCACGAAGGTTGCCGTCATCGACGAGCTGACCCTCGCCCGCCCAGCCGATGTTCCGCGAGCGCGGACCTTGTAGTTGTACCACTGGCCGGGGGTCGGATCGCTCGAGGTGACGCGCAGGTCTTCGGTGGGTAGCGTCGCCGCCATCTCGCCTTCCCCGATCGGATTCTCGGCACCGACCAGGAAGTCCTGGCCGTTTGGATCGGTATACGGCAGGTCCGCCGGAACGTACGAGTACGAGACGTCTTCGACCCCGTTGACGCCGATCCACACCTGGAACGTGCGGAGGTCGCTGGTGCCGGCGACGTTCATGCGGTACTCGATCACGATCCAGTTGTTCGTGCCGTCCGTGAGCTCGGCCGCGAAGATGCCCTCCGAGGACGACCCATCGAGGTCGGTCCAGAACGGTGCGAGCACGTTGTTCGGCCGAGTCGGGGATGGGCCCGCCGGCAGGTTGCAGCACTCGTTGTCGTCCGCGGTGGCCCCGCCTACGACGACGTAGCCGTTTGTGTCGACCCCGATCCTGGTGTACGACGCACCGCCGTATTCGAAGGCGGGGATATCGAAGTTGAGGATCTCCTCGTCGCCGACCGCGATCGCCGGCACGCCGAGGCTGTCCAGGGCCAGATAACCCTCGAAGCCCAACGGCGACAACGACGGCACGCCCGGCTCGCCGCCAGCCAGCAGGACGTTCAGCTTGCGCACGAGGTGGCTGTTGACCCTGGTTACCCGGAGGACGGTCGTGACGCTCAACTTGCTTGAGGTCGTTGTCGCAAGGTCGACCTCCTGGTCGGTGAACCCCTTGTTCGTCGCGGTGATCGAACACAGCGTCGTGAAGCTCACCTTGATCGTCGTCGGTGCGCAGGACTGCGTCAGCTTGACGTCACCCTGCGTCTTGATGAACGCGACCGGCAGGTGCACTCGGGTCACGACGCGGTTGGTCCCCACGCCGGTGACAGCCGTGATCCGGATCTGGCCGAAGCGCTGGACGTCGGGAGCGGCGGTCGACGTGATCGTGACCTTGAGCTTGATCGCGTTACCGGGGGCCAGCGTGAACGACAACGGACTGACCGAGATCGTCGAACTGGCCGGCGACGTCGTCGCCACGGTGTAGGTCTGCGTGCGACCGCTCGAATTGATGGCGGTGCGCGTCGTCGTGAGGAGGCCCGGCATGACCGGGGCGTTCACGGACGGCAGGTTGAGGTTGATGGCGTACAACGGATCGTTGCCGGTGTCGAAGTAATGCGCCGCGGTCTCGTCGAAGGTCAAGGGCGCCGCTATGGCGGCCGCGACGTCGATCCGCCCGGCGCCCATGTCGAACGGGTCGGCCGGCGTGCTGAGGTTCTCCTTCACGACCGTGCTCCTCGAGGAGGTCATGAGCGCCGATTTCACCTGACCCGGCGTCCAGAACGGATGGACGGCACGGACGAGGATCGCGGCGCCGGCCACCTCGGGCGCCGACATCGACGTGCCCGCGATGGCCTGGAAATACTCACCAGGCGGTCCATCGGTGATCGATTCGGGAACTGGCGTGTGACCGGCCAGGATCTGGACGCCGGGAGCCGTGACATCTGGCTTGATGAACAGGCCGCCCGGACCTCGCGACGAGAAGGCGGCCATGACGTCACCCTGGCCGGTGGTCTTCGCCCCGGCTGTGAACTCGGCGGTCGCGCCCGGGTGAGCGAGGACGAAAGCCTTGAACGCCGTCCCGTTCGCGAGGTGGACGGTCGGCAGCCAGTGGTTGTCGGTCTCCACGTCGGCCAGCGAGGCGTTGTAGAGGATCATGCCCTCGGCGCCGCCCTGCAGGACGTTGTAGCCCTTGTCCACGCGAGGGACCTCACCCCGCTGGCAGGCCACGATCTTGCCGGTGAGGGTACCGGGTGCAGCCGGTGCGTCACAGAGGTTGTTGCTGTATGGCGCGGCCGAGGACAGCACCACGGGAAGGGGGCCGACGCCCTGCGTGAGTGAGGCACCTTCCGTTTCGAAGGTGCTGCCACCACTGGTCACCGTCAGTTGCGAGGTGAATTCGCGGGTCTGGGTGGACGCCGCGACCGTGATGACCCACGGCGAGGCGTGATCCGTGGTGCCGGCACCCGGGCCCGAATTCCCGGCCGATGCGGCGACGACGACGCCCGCCTGGTAGGCATCGAGGAACCCGAGCTCGGCGGCGTCCGTGAACGGGTTGTTGCCGCCCGAGATCGAGAAGTTGATGACGTCGACGCCGTCGTAGATCGCCTCGCCGATGGCCGCGGCGATGTCCGAGGTGAAGCCGCCTTGGGCGCCGAGGACCTTGTAGGCGATGACCCACGCCCCAGGCGCGATGCCGTGGATCGGGCCGCGTTCGACGCCGAGGACGGGTGCGGTGTCGAGGATGTTGCCGGCGGCCGTGCTGGTCGTGTGCGTCCCGTGCCCGCTCGAGTCGCGTGCCGTCGTGAACGCCTCGTCCGCCGCCCGGTCGGGATCGGACAGGTAGGTGTCGAGGAACGCCTCACCGCCGATCAGCTTGTTGTTGCACTCGAACGGGTCGGCCGCGACCGTCACGGGGTTGTCGCCGAAGTCACAGGTCCTGGTCGGGCCGGGAGGCGCCGGCAGGTTAGCCAGGTCCTCGAACGAAGGATGTTCGGGCCAGACACCGGTGTCGAGGTCGCCGAAGATGATCCCCTGGCCGGCATTCGCCGTGGTTGCGAGCTTGTCGTAGACCGGGTTCGCCCCGATGAACCCCGGGCTCGCGTCGGTCAGCGGCTTGCGCAGCGAGTCGTATTGGACGGCGACGACACCCTCGATCCGCAGGATGGCTTCGACGCCACTTGCCGGGATGCGGGCTGCGAGGCCACCGAAGACGGTGTTGATGCGACTACCTGCGCGGGCTGTCGGAACTGTCCTGGCAAGCGCGCGGATGAACGCGTCTTCCTTGCCCTTGATGTAGGCGCGATAAGCCCGATCGGCACGTGATGTCCTGCTGAGTGGCTTGCCGGTGACCTTGGGGCTCGTCGCGGCAAGGCCACGGATCCCGCCGGCATACGTCGCCACGGAGTCGTAGTCGAGCTTGACGATCACATCGACCATGCGCGCGTCGTTCCGGGCGAGCAGACCGGGATCGGTTCGAGCCAGCCGGCTCGTCGTCGACTTGGCCGCCACGAGCCGCTCGCTGGGCTGCAGGGCCATCGCTCGGAGATCGGCGGACGAGCGCGGCGGCTGGGCTGCAAGCGCGGGTGGTACGACCGACGCCGCGAGTGCCACGCCGACCGCGATCGCGAGTGCACGGCGTCGAAGACCGGGTGCGAAAAGCATGTCCCTCTCCTGTGCCGCCACTGTAGGGGGCCGCGACGCCCGCCACAACGCCGAGATGCCACGCGTTCGACCCACCAAGACCATCCGGCCGGTGCGCCGCGGCCCCGGACTCGTTTGCGCCCCCTGCGACGGCACGCGTACTCTCTGATCGATGGCTGTCGGCTCGTCCAACGACTTCGACCTCGTGGTGCTCGGCGCCGGGACCGGCGGCTACACCGCAGCCTTCCGCGCGGCGCAGCTCGGGCTCAAGGTCGCGCTCGTCGATGAGGACAAGATCGGCGGCACCTGCCTCCACCGCGGCTGCATCCCCACCAAGGCGCTTCTCGAGTCGGCGGCCTTCGCCGAGCGGGTTCGCCATGCCAAGGACTACGGCGTGACGCTGCCCGGCGAGCCGGAGATCGACTACGCGGCGTTCGCCGAGCGGCGTGACGCGGTCGTCAAGCGGATGTGGACCGGGCTCAAGTCGCTGGTGACCAAGAACAAGGTGACCTGGATCGACGGTCGCGGGCGGCTGGACGGCCCGACCAAGGTCCGGGTGAGCCAGCCCGGGGACGATGGAACACCGGGCAAGGGCGGCGATCGCGTGCTACAGGCCACGGACGTGATCCTGGCGACAGGGTCTCGCGTGAAATCGCTACCGGGGCTGACGCCGGACGGCACGCGGATCGTTACGAGCGACGACGTTCTCAAGATGACGACCCTGCCCAAGGACATCGTGGTGGTCGGCGCGGGGGCGGTCGGTGTCGAGTTCGCTAGCCTGTTCGCCGACGTCGGGGTCAAGGTCACGCTGCTCGAGTACGCGCCGCAGATCGTGCCGCTCGAGGATCTCGAGGTGTCGAAGGTCGTCACCCGCAGCTTCGAGAAACGCGGCATAACGGTCGTCACCAACGCCCGGTTCGATCCGGCATCGGTCACGACCGACAAGAACGGTATCTGCGTGGATGTCGGACCCGAGGGGAAGGAACCGCAGGAGGTTCGCGCCGAGATGATGCTCGTCGCGACGGGTCGTGCGGCGAACATCGAGGAGATCGGTCTTGAGACGACCAAGGTCGAGACCGACCGGGGCGTCGTCAAGGTCAACGGGCGGATGCGCACCAAGGAGCCGCACGTGTATGCGATCGGCGACCTGATCGGTGGCCTGTGGCTGGCCCACGTCGCAGCCCACGAGGGGATCATCGCGGCGCACGTGATCGCCGGCGAGGCCAATGTCCACGAGATGGACTACACGAAGCAGCCCCGGGCGACCTACTGCCGGCCCGAGATCGCCTCGATCGGCCTGACCGAGGAGCAGGTCAAGGCCGCCGGCACGCCCTACAAGGTGGGCAAGGTCCCGTTCCAGGCGATCGGCAAGGCGATCATCGGGGGCGACTACGAGGGCTTCGCCAAGGTGATCGCCAATCCCGAGACGCAGGACACGCTCGGGGTCCACATCGTGGGCCCGCACGCGACGGATCTCATCGCGGAAGCCTCGCTCGCCTTCGAGCTCGACGCGACCGCCTGGGAGATAGGCGGTGCGACACACGCCCATCCGACCCTGTCCGAGGTCATCGGCGAAGCGGCGATGGCCGTCGACGGCCGGTCGATCAACTTCTGACCCGCCGATGACCGTGACGAAGGGGAGCGACACGGGACTCGCAGCATCGGTCGGGCTCCCCGACGACGACCTCATCGAGATGTATCGCTACGTCGCGCTCGCCCGAGCGCTGGATGAGCGGATGTGGATCCTCAACCGGGCGGGACGGATCCCGTTCGTGATCTCCGGTCAGGGTCACGAGGGTGCCCAGGTCGGCATCGCCTGGGCATTGCAGCGCGGCCACGACTGGATCGCCCCGTTCTATCGCTCGATCGCCACCTGCCTGACGTTCGG